>DASSBA010000150.1:0-54037 GCA_035699205.1 Gemmatimonadales bacterium
ACGCGGGCGAAGGTGACTGCTCCCATGCGCTTATATCACATCACCTCCCACATGGAGGCGCTCACGATCGTGGCGGAGGGGTTTGCCGGCGCCGCCAGCGCGGAGCCGGTCTGCTATCTCCTGCTCGACAGCCTCGACGCGCTGCAGCCGCTCGATCCCGCCGTCGCCGTGCTCGAAATCGAGGGTGACCTCCCGCTGCAGGAGCTGGCCGTCGGCTCGTCCGCGGCCTCCCCTCCGGTCCGCTACCGGCTCTACGTGGCTACCGCGAGGGACCTCGCGCGCGCCCGGATCCGCCTGATCGATCCACCCGCCTCGGACGCCCGCCGGGATTGGCTCGCCTAGGCGGGGACTGCACCGCCAACGGATCCAACCGGGCGTTCCCGGCGTTTCCATGGTGGACCCAGACTGGAGTGCCCGGCATGCCTCGCTCGATCCACCGCTTCCGCGGACTCATCGCTGCCTCCCTGCTCGTCCTTCCCTTTGCCGCCTGGTCGGCCGGCCCGCCTGCTGCCGCCACCTCCAGCGTCGCTACCTTCGCGGGGGGGTGCTTCTGGTCGATGCAGAAGGCCTTCGACGGCGTGCCCGGCGTCGTGGCGGTCACCGCCGGCTATGCGGGCGGCACCACGGCGGATCCGACCTACGAGGAAGTAGAGACCGGGGCCACCGGCCACGCCGAGTCGGTGGAGGTCACGTTCGATCCGGCGCGGATTTCCTACGAGCGCCTGCTCGACGTCTACTGGCACCACATCGACCCGCTCACCCCGAACGCGGCGTTCTGCGACCGCGGCCCGCAGTACCGCTCGATCATCTTCTACCACGACCCGGCGCAGCGGCGCGCGGCCGAGGCGTCGAAGCGGGCGCTCGACCGGTCGCACCGTTTCGCCACACCGGTCGTGACCGCCGTCCAGCCGGCCACCCGTTTCTATCCCGCCGAGGAGTACCACCAGCAGTTCTACCGGAAGCATCCGGCGCGATACGAGGCGTACCGGATCGGCTGCCGGCGCGACGAGCGGATCCGGCAGCTCTGGGGCGACGTGACTATCTCTCAGGGGACGGAAAGATGAAAGCGACCCTGATTCTCGGCGCCGTTCTCGCGGCCCTCCTCGCGGGGACCGGCGCGGCGGCGCAGACCCAAGCGACGGGATGGAATCCGATGACCTTCAAGAAGCCCAGCGACGCCGACCTGAAGCAGAAGCTCACGCCCGAGCAGTACGCCGTGACCCAGCACGAGGGGACCGAGCGGCCGTTCCACAACGCCTACTGGGACAACCACGCAGCGGGCATTTATGTGGACGTCGTATCCGGCGAGCCGCTGTTCAGCTCGCTGGACAAGTTCGAGTCCGGGACCGGGTGGCCCAGCTTCACCCGCCCGCTCGAGCCCGCGAACATCAAGACCCGGAACGACCGCCAGCTCGCGGCGGAGCGCACCGAGGTGCGCTCGGCCCACGCGGATTCGCACCTGGGCCATGTATTCGAGGACGGCCCGAAGCCCACGGGCTTGCGGTACTGCATGAATTCGGCGTCGCTCCGGTTCATCCCGGTGGATCGACTGGAAGCGGAGGGTTACGGACAGTACCTCGGGCTGTTCCGGAGCTCGGCGGCAAGGTAGATCGGCTGGATTATGAAGATTCTTTCATGTGCTGGAGCGGTGAGTCCAGTCACCGCGTTTCCGGGCCGGGAGGTGGAGGTTTCCACGCTGGCGGCCCACCCGGGGACGTCGCGGCCTGCCGGGCCGCCATTGGCAGCAACGGTGACATGGAGGACGGAAATGCGGTTCGTACTCGCAGCAGGTGCGCTGGCCGTGGCGACTCTCGCCGGATGCAACAACAATCGGGCGAATGAGACCGGCCGTGCCGGGGAGGCGATGGACACGGTCGTCACGACCCAGCAGACGCAGGACACCGCGCTCATCTCCCACGACACGTCGGTGGACGTGGACACGACGATGAAGCAGGGCGATCGCGCGACTCAGATGGATACCGTCAAGAACACCACCGGCCAGCAGCAGCCGGGGGCCGATACCAGCACCACCGCCCGCTGATTTGATTCGGGAAAGACGTCACCGCCGCGGGGCCGTCGCCAGCGACGGCCCCGCGGCGGTGACGTGCTACCCGACCTTGAACTGCTTCACCATCCCGTGCATCAGATGCAGCTTCCCGTCCTTGGCATCGGGCACGAAGCAGATCAGGCCGTACTCGCCCGGGGTCAGCTCCACCGCAAACTCGCCGCTGCCGCCCTTCTCCATGACCCCGACCCCGCCCAGGGGCATGGCCGGCGGCGGGCCCTTCATCTGACCGGTGGTGGCCCAGGTACCGAAATCCTGGATCGTCTTCCCGGGGGCGAGCCTCAGGAGCACCAGCTCGTGGGGCTGCGGCCCGGCGTTCTCGACCAGGATCGAGTGGCGGCCGGCTGTGAGCGGGTGGGAGAGCTCGAAGGCGAAGTCCACGAGCCGAACGGTGTCCTGGGTCGCCGGCAATTCGGCGGCGGCGCTGGGGCCCGGGGTGACCTCGAACGGCTGGATCATTCCCTTCATGACGTGGGGGACCTCGTCGGGGCCCGGGATCAGGCACACCGCCACGTAGTGCCCGGGCACGAGCGCCGAGGTGCCCGTCGTTTCCTGCCGCGGGGTAATGGCGTTCGGGCCGCCGACGAACCTGGCCCAGGCGGGCGGCGGGCCGGGCCGCTTCATCGCCGCCTCGAAATCCGCCGCCGTCTTGCCATCCTCGAGCCGGACCAGTTGCGCCTGGTGGAGCTCCTGTCCGTGGTTCACGAGCTTCAGGGCGACGACTCCTGCCGGGATGCTGGCCGGCAGCTCGAGCTTGTAATCGGTCGCGGTGATGGTGACGGTGGCGGGCGCCGCCGCCGACGCGGCAGGCGAGCCGGCGGAGGTGGTCGAAGCGGCCGGGGACTCCGGGGGCTGGCGATCGGATTTGCAACCAGCCAGAGCGGCGGCCGCGAGGAGCATGGCGCGACCAAGCGTACGGGAGGACATGATCTCTCCTGGATGGGAAAAAGGAAACGATACGATGCGGCGCCCAAGAATGGGGGAATGACCGGCGGCGCGCCAGCGGGGGCCTGCGTGCGTGCCGCGTCCACTTACCCGCGCGGTGATCCGAGCGCCACCTGCCGCCGCCAGATCTCCTGCAGGGTGGCGAGCGTGTCCGCGTCGGCGGCCGTCTTGTCCGGCCGGTATCCCTTGATGCGCGCGAAACGGAGCGCCAGGCCGCCCGGGTACTGCGGGCTGGCCTGCAGGTCGTTGAACGCCACCTCCACGACCAGCTCGGGCCGCACATATACCGTGTGAGCGTCCCGCGACACCTCGAGTTCCAGCAACCGCGCCGTCTGCCAGGCGAGCATCACGTCAGTCATCCCCTTGAACGTCTTGCCCAGCATCACGAAACCGCCGCGCTCCGAATCACGGGCGCCAAGGTGGAGGTTGCTGAGCCAGCCGCGGCGCCGGCCATGTCCCCATTCCGCCGCCAGCACGACCAGATCGAGCGTGCGCACCGGCTTGACCTTGAGCCAGCGGCGCCCGCGCCGCCCCGCCTCGTACGGCGCATCGAGCGCCTTGGCCATGATCCCCTCGTGTCCGCGATCCAGCGCGGCCGCCAGAAAGCCGCGCGCGTCCTCCACCGACGCGGTCACCAGTCGTGGCACCAGCAGGCGCTCCGGTACCGCATCGGCCAGCGCGGCGGACCTCCGGTGCAGCGGCTCGTCCATGACGGAGGCGCCATCCAGGTAGAGCAGGTCGAACAGGAAGAGGGTGAGCGGCACCGTCTCCCGTGCCTGCGTGACGTCCAGCCGGCGGCCGAAGCGGCTCATCGTGGTCTGGAAGGGATGGGGCGAGCCGTCGTCCCGCAGCGCGATCGCCTCACCCTCCACGATCAGCTCGGGCGCCGCCAGGGCACGGGCGGTCTCCACCAGCTCGGGCACCGCGGGTGTGACCTCGTTGAGCCGGCGGGAGTAGATCCGGACCTCGTCGCCGCGCTTGTGGATCTGCACGCGGGCGCCGTCGAGCTTGAGCTCGAGCGCCGCCTCACCCAGCTCACGGAGCGCCTCCTCGGCGCTCTCCGCCGTTCCCGCGAGCATCGGCAGCACCGGCCGGAAGAGCTGCACGGCATAGCCGGAGAGCGTCCCGGCGCCACCGGTGAGCGCCGCCCGCGCGACCTGGGGGAGGTCGCCGGCCATCATGACGGCGCGACGAAGCGCCGGGGCCGGGACCCCGGCCGCCTGGGCCACCGCTTCGAGCACCAGGCCCTCGAGAGCGCCCTGGCGCAGCTCGCCCGTGATCAGCCCGAACAGGAACCGCCGCTCGTCGCCGGTGAGACGGGACAGCAGCTCGGCCAGGAGCTGCCGCCGGTCTGCCGCCGATCCTTTGCCGCTCGTCCGGGCGATCCGGTCGAGCCAGGCGTTCACCTCGGCGAGCTCGATCGGCGGCGACTCCGCCACCCCGGTTCCGGCCGCCGCCGCCTGCAGCGAGGCGTAGCCGATGCCGAGCTTCTGCTGGGGCACGGTGCCGCAGAGGTAGGCGGTGGCGAGCTCGATCTCCGGCGCGGGCACGGTGGCCAGCAACCCGGCGAGCAACGCGATCTTGTCCCGGCGGCCGGGCGCCTCGGCGACGCGGCGCGAGATCTCGGCGAGGGCGGCGAGCTTCAGGCGGCGGCTCCCGGGGCGACGATCAGAGCTCGGCCAGGATGCGCGCCTTCACCTGCTCGAACTCCGCGTCCGACAGGAGACCCTGCTGCCGCATCTCCTTGGCGCGTTGAAGCCGCGCCGTGGGGCTGTTGCCGGCGTCCGCCGCGGCGCCGGCCGGCGCGCCGCCCGTCAGCCCTCCGCCGAGACTGATTCCGCCCGACTTGGCGCGGAGCTCCTCCAGCTCGCGCACCCGCCGCTTCTCGCGCCACGCCTGCTCCTGCGCCTGGCATGCGCGATACACCTCCTGCGCCTCGTCTTTCCGCAGACCCGTGACGAGCAGCGTCCGCCGCGCTCCCTCCGCCGATGCGAGATCATCGGTGCCGTGCACCGCTACCGTGAGCGTGGCGCCGAACACGCCGACGCGGAGCTGCGCGTCCTGCAGGTCCTGCCAGCGCACGTCCTGCGGCGCGTAGTCGCCGAACAGACCGCGGGTCACCGCGATGAGCCGTCCCGACGTCGCGCCCACGACGGTTCGCCGGTGGGTGAGCGCGAACAGGCGGCGCTGGAGGGCGTGGGTCTGCAGCTCCTCGCCAGGGATGAGCAGCGAGTGCAGCGCGGCGAGCGCGCGCGAGATTCCGGGCTCGGCGGGAGCGGTGGCATCGTCCATTGATTCCTCGGGGTGCGGGCTGGCTGCAAATCTGGGGCGGTGGGGGCGGTCCGGGAAGGTGGCTCACTGGTCGAGCCTCATCGCCCGCCTTCGCCCGGAGTCCCCGGCACGCGCCGTCCACGGGCTAATTTCCGTCTGCGATGCGCCGGACCTACCTCCTTTCCCGCTGGTTGTTCCTCCGGCTGCTCGGCCTGGTTTACCTGATCGCGTTCGCGTCCCTCGCCGTGCAGATCACCGGGCTCGTGGGCGAGCACGGCCTGCTCCCGGTCGGCCAGTTTCTCGATTGGGCCCACTCCATCTACGGCCCCCGGGCGTACCGCCTCTTCCCGACGCTCTTCTGGCTCGGCAGCGGCGACCTCCCTCTCCACCTGACCGCCTGGGCTGGGGTCGTGCTCTCGATCGCCCTCATGCTCGGGGTGGCGCCCGCGCCGGTGCTGCTGTTGCTCAGCGCACTGAGCTTCGGGGCGGAGATCGCGTACACCCTGCCCGGCGGCCGGGGCGCCGGCCTGGTGCCGCGCTGGGCCGCGGCGGTCCTCGGCTGGGTCGCTCCGCTTCGCTCGTTCAACGGCTACGGGCTTTTCCGGGTGATGACGACGGAGCGGCCGGAGATCGTGATCGAAGGCAGCCGCGACGGTACGCACTGGCAGGCGTACGAGTTCCGCTACCAGCCCGGTCCGGTCGAGCGGCGCCCCGGCTTCGTCGCGCCGTACCAGCCCAGGCTCGACTGGCAGATGTGGTTCGCGGGGCTCGACCCGATGGGCAACTGGGAGTGGCTGCGGTCCCTGGCCGGTCACCTGCGTGCCGGGACCCCGGAGGTGCTGGCGCTGCTGGGCCGTGCTCCGTTCGCGGGTGCGCCGCCGTGCCGGATTCGCCTGGCCGTGTACGCATACCGGTTCAGCACGGCGGCCGAGCGGGCGCGGACGGGCGCATGGTGGGTGCGCGAGCTGACCGGGTACCTGCCGCCGGTGCCGTGACCGCGGCCCGCGGGCTCATCGCCGCGCCGCGGCCACCCCGGACAGCATCACCCGCACCCGCGCGACCAGCTCCTCGGGCGCGAAGGGCTTCTGGATGTACGGCGCATTGGCCGGCAGGAGGCTGCGGGCGAGCACATCGTCCCCCGTATACCCCGACATGAACAGCACGGGGACTTCCGGCTGCGTGAGGGTGAGCGCCTCGCTCAGCTCGCGGCCGTTGAGCCCCGGCATGATCACGTCGGTGAGTACCAGGCTCGGGGGCTCCCTCATCATGGCGACCTTCTCCAGCGCTTTCCGCCCATTCTCCGCCTCGACGACCACGAGCCCGGCGCCCTCGAGAGCCCGCCGCACCAGGCTTCGCACCGACGGTTCGTCCTCCACGACGAGCACCAGCGCCTGATCCAGCGACGAGGAGCGCTCCGCGGCCGAGTCCGGCGCCGACTCGGGCTCCGCGAGATCGCACCCGTTCCCCGCAGCCGGCCAGTAGAGCTTCATGGTCGTGCCCAGCCCCGGCTCGCTGTAGGCCCAGATGAAGCCGTCGTGCTGCTTCACGATGCCGTACACGGTCGAGAGCCCCAGCCCGGTGCCCGCGCCCACCGGCTTGGTGGTGAAGAACGGCTGGAAGATCTTTCCGAGCGTCACCCGGTCCATTCCGCAGCCGGTATCGGAGACGGTGAGCCGCACGTACGGCCCGGGGGTGAGCCGGGATACGCCGTGCGCCCGGGCGTACGATTCGTCGAGCACGATGTCATCCGTGCCGATGGTGAGCCGTCCGCCGGTCGTCATGGCGTCGCGCGCGTTGGCCGCGAGGTTGATGAGGACCTGGTCCACCTGGGTCGGGTCGGCGAGCACGCGCTGCCGGGCGCCGTTCTCGAGGATCACCAGGCTCTTGTCGGCGCCGAGCAGGCGTCTGAGGACCGGGGCGAGGCCCTCGGCGGCCGAGTGCAGGTCCAGCAGCCGGGTCTGGTTCACCTGGCGGCGGCTGAAGGTGAGCAGCTGCTGCGCCACGCGCGCCGCGCGGGTGGCGCCGCGGATCATCTCCTCGATGTCGGCCGACTGGGGGTGGGCCGGCCCCAGCTCCTTGAGGACGAAGTCGCCGAAGCCGAGCACCGCCATGAGCTGATTGTTCACCTCGTGGGCGACACCGCCGGCGAGGGTGCCGACCGCCTGGAGCTTCTGCGCCTGCCCCAGCTGCTCCTGCGCCTGAATCCGGTCGGTCACGTCGGCGTGGGCGCCGACCCACTCGCGCACCTCGCCCTGCGCGTCGAGTACCGGCACGGCCCGCGCGTCCATGTGCCGGTATTCGCCATCCGCCCGCCGGACGCGGTGCGTGGTCAGCATCGGCTGCCGCTCGCGCACCGCCTCCTTCCACACGCGGACGGCTTCGGCCTGGTCGTCGGGATGGATCGCCTGGAGCCACCCGCTGCCGGCGGCCTCCATCGCGCTCTGCCCGGTGAACGCCAGCCACTGGCTCAGGTCCAGCGGCCGGCGCCCGTCGGCGGAGGACGTCCAGACGATGCGCGCGGTCGCGGCGACCAGCGCCCGGTAGCGCGCCTCGCTCTGCCGCAGCGCCTCCTGCGCGCGACGTCGATCGGTGACGTCGTTGTCCACCTCGATCACCGCGTCGGGACGGCCGTCCGGATCGCGGTGCAGGATCCAGTGGCTGGCCACCTGGAGCGTCGTGCCGTTACCGGCCCGCCGGGCCAGCTCCGCGTGCCATTCCCCGTGCTCGAGCAGCGCCGCCTCCGCTTCGCGCTCGAGCACGGGGAAGTCGGTGGGCAGCAGGTCGCGCGCGAGGGCGCCGGTGGCCTGCTCCGCGGACCAGCCGTACAGCCGCTCCGCACCCGCGCTCCAGAACCGGATCCGGCCGTCGAGACCGCGGGCGAGGACGGGCGCGTGGCTCAGGATGCTCAGCAGCTCGCGCGTCTGCCGCTCGCTCTCGCGCGCGGTCTCCGCGGCCGCGGTCTCGGCCCGCAGCCGGTGATCGCGCAGCGTCAGCTGGGCCTGCGCGTGATCCGCGGACCGCCGCTCCGCGTCCGCCCGGCGGACGATCGCCACCACCCAGAAGGCCACGCCCAGCAGCATCGCGATGCAGCCCGAGACGAAGAGCACCAGACCCACGTGGACCTCGTAGAGCCCGACGTGCAGTGCCGCCACGCTGCCCGCCACGAAGAGCAGCGGCGACAGGACCGCGAGCGGCAGCAGCAGCCGCAGGAGGATCGTGCCCGGATCGCGGCCGCGGATGAGATTGAGGACCGCGGACTCGTGAGTGGCCGCGCCGACGCCGACGGCGAGCACGAGAAGCATGAGCGCGGTGTGCAGCGACGTGCCGAGCCGGAACGCGAACGTGTGCAGCTCCGGCACGCCCAGGAGGTGGCCCACGATGGGCAGCACGGGCAAGACGGCGGCGCCGAGGGCCAGCGCGGTGTGCGCGCGCCGGGGCCGCTCGCCCGGACGGAAGGCCGCGACGACCAGGGACAACCCGAGCAGGAGGAACACCATGCACGTCACCGGGGCCGGCCGCCCGGGGAAGACGCGGGCGGACCCGAACACCTGCTGCGGGAACAGCAGCAGGTCGAGGCCGGAATCCAGACCGAAGACGTACTCGGCGATGAGGGTGGCGGCCAGCAGCGCCGTCACGATGGCGGTGTAGCGCTGGAGCCCGGGCGCGCGCAGGCGCAGGGCCAGGAGACTGGTGCCCGCGAGGACGAACAGCACCGCGACCAGCGGCTGCGTTGGCAGCACGAACTGGGGCAGCGCGACCAGCCGGCCGATCCCGAAGACGTAGCCCGCGCCGACCGCGATGCCGAACGCGATCGCGGCGACCGCGGCCAGCAGCGACAGCCGGCGGATCGGACGTCTGGGCTCGTCCCGGTCGGAGGCGGACTGCGCCGGCCGCGAGACCTCGATCAGGGCATCGTGCACGATGGACTGCTCTGGTGCGTACGCTGGCGCAAGGGGGACTGCCTGGGATAATAAGCGGAGGGGCGCGGCCGCGTCAGCGGCCTGTCCTGCATCACTCACCGCACCGCGAACTCCGTGCGCATCCCGTGCAGATCGTGGGTCCGCCCGTCCCTCGCGTCACGCACGCGGCAGACCACGGAATAGCGCCCGGGCGCGAGATCCACCCGGATCTCCATCGTAGACCCGGGCGCCAGGTTGGTCGTGCCGCCGGCCGGCCGCACCGGCGGCGGGCCGTGAGGCGTGTTCATCCAGGCGATGAAGTCCTCCACCGTCTTTCCCGGGGCGAGCCGCGACAGGATGAACTCGTGCGTCTGCGAGCCGGCGTTGGTCACGGCGATGAGGTGCCGGCCCCGCGCCGGCGGGCGCGAGAAGACGAAACCGTAGTCGCGGAGCGTGACCGTGAGGTCGGGCGGCGGGAGCGGCGCCGCCCTGCCGGGAGCCGGGATCACGGTGAGCTTCCGAATCATCCCCTTCTGGAAGTGCACCACGCCGTCCGGGCTCTTCACGTGACAGAAGGCGACGTAGCTCCCGGGCTCGAGCACCACCGTGCCATACGACTCACCCCCCGGCGGCGGGCTGTTCGGGCCGCCCGTCGCATGCATCCACGCCGGCAGCGGCCCGCCCGCCGACAGCTCGGCGAACACGTCGCCGAGCGTCCGGCCCGGGTCCAGCCGGTACAGCATCAGGTGGTGCGGCTGCTTCCCCTCATTCCGCAGATGAAAGGTCGTGAGGCCCGCAGGGAGCGTGTCGGGAAGCTCGTAGGCGAACTCCCGGGTGACCACGGTGACGCGGTTGGCGCCACCGGTCTGCGCGGCGACCCGGTGGGCGGCCAGGACGGCGAGTAGTCCCGTGGCGGCGGGCGCGAAACGCAGGAGGAGGGCAGCGGGCAAGGCGTTCCCTCGAGGGTGGAGAATGGCTCCTCCCAATCTGGCGGGGTACGTGGGGTCGCGCCAGCATGGCTGCCCGCCGTGCGCCATACGGTGCTTGCTTGCATCGCGCGCTGCAGAGCTTGGCACCGCCCCGCCTCGCGAGGGCCGACCGGGCGGTGACGGCCCCCGGGCGCTGGCTCACAAGCGCTTGATGGTTACTGCGTTACAGCGACGCTGTTCATCATGGAACGGCCCTTGGCAGATCCTTTGCCCATGGGAGGCCGGAGTTCCGCTCGTCTCCGCGAGCCTTCAGCCACCCAGTGAGGGAGATCCGTCATGAAGAGCACGTTCCGTGGTGCCGTAGTCGGTCTCGCCGTGCTGCTGAGCGCGCAGACCGCGTATGCTCAGGCCATGAGCTTCGGCGTGGGGGGCGGCGTGGTCGTGCCGACCGGCACGCTGGCCGACGGGGTCGGGACTGGCGTGAGCGGAACCGCGCTGCTTCGGGTGCAGCCGGCCGCGAGCCCGCTCGGCTTCCAGGTGGACGCGTCCTACAGCCGGTTCGGTATGGACGTGGGCGACGATCACTCCCGGATGCTGACCGCCACGGGCAACGCGGTGTACGCGTTTCCCAGCGCCAGCACGGCGCGGCCGTACCTGATCGGAGGCGTCGGTCTCTATAACTCGAAGGCGAGCGTTCCGGATGCCGAGTCGCAGACCAAGTTCGGCTTCAACGCCGGCGCCGGGTTCGACTTCGGCCTGGGCAAGGCGAAGCTGTTCGCCGAGGCCCGGTTCCATGCCATCATGAAGGGCGTGGGCATCCCGGGTGACGAGAAGACCGCCTACATGATTCCGCTGACGGTGGGCGTCCGCTTCTAGTTCGCCCCGCAGGTTACGACGAAGGCCGCCCCACTTCGGTGAGGCGGCCTTCTCGTTTCGTGGACCGCACGCCACCTAGTGCGTGCCGACCGCCGCTTCCTTGCTGAGGATGAGCTCGCCCTCGATGACTTCGGGATCGGTCAGCAGGTCGCGCAACGGGTCGGTGCGGACGAACTCGGCAGCCCGGCGGGTGGACTCCTGGGCGCCGCTCTGGTCTTCGAAGAGGGAGATCGTGACCAGCTCCTGGTCATTGGCGTTGACGACGTAATAGCCGTGAAAGCCACGTACGTCCTGCAGCATCGGAAAGAACTTCTTGTCGATCCGCTGTTTCAGGCCCTCGAGGCCATCCCGCATCGCGTTGGCATCCGAGGGGGTGTACCGCCGGATAGTCGCGTACATGCGTCCTCCATTGATCAAGTCGGTGAGTAAAAGCCGGAAACCGGCCGAGCGGAAAACAGCTCAGCCGGTTTCGCGATTAGCTCCGCCGGGCGTGTGGGCGACCTCCTGACTGCTACGCCGGGCATCATTGCTTCCGAGTGCGTCCACTATACAGCGCCTCCGGCGGGCGTCAAGGAGGCGGCGGTGACCCCCCTCACAGAGCCGGGCGCCTCGCGGGTCCATCGTGGACCGTCAGCGCGGCCAGACCCGGGCCGCCCGCGATCGAGCCGGAGGTGGTCATGAAACGCCGGAATCTCCGTTCCACACGCCACCGCCGCCCCAGTGGTGAGCGCCAGCCCTACGAACCACGTGTGGTGTATCAGCTTGCGGAGCGCGCCAGGTCCCAGGGCGTAGACTTGAAGGGCGCCGTCGGCCCATGGCGGGCGGGCAGGCGTCAGATTCGGCGCCGCGGGCGCGCCAGTCTGCACGAGATCGCGGTCGTCACCAACGAGCACACGGCGGTCGTAGTGGACAGTGCCGAACGCGCGGCGGACGTCGCCGGGCTGCTCAACTGGTGCGGGGTGCACGAGCTCGACCCGGTACCGTCACTCACGCCGCCGGGGGAATGACGCAAGGAGGAGATCATGGAACAGGTGCGGGATCCGGTCTGCGGGATGATCATCGACCGGGAGACGGCGAAGGCGCAGATGACATACGAGGGCCGCGAGGTCTACTTCTGTTCCCACGAATGCCGCCGGGCGTTTCAGGCGGATCCGGGCCGGTACGCCGGAGCCGAACCGGAGCGCCACGAGCCGCCCTACACGGTCTCCCATCATGTGACCGCGCCGAAGTTCGGCTCCGCGGGGAGCGGAGGGCTGGAGGACGAGCCGGGACCTGAACGGCATCGGGATTAGTCGAAGGTCCCCAGCATGGCGCGCAACACCGCCGCGTCCCGCACGGCGTGTCCTTCCCAGTCGTTGTTGAAGTAGACGTACGCCTCCTTTCCCGATCTGGCCAGGGCGCGAAGCCGGTTGGCCCATGGCCTGAGCTGTCCCTCGCCGAAGCCCCCGCCTGGCCCGGCGCCGGCGTGCATCCGGATGTAGGTGAACGGGGCGGTGGTGACGAGGTCCGGCTGCACCCGTCCGCCGACAGGCACGCAGAGGGCCACGCCTCGCCGGCCGAGCGCGTCATAGACCGCCCGCGTCTGCCAGCTCGGGTGCCGCACTTCGAGCACCCAGCGGTGGCGCCCCGGGAGGATCGCGAGGAACTCCTCCAGGCGGGCCATGTCGAGCTGGAACTGCGGCGGAAGCTGCACCAGAAGCGGGCCGAGCTTCGGCCCGAGCACCTCGGCGTGTTCCAGAAAAAGCGCCAGCGAGTCGGCGGCGTCCCGCAAGCGCCGGACGTGGCTGATGTAGCGACTCACCTTCACCGCAAAGGTGAAGTCGTCGGGTGTCTGGTCGCGCCAGCGGGCGAACGTCTCGCGGGTGGGAAGCCGGTAGAACGGGTTGTTCAGCTCGACGGTGCGGAACCGGGCCGCGTACCAGGCGAGCTCGTCGCGCACCCGGAGTCCGGCCGGGTAGAACACGCCGCTTCGCCAGTGGCGGTAGACGTATCCCGACGTGCCGACCCGGACCGCGGCCACCGCGGTCTCATTTGGCGCGGCGCACCCACCGGATGATCGAGGACCCCACCACCACCGCCACCAGGCCGATGAGGAGCAACGCCGGTGATGCGCCGGCGACGCCGGCCATGTGGCGCAGGCTCATCAGCACGTAGATCACCCCGGCAATCGTGAGGATCCAGCCGAGCACGAGAAATGCTCGACCGAAGTGGAAGAGCATGGAACCTCCTGTGTGCACAATGTTGCGCAGACCGGGGCCCGGCGCCAGCGGACCCCTCTGGCTGTCTCGTGTCCCGCGCGCTATCGTGTGAGCAGCTGGCTGAGCAGGCAGCCGCGGGAAGCAGTCGCCCTCCCTACCGACAAGACGCCGATGGAATCGTTCACCCGGATCGCAGTCGCCGCTGCGGCGGCCGTCGCGCTGGCCGGTTGCGGCATCCCGTCGCAGACGACGCGCATCGTGGCCGGCCCCGAGCCGGTGACGGTCCGGCTCCAGCCTGGCCTCCCGAGCGCGAATCAGTCCGCCGAGCTGACCATCGAAAGCCCGTCGGCCGACAGCATCGTGTTCATGTCGGCAAACGGCCTCGACCGCTACTGGAGCGACAGCAGCACGCTTCGCGTCCGGCTGACCTCGTCGTTCGGCGACTCGGTCCCGGTCGACCGCTACGCGGTCCGCTGGAACGGGGAGCTGCTCTCGCGGCTGGTGAAGCCGGCGCTGATCCGGGTCTGCCGGCAGGGCCGTTGCCGGGAGATCTATCACGAAATCCCGGTCGAGCTCCCGGAGGCGAACCATCGCACGCTGGCGGTCACCGCCGGGTACAACACCGTGTTCGCCCGCCGGTCGCTCACCGGCTCCCGCCGGACGGTGCTGTTCAAGGAGGCGTTGAGCAGCGGGATCTGGTCGGCGCAGGCGGAATGGCTGTCCCGGGGCTGGAGCGCGCGCGCGCAGGGGTACGCGGGCGCCGGAGACCGTGGCGCGGCACTCGATCTGTCGCGCGTCGTCAAGCGCTCGGGCGACGTGAGCTACGGCGTGGCGCTGCACCTGGACGCCGACCGGAGCGAGTGGCTGCCCGAGGGTCAGAGCCCGGTGATCGCCAACGGGACCACCTGGCGCGCCGGCATCGGGCCCAGCCTGATGCTCCGGGGGGTCACGGCGAGCTCACAGCTCGGCATCTACAGCGACGGCGTGCGGACGCTCCAGGTCGTGAGCACACGGGTTCGGGTCAACGGCGACCTGACCGAGGTCCGCCTGCCCGTGAGCATCAGCGCGGAGAAGACGTTCGCGTTCGGCGGCGGCGAGGTCGTCTCGCGGCGGCGGGAGGCGCTCGAGCGGCTGACCGCGAGCGTCTACCTGGTGGACGCGTTCGCGCTCAACATCGGCCTGGCGGCGCACCGGAGTGCCTGGCCCAACGAGCAGCCGAGCGAGGATCTGCGGGCCAGCGAGACGCTGTTCACACTCGGCGGGCAGTACACGCTGAGCTGGTGATCAGCTCTTGTGGCTCAGTGAGTACACGTACGCCGCCACCGCCTTCACCTGATCGTCGTTGAGGGTCGCGCCGCCCTTGGGGGGCATCGGCGCCGGGTGCTCCTTCGGCTGGGGTACGCCGGTGGTGACCGTGTGGACGATGAAATCGTAACTGCCGTCGCCGTTGATCCAGGTGCCGTCGGTCAGGTCGGGCGCGACGGCCGTGCCCTTCGCGTCCTGGCCGTGGCACGCGGTGCAGGTGCCCCCCGCCACCTGGCCGTGGAAGATGCTGTCGCCCAGGGCGACCAGTTGGGGCGAGCCAGGGCCGCCGGCGGCAGGCTTCGCGGCGGTCTTCTTCGTGGTGTCCTGAGTCGGGGTGTCCTGCGTCGCTGGTGCACGCTTCGCCGCGGCGGGAGCGGCGGCGGCCGCGGCGCTGCTCGGCCGCACGCCGCTGTCACGCGTGCTCGACGTCGCGGCGGAGTCGGAGGCGGCCGGCGCCATCCCGGCGGCCGAACTATCCGGCGTGGTGGCCGGCGGCTGCGCAGCCGGCGGCGGAGTCGTGGACATGCCGGTCGTGTCGGTTCTGGCCGCTCGGTCGCCGCCGCCGCAGGCGGCCAGCAGCAGCAGGAGCACGCCCGCTCGAGGGGTCGCTGACATCGTTCCTCCGAAGGATCGGGTTCCCCGGTGACGGCCGTGACCAGCCGTCCCGAATCTTCCATATGCGCCGCCGCCGCCGACGGGGCGGTGTCGGCGCTCACACCGCCGCTCACGCCACATCGGCCGCGTTCGCCGGGCTCGCCCGGGCCAGCCGCTCGATCTCCTCGCGCAGCCGGTCCTGCAACTCCGTGAGCGTCTTCCGGACGCGAGGGTTCCGCACCACGGGCAGTGCGCCAGCGATGGCGTCGACCACCTTCCGGTGATGGTCGAGCACGAGCGCATCGAGAGCCCGCGCACCCGCGCCGCGCGGCAGCGATGCGATGGAGTCCGCCAGTCGCGCCGCGCCCTCCGGCGTTCGGGGATGATACCGCTCGCCGAACTCCGCCAGCAGCAGGTCCAGCAGCCGGCTCTTGGTCGCGTCCTGGCGGCGGTCGCCCTTCCACGCCTTGCCCCGCACCGGGCTCCCGCCGCTCGGGCCCGCCAGCTCGTCCATCACCACGTCCAATCGCTCGTAGCGGTCGACCAGCCCCTCCAGCACGGCCACCTCGGTCGCGACCCGCGCGGTGTCGCCCGGCTGGCCGCGGTCGTCGCCGAAGAGCGTGGAATCCACCAGAGAGGCCGACGCGTCTTCGGAGCGATCCCGGCCGCACCCGGCGACGAGTGCCGCCGAGAGCATCAGCACCAGCAGTGCGCGGCTCACGTTCGAGCCGGTCGCCGCCGCGGCTTCCGCCCCGCCGCGATCTCGTCCATCGTGCGGCCCGAGGCCACCGAAGTCTGGTACTCCTCCACGACGTCCGAGCCCGGCTCCGCCGCCTCGTCGCGGTGCTTGATGAGCAGCCACTGCGCACGCCGGGGGTCGCCCCGGCGCGTGCGCACGAGCACCCAGGAGCCCTTGAGGCGCTTCCCCCGGAGCTCGAACTTGAAGTCGCCCTTGGCGTACCCGCGCCGGAGCCCCTCGAGCGGGTTCACGTCGTCGTTCCCGCCGTAGATGTAGGTGCCCCGGTCCCACAGCATCACGGTGCCGCCGCCGTACTCGCCCTTGGGGATGGTGCCCTCGAACTTGTTGTATTCGATCGGGTGGTCCTCCACCTGCATGGCCAGTCGCTTCACCGCCGGGTCGAGGCTGGGTCCCTTGGGCACCGCCCAGCTCTTCATCACGCCGTCGAGCTCCAGCCGGAGGTCGAAGTGCAGGTGGCTCGCCGCGTGCTTCTGGATGACGTAGGCCAGCTTCGCCGCCCGCGCCCCCACCGGCTTCCGCCGGCCGCCCGGCGGCTCCCCGGTCCGCGTGAAATCCCGCTTCCGCCGATACTCCGCCAGCGCGGCTCTCCCCGCCTTGATCTTCTCCGTCCGCTCCGCCTTCTCCGTCCTGTTCATGAGATCTGCTCCATGGTACACTGCCGCGGCGCCTTGTCGGGCCGCCAGCGCACGAACTTCGTCCCGTGCCGGAACCGGCCGTTCGATACGTGATCGTACCCCACCTCGACGACCAGCGTCGGCGCGAGCGGCTCCCACTGCGTCGAGCGCTCCGTGCTCCACCGGCTCGGTCCGCCCGGGGCGCGACCGGTGAAGCCCGGTGACTTCCTGAGCGGCTCGAGCCGTGCCTTGAGCCCCGTTCGCTCGGCGGCGCTCAAGCTCGAGCAGAACCCGACGTGATCGAGCAGCCCCTCGTCGTCGTACAGCCCGAGCAACAGTGACCCGATGCCGCCGCCCCTGGACGCGTAGCGGAACCCGCCCACCACGCAGTCCGCGGTGCGCTGGCGCTTCACCTTGACCATCCCGTCGCGCTCGCCCGAGCGGTACGGCAGGTCGAGCCGCTTGGCCACGACCCCGTCGAGATCCCCGCCGCCGCCCCCTTCGAGCCAGGAGCGCGCCGTGGCCAGTCGCCGCGTCGCCCGGGAAAGCACGACCGATTTCCCGCGCGGGAAGCACTGCTGCGCGAACGCTTCCAGCCGGGCCCGGCGCTCGTCGAGCGGGAGGCCGACCAGTGATCGCCCGCGGTCGTCCACCAGGAGATCGAACACCTCCAGCCGCGCCGGGTGGGCCTCGACCAGCGTGCGCACCCGGCTCGCGGCGGGGTGCACCCGGAGCAGCAGCGCGTCGAACGAGAGCCGGCCATCCACCGGGATCACGATCTCGCCATCGAGCACGAAGCGGCTCGCGCGCAGCGACGCGAGCGACAGCACCACGTCGGGGAAGTATCGGCCGAGGGGCTTGCCGGCCTTGCTCTGGATGCGGACCTCGCCGCCGTCGCGAAAGGCGAGACAGCGGAACCCGTCCCACTTGGGCTCGTACTGCCACTCGTCGCCCTTCGGCAGCGCGTCGGCGGTGGCGGCCTCCATCGGCGGATAGGGGAACTCGAGCGGGAGGCTCACGATGCCTCCTCCAGCCGGAACCGGCCGCGCGCGGCGAGCAGCGGCTTCCACAGGTCACCGAGCCGGCGCAGCCGGGCGGGAACGTTGTCGAGCCGGAAGTCCTCGACCTCGAACCCGCGTTCCACCTCCGTCCAGGTGACCGGCGTCGAGACCGTGGCCGGCTCCCTGGGGCGGACGGAGTACACCGAGGCGAGTGTCCGGCCCCACGCGTTCTGGTTGTAGTCCACCAGGACGCGCCCGCGCGGCCGGTTGGCGATGCGGTACTCGGCGGTGATCAGCTTCGGGTGGCGCTGCTCGAGCTGCTTGGCGAGCCGCTTGGCGACACGCCAGACCGCCTTCTGCACCGGCCCACGCACGATCGGCACGTAGAGATGCATCCCGCTCGAGCCGCTGGATTTGACCAGCGGCCGCATGCCCATCCGCTCGAGCGCGTCGCGCACCACGAGCGCGGTCTCGCGTACCCGCGCGAACGGCGCGCCCGGACCCGGGTCCAGATCGAAGTGGAGATAGTCGGGGCGGTCGGTGTCGTCGCAGCGGGCGTACCACTGGTTGAGGTCGATGCAGCCGAGGTTGACGATCCACAGCAGCGAGGCCAGGTCCTGCACCATGGGGAACGCGATCAGGTTGGCCGACTTGTGCATGATGGCACAGGTCTCCAGCCACTCGGGATGCGACGGCGGCGTGCGCTTCATGAAGAAGCACTTGCCGTGGATGCCGTTCGGGTAGCGCTTCATCACCATGGCGCGGTCGCGGAGGTGCGGCAGCAGCGCCGGCGCCACGTCCGCGTAGTACTGGAGCAGGTCGCGCTTGGTGTAGCCGGACTCGGGCCAGAAGAGCTTGCCGAGGCTGGTGAGCTCGACGCTCCGGCGGCCGAGCCGGAGCGTGGCTGCGTCAGTCCGAGTCGGTATGCGTGGGGACGGGCGCGTCCGCGCCCGCGTGATCGCCATGGGTCGGTCCCGTCTTCCCCGGCCGCGGCCCCCGCCGCACGGCGGTCGCGACCGGCTCGTAGGCCAGCTCCCGGTCCGCGCGCGCCGCCCGGAGCAGGAGCGCGCCGCGGCTCATGTCGCCCCGGCCCACGAAATCGGTTGGAAAGAGGAGCCGCTCGCCCACGACGTCGAGCAGCACGTCCACGTACTTGCCGGTCGCCACGCTGCCGAGCAGCACGAGCTCCGTCGCGACCGCCTCGCCCCGGGCCGCCCGCTCGATGGCGATCAGCTCACGCCGGAGCGGCTCCCGGTAGCTCGGCTCGTCCGCCCGGATCTCCACCTCCGCGAATGCCCGGAGCTCGTCCGCGGTGACCGCGGTGTCCGCCGGCAGGAGGCCGCGGTTGGTCGTGATGACGTACACCCCGCACCCCCCGGCCGGCGGCCGGGCGAACCGGCGGGCATAGCTCAACTTGCCCCGGAAGTAGAGCCCGCTCAGGAAGCTGAACGCCTCGCCCAGGGTCACGCCGGTTCCGGCCCGGAGCCGCTCCGCCAGCGGGAACCGCCCCCGGCCGGACAGGAGCAGCTCGGCTCGCTTCCCGCCGGCGTGCGCGGGCGACAGCAGGAAGATCCGCGGCACCGTGGGGCTGGCCGGCATGGTGAAGTGTGGGGCGGGGCAGGCGGGCGCTGCCGTGGCCGTCGTCACGTCCGGCCGGAGCTCAGAAGGTGGCGCCGATCGAGAAATGCAGGTGGAAGCGGCGGGAGGAGGACGTGGGTGCCGCCTCGATGGGCGTTCCCCGGGTGAGCGCGTCGAGCACGTCCTGCGGCGAGCGCAGGTCCAGTGGCGAGGGGTTGAGCTTGTAGCCGAGCGCGACCTGGATCGCTCCCACGATCGTCTCGTAGCCGATGCCGATTCCCACCCCCTGATAGAACCGATCCTCGTCGAGCACCCCGGCATTGGTGGCGAACCGGTTGTCGGGGGTCCAGACCCGGCCACCGTCGTAAAAGACGAACGGCTGAAACGCCTCGCTCAGGAGCGGCATCGGGAAGTGGAGCTCCACGCTGCCGAACAGGCGGGCGAGCCCGCCGACCGGGGTGTAATGGTCGGCCACGGTGATGGTGCTGTCGCCGCTCTGTTCCAGCCGCACCTGCGGGAGCTTGGGTCCGACCAGCAGCGTGCCCCAGCCCCGCACGTCCCGCGTGCCGCCGGCGGTGAAGGTCACGTCGCGAAGCCGGAGCAGGGAGACGAACGGCGACTCGTTGCCCACCGATTCGACGCTGTTCCCGAATGGGAAGATGCGCCCCCCGCCCGCCCGGACGGTGAAGCCGACCCGCTTCGAGACCGGCAGGTATCCGGTGGCGCCGAGGTCCATCAGGAAGTACTCGCTGGTATTGAACCCCGGCAGCGTCGCCTCGATCCGCGGTCGGATCACATACCCCTTGCGCGGGTTGGCGATCCGGTCGAGCCTGCCGTAGCTGCCTTCGAGGGTCAGCGCGCTGCTGTTGCGGGTGCGCTCCAACGTTCCGGCTGCGGTCGGCGTGGCGAGACCGAGGAGCGGCAGGTACTGTGCCGGGGCGAGGTCGCTGCCGAAGCCGTAGTCGTACACCCGGCGATGCGACACCGAGTATCCCAGCGACACCGAGCGCAGCGGTGCCGGCGCCCAGACCAGGGAGCCCTGGAACCCCACCGCCCAGCTCCGGTCGCGGAGGTCGCTCCGGTACTCGATGAACGGTCCGCCCGCGGCCGAGATGGTCCGGTGGCCGACGTACGGCTCGAAGGCGGTGAGGTTGAGCCGGTAGAGCTGCTGCGCCGGGTTCTCGAAGGCCGCGACGCCGGTCTGTGCGGTCGCGGCGACCGTGAACGTGCGGAGCCCGCCGAGCCAGCTCCGATCGGTCCAGGTGGCCTGGGAGGTGAGCCCGCCCGCCGAGATGATCCCGGCCTCGCCATTCACGAGGTGCTCCGGGTTCTCCGTGATACGCAGCAGGACGACGACGGAGGAGTCGATCGCGGAGTCCCGGGGGACGCTCACGGACGCGATCCGCACGATGTCCTTCTGGGTGAGCTCCTGGCGCCCCTCCTCGAGGGCCCGCGCGTCGTACCAGTCGCCCGCCCCCAGCGGGAGCTGCCGCACGACCTCCCGTTCCGGAATGGTCTCGTTGCCGTTGACCTCGATCCGGCGGATTCTGGCCCGCATGCCTGGCTGCACCTGCACCGTCACCGCCGCCCGGCTGGCGGCGCTGTCCACCTTCGCGATGGTGCGTGCCGAGGCGAACGGATAGCCGTGCGCCCGGAACCAGCGCACGGTGCTGTCGGCCAATGCCCGGCGCTCGTCCTCCCCCGCGCGGCCGGCACGCTCCCGCTCGCCCCCGGTGAAGCGGCGCCAGCTTCGTTGCGCTGCGGCCGGGAGCTCGAGCGTCCCGTCCTGCGCCGTGAAGGCAAGGGTATCGGTCATGATCGGCGGCCCCTCGTCGATCACGTAGGTGACGGATATCGCGTCCGACTTCGCTTCGTACCGGGCTTCATAATGGACATCGACCCGCGGGAAGCCGGAACGATGGTAATAGTTCCGCAGCCGCACGACGTCGCGCTGCATCTCCGTGGGATCGAACAGGTGCGCGCCCACCGGCGGCACGAAGGGCAGGAACCCGAAGAGCCGCCGCAACCCGACCATGCTGCCCTGTCCCGTGAGCGCGATCTTCTGCCGCAGCACGTCCTGGTCGAGGGATTCCATTCCCAGGAACCGGAACTCCACCGAGCGCACCTGGGTCGCCGGTCCCACGCGGTTGAGCGCGTCCTGCGCATGGAGCCCGGCCGCTCGCCCGGACAGCAGGACGACGAGCGGCAGCCAGTGCCTAGTACGCACGGCGCCCCCGGAGCACGAATCCCGGCGAGAGGCTGCCCCCGCGCAGATCGGCACGCAGCCAGCGGCGCAACCGGTATTCCAGCTCGAACCCCGGCCCCAGGCTGGCGCCGCTGGTCTGCTGGGCCTGGCTGCCGAGCTGCAGCGGGAGCTGGAGGTTGACGAACAGCCGCGAGCTCAGATACCGGCCGGCGGTGAGGGTCAACCCCCGGGCCGGCTCCTGGCGGATCTCGAACACGTCGAAGCCGAGCTCCTGGCCGGCCGCGTTCGAGAGCGCGGTCGTGAGGGTGCTCATCGCCACCTGTCCGCCGCCGCCCCCGCCGCCGGCCCCCTCGAACAGCGGATTGTCCGAGGCCGGCCGTCCGGTGACGATGTACGAGAGGATGTCGTCCTGACTCAGCGGCGGTTCGGAGGTGAAGTCGAGCGCCAGGCTGTCGAGCCTTCCTTTGGCGTGCACATCGATGAGCACGCCCTCGTCGTTGGCGCCCCCCTGCGTCGGTACCTGATACGAAGCGGTCACGTCGAGCTTCGTCGAGTCGACCGGGCCGGCCAGGTTGATGTCGCCCTCGGTGAGCCGGAACTGGCGCCCGCTGAACTCGATGGTTCCCCGGCCCGGTACCGGCTCGACGTGTCCGAAGAACCGCATCTCCTGGCCCGGTGCCTGGGTCAGCCGCAGGTTCCCCACCAGCTCGATATCCATCTCGGGGCTGCTGCTCCGCCGGATCCAGACCTGGCCCGGCATCTGGATGGCGAGATCGAGCCGGGTCCGCTCCAGCAGTCCCGGGGACTCCTTGCCGTGCATCAGCACGGACGGACCAAAGTCGCGTGCCAGTTCCCGCAACTCTCCGGGCGTCAGCTCCACCTGCTCGACCTTGGCCTGCGCCGCCTCGGTGCCGACGAAGAAGTTGGTGCGGTCGAGCCGCAGGCTCCCGCGCAGGACGGGCTGGAGCAGGGTGCCCGTGAGCTGGATGCGCCCGGAGGCAGCGGACTGAAGTTGGGCGGAGTTGACGAGGCGGAAATGCCCGAGGGTCCCCGCCAGCTCGAGTCCCGGCTCGCTGAGCGGCCGGAGCCGCACCTGCCCCGTGGCCGTCAGCTGTTCGTGCTTGCCGGTGCGCAGGCCCAGCCGTTCGATCAGCAGCGTGTCACCCTGGAGCCGTCCGGACAGCTCGCCGTGCTCGTAGGCCACCTTGATGGACGGCAACTCGACGGCTCCGCCCGTCAGGCTCACGGCGCCGGTGGCATCCGGAGCGTGGACCGTTCCCCCGATTCGCGCGTCCGCCGCCAGGCGGCCGTGCAGCCCGCGGGCTGCATCGGGCGGGAGCAGGGGCTCGAACAGCGCGAGGTCGAAGCTGTCGGCCTTGACGGCGAGTGCCACCGTATCGGGCAGCGCCGCGGTATCGCGCGCGACGCCGCCCGCGGTATCCGCGGCCAGGCGGAGCCGGTAGGGGAGCATCCCGCCGAGCGTCAGCGCGCCGCCCTTCAGCGGCGTCGCGGCCAGAGCGATCCGCATCCCGCGGGTGGTCCAGTCGAGGTCGCCGCCCAGGGTCCCGACCCGGCGGTCCCGGGACGTGATCGCCAGCGCCATCCTGCCCTGAAGCCGCGGGGCCCGGGTGGGCCCCGAGAGGTGCAGGGAAGCATCCAGTTGGCCGCCCACGGGGACGAGCCCGGCCGCGCGGAGCGTCTCGAGGTTGAGTCCGGCGACCTGGAGCGTCATGTCGCTCGAGCCGTGCCGGTCGAATACGCCGTTCACCCTGATGCTGCGCCGGCCGGCGCGGAGCGCGAGGTCGTGCACCTCCACTCGCGGCCCGAAGGCGAGCTCCACGGGACGCTCGAGCGCCCACGCGCGTCCGCCCTCGTCGAGGGTGAGCCGCTGGATCTGCGCGGTCACCGTGTCACGGGCCTTGGAGATCGCGCCGCGCACGCGGGTGGCGACCCGGACGCTGTCGGCCACGTTCAGCTTGAGGTCGAGCGCGACGGTCGAATCGTATCCGCCGACGGCGGTGAGCTCGCGGAGGGTGAGGTGGCCGTAGGCGGCGTCCGTCACCCGCAGATCACCCGACACGGCGCTGACCCTGGTGCTGTCGAGGCTCACCGCGCCCTTGAAGGTGGCGCGGTCGGCGAAATTGCCGCCGAGGGTCAGCCCATATGCGTCGGCGCCACTCGCCAGCCGCCACCGCCAGGCGGGCCCGGCGGCCGTGAGGCGGACCCGCGCGGAGTCGAAGGCCACCGTGTCGGCTCCCACGAGCTCCGCGACCGGCGCGAGGTCGCCGAGGGTCCCGGCCACGGCCAGGGTGCCTGCTTCGACCCCCGGCCGGAGCGCGAGCCCGCCGCGCCCGTCCAGCACGGCGACGTTGGACCGCAGGAAGACCGTATCCACCTGCAGCCGGCCGTCGGCCGGGCTCAACGCCAGGTGGAATGCCGGCACCCGGACGCCGCCGATCCCTCCCATCGCGTCCACCGTACCGCCCACCGCGCGAAGGCCGGCGCTGTCCGTCCGGGCGTCGAGCGCAAAGCGTGACTCGACGCGGCCATCGGCATCGCGGCGGTCGGTCCACCGCGCAAAATGCTCGATCCGGAACACGCCGGCGGTCTTGAGCGCCGTACTCCCGGCTATCGTCTTCGCGTCGAGCGTCGCATCGAGGGCGGCATCGGGACCCCGGGCCCGCAGCCTGCCGGTGACCGCGTCCCCCGACATCCGCGCCTCCAGCGAGCCGCCGGTCAGCTCCGCCCGGTTCACCCGCGATGGCAGCAGCACGATGCCGACGGCGGCGCGGCGGCTGTCCGCCGGGCCGGGGGTGATGTCGGCGGTAAAGGTCAGGTTGATGTCGGTCCTGAGATCGGGCCGGCCCAGCAAGGTGCCCAGGTGGGCCGAGGTGATGCGGCCCTCACGCACCTGATACGAGGGGACGTCGGCGGTGGGCGTGCCGCCGCCCGCCAGCGTGAGCGCCCCGCCGCTGGTGCGAAGTCCCGCGTCGTACGTCAGGCGATCGCCGGCGAGCTGCACGTGCGCGCCGCCGCCCCTCAGCTCGACGCGACCCAGGCGCGAGGGCGCCACGGTGATGCGCGCGCGGGCCGAGCGCTGCGCTCCCCCCAGGCGCGCTCGACCGGTCAGGCTGAGGGTCACCGGGCCCGCGAGATCGGGGCGGCCGAGCAGCGTGCCCAGGTCCACCCGTTCGAGCGCGGCACGTCGCACCACGTAGGCCGCGGTGGAATCAAAGGGCCGGCCTCCCGCCTCCAGCACCAGCCGGCCCCCTTGAAGCGCGCCATCGGCGTCGAGCCGCAAGCGGCCGCCATCCAGGCGGGCCACCGCGTCCACCCCCTCGACCCGCCGCTCGCCGTACTGGAGCTCGTCGAGGTGAAGCCGCGCGGTTGCGCGCGCCGTGGAGGGCGTGGAGCCTGCCCCGGCCAGGCTGAACCGGCCGGAGATCGGGGCCATCATGGTATCGCTGGAGAGCTCGCCCGGATCCACGCGATCGATTCGGCCCTCCCGGAGCTCGTACCGGATGGTGTCGCCCAGGGTGAGCCGGCCGACCGCTGTGATCCGGCCGCCTCCCGCCAGCAGCTCCGGACCGAGGTCGAGTCGTCCGTCGTGGAGTCGGAGCGCGGCATGCCCCACCGGCACCCGCCCGCCGTCGCTCTGCACGGCGGTGAGGTCCACCCGTCCGCGCACCCGTGCGGAGTCCGCCGATGTCCCCGTGCCCGTCAGCCGGAAATCGATGGCGAGCACCGGATTTCCCTCGGCTCCGGCCAGGGCGCGCGCCACGGCCGCGGTCCCGGGCATCCGGTGCGCCGAGCCGGAGAGCCGGTAGCTGGGGATCGAATCGAACGGGCGTGCCCGCCCGGTCACGTCCACCACGCCCGTGTCGAGCGCGGCGTGCAGGGCCAGATCGGCGGTCCCCTCCGCGAGCAGGGCGTCCAGATCGAGCCGGCGCACGGCCGTGGTCCCGATCTTCGAGCCACCGGCCCGCAGGTGCACGCTGCCGTTGGAACGGGCGAGCGGACCCTCGATGTCGGCGTCCAGCCTGGCGTTGATCTCCCCGGCCGCGGCCGAGGTGTCGAGGCTCGACGGATCGAGGCCGCGGACGACGCCGTGGACCCGGTACGATGTCGGCTTGCCCCGACGGAGCCGGGTTCCACCATCCAGCGTGAGCCGCGCCTGATTCAGTGACGCGGCCAGGTGAGCGGTGACCAGGTTCCCCTCGGCTCCGGCGGTCGCATCGAGCCGGAGCTTGCCCTCCGCCGGTACCGACGGAACGATCGCCGCCAGATCCGCAAGATCGAGCGGCCGGGCGCTCAGGCGGACGTCGAGCCGGTCCACCTGCCGTGCCTCGTCCAGGTAGCGGGGTATGACCGCCCGCCCGGACAGCCGGCTCAGCTCGGTCTGGATCCGGAGCGGGTCGAGCCGGATCTCGTCCGCCGTGAGCGCGCCGCGCGTGGTCACGGCGAACCAGCGGCCGCTCGCCGGCGGCTGCAGGCCCAGGTTCAACGAGTCGATTTTCAGGAGCGTCGTGTCGCCGACTGCCAGGTCGCGCGAGGCCAGGTCGAGCACGCGCACCCGCACGATCGAGTCGGGCGAGAGCGCGGCCGCCAGCGCCGCATCCTTCACCCGGAGCCGCCCCACCGCGAAGCCGCCACCGCCCGTCGTATCGGATGACTTTCTGAGCACCTCGAGGAGGTCCCAGCCGTTCGCGCGCCGGCGCGCGTCGATCCGGGCGCCGTCCACCTCGAGTGCGACCAGCCGGCGGACCGTCCCCAGCAGCGCGGGCACGCGGTACTCGACCCGAAGCCGCTCGATGGAGACGAGCTCCCGGCCCGACTGCCGGAGCCGCACGTTCTCCAGCGTGAGCCGGCCGAACGGGTTTCCCGAGACCCGTCCGACGGACAGCCGGTTGCCGGGGTTGAGCGGGGCCAGGACCAGCAGCTTCCGCACGACGAACGTGGCCACCGGCGGGAGCTGCAGCAGCGCCAGGAGGACCACGACGAGCGTGAGCAGCGCGGTGCCCGCGATGGCGATGCGGCGGATCCACGTCATCCTGCATAGTGTCGGACTCATGGGGGGAGCTACCATGACCCGCATCACCCCGCGGCCCCGAGCAGGTGCCCGGTGTACCTTCCCGCGTGCCCGCCGATCGCTCGCTCAATTGCTTCGCCGTCGCCGCGCCGGGCCTCGAGCCGCTCGTGGCCGGCGAGCTCCACGCGCTCCAGGCACTGTGTCCGCTCGAGCTCGCGGACCCGGAGCCGGGCGGGGTCGGCTTCAGCACCGACCGGCGCGGGCTCTACGCCGCGAACCTCCACCTTCGCATCGCCTCACGCGTGCTCGTGCGCGTGGGGACGTTCCACGCCGCCGCCTTCCACGAGTTCGAGCGGCACGCCGCCCGGCTGCCGTGGACGGAGTTCACCGCTCCCGGGCAGCCGGTGGCGTTCCGGGTCACCTCGAAGAAGTCGCGGCTCTACCACCAGGACGCGGTCGCCGAGCGGCTGATGGCGGCCGCGGGGACACCGGCCTCGCCGGCGGCTGGCCAGGCGCCGCAGGAGTTCGTCGTCCGCCTGTTCCGCGACGAGTGCACCGTCAGCGCCGATGCCTCGGGCGAGCTGCTCCACCGGCGCGGCTACCGGCTGGCGGCCGGCAAGGCGCCCCTGCGGGAGACCCTCGCGGCCGCGATGCTCGCCGGGAGCGGCTGGACCGGAGCCGCGCCGCTGGTTGACCCGATGTGCGGCGCGGGCACGGTGCCGATCGAGGCGGCACTGCTCGCGCGGCGGATCCCGCCCGGCCTCCACCGCGGGTTCGCCTTCCAGCGCTGGCCGGGGTTCGATCCGGTGGTGTGGGAGGAGGTGCTCACCGCCGCCCGCGAGCGGATCATGCCGCGCGCCGGCGTCCCGATTGCCGGCTCCGACCGCGACGTGGGGGCCGTGGGCGCCGCGGCAGCGAACGCCGAGCGCGCGGGGGTGGCGGGAGACATCGTGTGGCGGCGGGCCGCGATCTCCGCCATCGAGCCACCCACCGGGCCCGGATGGGTCGTCACCAATCCGCCCTACGGCGTGCGTGTCGGCGACCGGCAGCGCCTACGGAACCTGTTCGCACAGCTCGGCCATGTGCTGCGCCGGCGCTGCGCGGGCTGGGAGGTCGCCTTCCTGTCGGCGCACGCGGAGCTGGAGCGGCAGACGGCGCTCGCGCTGGGGACGGTGTTCACGGCGGAGAACGGGGGGATTCGCGTGCGGCTCGTGCGGGGGCGGGTGCCGGCCGGAGGAGCGGACGAAACGCGCGGTCCCGGTGCACCGGGACCGCGCGGCTTAGCTCCAGGCCCGGTTTGACAAGGGGGCCTGGCTGGAGCACTCTGTGCTGATTACGCCGCCGCCCGCTTCGGCCTGGTCAGCGCCCCGGCCAGCATTTCCGACAGGTAGCCGAGCACGGCGCCGGCCACCAGCGCCACGATGGTCCGGGTCCAGCTCCCGTTGGCGCCCACCACCACGCTCACGGCCGTGGCCGCGCCCAGGAAGGCGCCGGGGATGAAGCTGAGGGCGGGAATCTTGGCCTGGAGCACCATGAAGAGCGCCGCGAGCCCGACGAGCACCGAGAGCACCGGCACGCCGCCGCCGAATCGCGTCGCGGCGGTGATGGCGAGGAACGCCCAGAGCACGCCACTGAGGTTCGACGCGATCGTCTTCGTCAGGCCCTGCGTCTTTCCGCCGGCGGCGAAGAAGCAGCCCCACGCCACGATCCCCGCCCAGACCGGCAGTGCGCCGGGTCCGAGCGCGATGTAGGTCCACCCCGCGATGAGGATGCCGATGCTGAGTCCCAGTGCGACGAGCGCGTCCATGTGCTACCTCCATCAGTGGGAGACTGAACAGCATCTCTCCGGCCGACCGGGTCGGCAGGGGAGACGGGAGAGAGGTAACCGGAGCTGCGGCGGGAACGTCCAGGGAGCGACGTTACGGCGGAAACGGGGGAACGTCAAGCTTCGCCTGGCCGGGGTGCTCGCGCTGGGGTGCTTCGCCGCGAGCGCGCTCAGGGCCCAGCAGCCCGAGGCCCGGGACACCACGCGCGCCCTCGTGCTCGTTCCCGACGCGGTGTGGAACGGGGTGGCCGACGCCCCGCGGCGCGGCTGGATCGTGGTGGTGCGCGGCTCGCGGATCGCGGCGGCGGGACCGGAGGCGGAGGTCGCCCCGCCCGCCGGCGCCGAGCGGGTGGCGCTGGCCGGCACGACGCTGATCCCGGGGCTCATCGAGGGCCACTCGCATCTCTTCCTCCATCCCTACAACGAGACCCTCTGGGACGATCAGGTGCTGAAGGAGCCGCTCGGCCTGCGGATGGCTCGAGCGGTGGCGCACGCCGCGGCCACGCTCCGGGCCGGCATCACCAGCGAGCGCGACCTCGGCACCGAGGGCGCGCTCGATAACGACGTCCAGCTCCGCCGCGCCATCGAGCAGGGGATCGTTCCCGGCCCCCGGCTGCTCGTCGTCACCCGCGCGATCGTGGCGACCGGGAGCTACGGCCCGCGCCGGAGCGGCTACGCGTTCGATCCGCCGCAGGGTGCCGAGGAGGCCGATGGCGACGAGGCGATCATGCGGGTGGTGCGCAGTCAGGTCGGCCGCGGCGCCGACTGGATCAAGGTGTACGCGGACTATGGCTGGGGACCCGGCGGCGAGCTCCGCCCCACCTTCACCCAGCACGAGCTCGACGTGCTGGTGGCGACGGCCCGCGGCGCCGGCCGGCCGGTGTCCGCGCACGCGATGACGGCGGAGGGCATGCGGCGCGCGGTGCTCGCGGGGGTCGAAACCATCGAGCACGGTGACCAGGGCACGCCCGAGGTCTTCCGGCTCATGCGCCAGCGGGGCGTGGCGCTCTGCCCCACGCTCGCCGCGGGCGAGGCGTACGCCACCTACTTCGACGGCTGGGTCAAGGGCCGCGATGCGCCGACCCCGGCGCTCGTCGCCAAGCGGGCGAGCTTCCGCGCGGCGCTCGACGCCGGCGTCTCGATCTGCTTCGGCGGCGACGTCGGCGTGTTTCCGCACGGCGACAACGTGCGCGAGCTCGAGGCGATGGTCGAATACGGCATGAGCCCGCTCGCCGCGCTCCGCGCCGCCACCAGCGGCAACGCGAAGATCCTCCACCTCGACTCGCGGCTCGGGCGCATCGCGCCGGGGCTGCTCGCCGATCTGGTGGCCGTCGAGGGCGACCCGACCCGGGAAATCGGGGCGCTCCGGCGGGTCCGGCTGGTGCTGAAGGCCGGCCGGCCGGTTCGCTGAGGATCGCGCCGGCCGCCCTCGCACATCGCCTTCACTGGATCTGGATGATCCTGGCCACGGACGGCGCGCCGCTGGCGTTCACCAGGAACAGCAGGTAATGCCCCGGAGGCGCGATGTTGCCGCCGGCTGGAGCGGTGACCGACAGGCTCGAGCCACCGGACGCGCTGAACGCGAGAAGGTTCATCCGCTGGTTCATGTTGGTGGCATGCGTCACGCTGCCAAGCCGGATCCAGGTGACCTTTGCGATGGCGCCAGCATCGGGTGTGCCGACCGCGAAGGTCTGACCGTAGCTCACGGCCGTGGGCGCGGTACTGATCACGGGGCGGGCCGCGGGTGTGCCGTCCAGGCCGAAAAGATAGGGCGGCGCGTAGATCTCGGCGGTGAAGTCGTCCGTCAGGCCGGTGGCCGCGGGCTGGCCACTGCCGACCGACAGAACGCGGCCATCGGGGAGGAGCAGGGCGGTCGAGTGGTACAGGCGATAATGCGTCTGGCGACCGAGCGCCTTCCATTGTTCGGTGGAAGGGTTCCACAGCTCGGCGGCAAGGACCCGGTCATCCGTCGGCTTGGTGTTGAACCCGCTGGCATTGGATCCGCCGGTCACCAGCACGGTTCCGTCCGCCAGCAACGTGGCGTTCATCTGGCGCCGCGCCACGGCCATGGGAGCTACGCTGCGCCAGGCAGGGGCAGCGGCGTTGAGGTCGATCACCTCCGCGGTCGCGGTGGGTGATCCTCCACCGACCATGAGGATCTTGCCGCCGTCGTACATGACGGCGGAGCCGTAATCCCGGGTGCCGGAAGTGCGAGCCGGGCCATTGACGGTGCTTCCGGTGCCCGCGGTGTTGATGTATCCGGTCGCCTGATTGGGCCCCGCGACGAAGACATTCCCGTTGGGCGCCACGAACATCATCGGGTAGTACGGGATCGACGACTGGGCCGAGGTGAGCGCGCGCCACGTGCCCGAGGTCGTCCAGACCTCCGGGATGGTATTGAGCGCCTTGGCCGTATCCCCGCCCGACACGGTGAGCACCTCTCCGCTGGCGAGCGTCACGTTGGTCGGGTACCAGCGTCCGTTGCGCATGTCCGGCCCGCCGGTCCACGAGTTGGTCCGGTAGTCGTAGATCTCCGTGGAGCGGATGCCCTGGTTGTCGGTGCCGCTGTGCCCCCCGGCCACCAGCAGGCGGCCGTCCGGCAGCAGTGCGTGCCCGCTGCAGAAGAGGTCCGCCGGACGCGTGGCGGTTCCGAAGCTGCCGGTCGCCGGGTCCCAGAGTACCGGGATGTGGTCCGATCGGCCCCACGTCAGGATCTTTCCGTTCGGGAGCAGGCTGGCATGGATCGCCAGGGCCTGCCAGGTGAACGGGCTGTCCCACTGACCTGCGATCGCGACGTTGGCCGGGCGATCGAAGCTCACGATCACCGCCTGCACCTGGCTCATCACCACCACGCACGACCCGCTCGTCCGCCCGATTCCGCTGCCCGCCGCGTCGCACCCGGCGCCCGCCCACGCCTTGAGATAGCTCCCGCTCGCCGCGGAGGCCGTCAGCGTCACCGGCTGGTTCAGGGGATAGTCGGTCGAGCAGCCGGTCGCGCCGGTCGCGCCGCCGGTGACCGTACAATTGATGCCGGCCGGGCTGGAGGCCACGGTCCCACTGCCGGCTGCACCACCGCTGACCGACAGCGCGAACGTGTTGGACCGCGATTCGAAGGTGACGGCGACGGTCGCGTTTCCCGTGAGCGTCACATGACAGCTCAGGAGGTTCTCGGGATTCGGCGCGCAGGCCTCGGTGGTCCCCTTCAACTGGGCCCCGGACGCCGGGGTCATCGTGAGCGTCACGATGGACCCGGACTTGTACCCCTGGCTGCACTTTCCGCTGACGCCGCCGCCCGCGCGGATGGTGCAGCTGATGCCGCCGCGATCCGAGGTGACCACGCCGCCGGCCATGCTGCCGGTCCCGGTCACCGTGAGCGTGTATCGGTTGTTGACCCGGGCGAATTCCGGCTCGAGGGGGTTGTCCTGGCAGGCGAAGATCAGCGCGGCGGCCAGCATGGCGGCAAGCGCCGGCCCCGCAGTCGTCCACTTGAACGGTCGCTGGCGATCCATTGGGAGTATCTCACTCGGGGGATCGCCGATCCTACTCCGCCACGCCGGGGCAGGTAAGGGGGCAGTTACTGCCCAGATCCGCCCGCCAGCGCCCTCACCAGCCGCTCGGTGAATTCCAGCCCCTGATAGAACGCGTCCACCCGGATCCGCTCGTCGCGCCCGTGCGCGCGCACGTCGTCCGCCTCGATCGGCACCCCGCTCACCCCGTACACCGGAATGCCGGCGTTCCGAAGAAACAGCCCGTCCGTGGCGCCGGTCTCCATGCTCGGGACGACTGCCGCGCCCGGCCACATCGAGGCGGTGATGCTGTCGACCGGCTCGAGCACCTCGGGCACCAGGGGCGACGGCGGCGATGGCACCGCCGGGGACGTCACCGTCAGCTGCACGGCGGTGTCGTTCACCACGCGGCGAATCGTCTCGAGCACGTGCTCGGGACGTTCGTCCGGCAGCAGCCGGCAGTTGACGTTGGCCGCGGCGGTCTGGGGGAGCGCGTTGTTGGCGTGCCCGCCCTCCAGCCGCGTGGCCACGCAGGTGGTGCGGAGCACGGCGTTGAACCACGGCGAGCCGGCGGCCAGCCGGCGCATCGCGGTCGTGTCACCGCTCTCCCCCACCATCCGCATCCGCGCGGCGATGGTGTCGGTCTCCGCGGCGGCGGCGCGGGAGAAGTAGGCGCGGGTGATCTCGTTGAGCCGCGCCGGGAACTCGTACGCGCCGAGTCGCGAGAGCGCGGCCGACAGCCGGTAGATCGCGTTGTCCTTCACCGGCATCGAGCTGTGGCCGCCCGGATTGTGCACCTCCAGCCGCACGTCCATGTACACCTTCTCGGCCGCCTGCACGTTGCGGGCGTGTACCTGGCCGTCCCGGATCAGGGGATCGCCCCCGTCACCGTTGATCACGTAGGCGGCGTCGATGAGCGGCCGGTGATTGGCGAGCAGCCACTGCACCCCGTTGTCGTCGCCCCCCTCCTCGTCGGCGGTGAGCGCCAGAATCAGGTCGCGGTCGAGCGGCACCCGCTCGCGCTTGAGGCGGATGAGCGTCTGGGCGAAGATCGCCGCCATGTCCTTGATGTCGCTCGAGCCGCGGCCGTAGAAGTAGCCGTCCTTCTCGGTCAGCTTGAATGGATCGAGCGACCAGTCCTCCCGCCGCGCCTCGACCACGTCGAGATGGGCCAGGAGCAGGATCGGCGGGCGCGCGCCGCTCCCCCGCAGCCGCGCCACCAGGTTCTGCCGCCGGGGCGATGGACCCGCGACGACCACATCCCTGGCGGGGAAGCCGGCCGCGAGCAGCCGCCGGGCCACGGCGCGCGCCGCCAGCGTGGTGCTGCCGTGGTCATGCGTCGTGTTGATGCCGACCAGCTCGGCGAAGATGGCCCGCGCCGAGCGCTCGTCGGGGGAGTCCTGGGCGGGCAGGGTCGGCGGCACGGCAAGGAGCGCGAGCGCGAGCAGACGCATGCGACGACCGAGGCGCAGGATCACGATTCCGTTCCGGAGCGGGAAGGCTGGAATATAGCCGGAACGTGACCCAGGTCCCTGTCTCCGCCGACCGGGTTCGGCATGTTGCCAGCAGGCCATTCACGCAGGAGCGTTTCTCATGGCACACGACGGACCCGCCGTCCACAGCGGCACTTTCGACATCGGCGGCGACCTGCCGGTGCACCGGCTCGGTTTCGGGGCGATGCGCATCACCGGCAAGGGGATCTGGGGGCCGCCCGAAGATCCCGACGAGGCCATCCGCGTCCTCCGCCGCTGCCTGGAGCTGGGCATCGACTTCATCGACACCGCCGACTCGTACGGTCCGGAGGTGAGCGAACGCCTCATCGCCGAGGCGCTGCATCCGTATCCCCCGGGCCTGGTGATCGCCACCAAGGCGGGACTGCGCCGGCCCGGCCCGGACCAGTGGCGCGAGGACGGTCGGCCGGAGTACCTGCGCGCGCAGGTGCTCTCCAGCCTCCGGCGGCTCAAGCTGGAGCGGATCGACCTGCTGCAGCTCCATCGCATCGACCCCAAGGTCCCGCTCGGCGATCAGATCGGGGCGCTGGCTCGGCTCCAGCGGGAGGGCAGGATCCGGCACATCGGCCTGTCGGAGGTGTCGGTCGTGCAGATCCGGACGGTGCGTGAGATGGTGGAGGTCGTCTCCGTCCAGAACCGGTACAATCTGGCCAACCGGAAAAGCGAGGACGTGCTCGAGTACTGCGCGGCGGAGGGGATCGGGTTCATCCCCTGGTTCCCGCTCGCCACCGGGGACCTCGCCTCGCCCGGCGGTCCGCTCGCGCGTGCCGCCGAGCGTCTCGAGGCGACGCCGTCGCAGGTCGCGCTGGCCTGGCTGCTTCGCCGCTCGCCCGTGATGCTGCCGATCCCCGGCACCTCCAGGGTACGGCACCTCGAGGAGAACACCGCCGCGGCGCTGCTCGAGCTGGACGAGGAGATGATGCACGAGCTGGACATGCAGATGGCCTGAGCCCCAGATGCGACGAGGCCCGGCGATCGTGCCCGGGCCTCGTCGGTCGTGCGCTGCCGGCGGCTCAGAACGTCCGCGAGCTCCGGTTGTTGATGTTGGATTCGCTCAGCTTGTCCACATCCACTTCGTCGTGCTGCCCCGTGATGCGGTCCCAGGCGTCCTTCACCGCGTCCTTCACGCTCTCCCACGTGGACTCGCCCCGCCCCTCGTACTTGTTCCAGCCCGTACGCAGGTCGGATTCGACGTCATTCCAGTTCCTGCCCATGTGGTGCCGGCCCGATTCATAGCCGTAACGGTAGGCCGGCTGGTAGTCGCTATAGTTGCGCCCGGAGGCGTAGGGGCGGGAGCCGAAGTTCTGCTTCCACCATTTGTCCTCCTGGTCCCAGCTTTTCGTGTCTGCCATGCTGTCCTCCTCGGCTGCGTGATGGAACTAGACGAACGGTAGTCCCCGGGGCAGTTACCCGAAGTGACTGAGGTCACCGCGTCAGCCCGCGGATCACCCTCCCGCGACCTGCCAGAACCCGCGCAGGTCGCGATGCATCCGAGCTCCTCCGTGAGCATGGCGGGTGGTGTCGCGGCCGGCGACTCCGCGCCATCCTCCATCCCCGCAGCCGGTTGCGCACGGCGCCCGCGGCTCCGGCATCGGGCACCGGCCGGTATCAGGGGCGGGCACACCCGTTGCACTCGGTCGCGTGGTCCACCCCGTGTCAGGTTCTTCACCGCCGCGCGCCATCCGATCCGATGCGCAGTTCCCGCGCTCTTCCCTGGAGTGAGCCATGGTTACGTTCCTGAAAGGCCGCCGCCGCAACGACGATTCCGTGGTCGCCGTGGACGAGAGCGGGACGAATGTCACCGCCGCGCTCGAGGCGCTGGTCGCCCGGGCGGAGGCAGCCGCGGAGCAGCTCCGACTGCTGGCGCCGGTCATGGAGCGTTCCGCGGAGCTGGACACGCTCCGGGAGCGCTGCGCCGTGGTGGAGCGGCAGGTCGAGGGGCTGGAGGCGCTGGGCGCCCGGCTGGCGGCGGCGGAGCAGCAGGCGGAGCGGCTGGTGAACGCCGGCGCGGAGATGGACCGGATCCAGGACCGGATGGGCGACCTGGGGCAGAAGGTGGAGGGCGCGCTCCAGCTGCGCGGGGACGTCGAGCGGGTGCTGAGCCTCGAGGGCCCGGTGGCGGCGGTCCGGAGCGAGGCCGAGACGCTGCGGGGACAGATCGCCGAGATGTCCGAGGGCGTGGGGCGGATTCGCGCCCAGCACGATGATGCGCTCACCGCCCACCGCCACACCACCTCGCGGCTCGAGGCGATCGACCAGGAGCACCAGGCCGCGGCCGGTCGGCTGGAGGAGACCGAGCGGCGGCTGCAGTCGGTGGAGCGCTCGCTGGACCCGCTCACCCAGGCCACCGAGTCCATCCCCGCCGTCCAGCACCAGCTCGCCGTCATCAAGTCGCTCGCCGACCATCTCACGCAGAAGACCACCTCCCTGGAGCAGCAGCGCGAGGCGGTGGACCGCGCCGCGGGCCAGATCAGCAAGCTCAGCGTGATGGACCGGGAGCTCGACACCTGGCTCCGCCGGCAGGAGGAGCAGATCCGCCGCTTCGGCGCGATCGAGGCGAAAATCGCCGACGTGCAGACGCTCAACGTGAAGGTCATGGCGCGCGCCGAGGAGCTGCAGACCGCTCAGGCGGAGGCCGAGATGGCGCAGCAGGCCGCGCGTCAGGCGCTGGGGGATCTGCGCGAGCAGATGCGCAAGAGCAGCGAAGGCTTCGAGCTCGAGAACCGGGGGCTGCACGCCGTGAGCGAGCGCGTGGCCGACCTGCGCGGCGCCGTGAAGGAGTGCGAGGCGAGGTTCGCCGTGCTCGACGCCGCCAGCCAGGGCGCCGCGGCGGTCCAGGCGCAGGTGCGCACGCTGGCCGAGCAGTCGGCGGAGCTCTCGCAGGAGCTCGTGCGGCTGACCGAGGAAGCCCGCCGCATCGGGACGATGCGCGCGGACGCGGACCGGCTCGAGACGCTGGCGGGTGACACGGCGGAGCGCATGCAGCGGGTCGAGGCCCTGCGCCCGCGGCTCGACGAGGCGGTGCGGCAACTCGCGACGTTGCAGGGCACCCACGAGATGATGGCGGACGGACTCGAGCAGATGCGCCTGGCGCAGGCCGAGATGGCCCGCGTGCGCGAGAGCCAGGCGGAGACGCAGGGCTGGCTCACGACCACCGACGGCTGGACCCGCAAGGTGGAGGCGCAGGTGAAGGAGCTCCGCGGGATGGAGCCGGCGGTCGAGCGGATCCGCACCGAGGTGGAACAGGTGCGCGCGGCGATGGGCGACATCGAGACCCGCCGCGGCGTGGTGGACGAGGTGCACGGCCGGTTGGCCGAGCTCGCCACGCTCAGCGCGGAGCTCAAGGACCGGGCGGAAGGGCTGCGGGTCCGGATGGACGGCGCCGAAGGTCGGTTCACCCAGCTCGCGACCCAGGCGGAGGAGGCGCACCGCGTGGCCGAGTCCATCGCCGGCGTGGCGGCCTCGGTGGCCGCGGCGGAGCGCCGGCTGGAGACGGTGGACGGATCGGTCCGCGCGCTGGAGGGCCGCACCACCCAGCTCGATGAGCTCGAGGAGCGGATCCGGATGCTGGGACAGGAGCTCGAGCAGCGCCAGGGTGCGCTCGACAAGGCCACCGAGCACCTGACCCGCGCCTCGGCGCTGCGCCAGGAGTCGGCGGACGCGGCGCAGCGGCTCGAGGAGCTCTCGCGCGGCATCGGAGCGATGCTGCAGAAGGCGGAGGCGCAGGCCGGCGGGCTGGACCGGCTGTCGGACGAGCTCGGATCGCGCGCCGGCGCGCTCAAGCCGATCGAGCGCCAGCTGGCCCAGTTCGAGGGACTGCTCGGGCAGTGGGAGTCGGCCCAGGCGGAGGCGGCGCGCGGGCTGGAGCAGACGCTGGCGCGGCAAGGCGCGGTGGACGCGCTCGAGGCGCAGGTCAAGCACGTCTTCGACCTGGCCGAGCGCTCGGTGGAGCACGCGCAGACGATTGGCGCAGCGCGGCGGGAGATCGAAGACACCCATGAGCTGCTGCAGGACACCCACGCGCAGCTCAAGTCGGCCGAGGAGTCGCTGCACGGGTTCGAGGCCCGCCGGCGCCAGCTCGAGCGCACCGAGCAGCGGCTGGCGCGGGCCGAGGCGCTGGCGCTCGAGGTCCGGGCCACGGTGGAGTCGCTGCAGGCGCAGCGGGCGGTGGTCGACCACGTCATCGAGCGGTCGGGAGCGCTGACGTTCCAGATCAAGCAGGCGGAAGCGCTCGTCGAGGCGATGCGGCGGGAGCGGACCATGGCCTGCGACGTGAGCGCGGCGGTGGCGGCGCTGAGGCAGGAGGACGGGGAAGAGTAGACGGAAAGGCGGAAAGGCGGAAAGGCGGAAAGGCGGAAAGGTAGAAAGGCGGAAAGTGGAAAAGGCGAAGGCCAACGCGATCGCCTTTCTACCTTTCTACCTTTCCGTCCTTCCGCCTTTCAGCAGCTTGCCCACCCGCTTCAGATCCGCGAAGAACGCCCGCCGGGCCTGGTCCCGCGCGTCCCCGGGAGCGCGCAGGACGGAGGACGGGTGCACCGTCGCGAGGACGGCTGCGGCCCACTCGGAAGGGACGGGGCGCCCACGGCGCTCGGTCACCTTGAACTTGGGTCCGAGCAGCGCCTGCGCCGCGGTGGCGCCAAGCGCCACGATGACGCGTGGCTTGACCAGCCGGATCTCCTCCTCGAGCCACGGGTGGCACGCCCGTATCTCCGCCGCGTTCGGCTTCTTGTGCAACCGGCGCCTGGTCAGCTCGATTCGGACGAATTTGAAGTGCTTCACCGCGTTGGTGACGTAGACCCGGCGGCGGTCGATGCCGGCCAGCTCGAGCCCCTCGTCGAGCAGCCGCCCCGAGGGGCCCACGAACGGGTGTCCCTGCCGGTCCTCCTGGTCGCCCGGCTGCTCGCCCACGAACATCACGTCGGCCGAGCGGGGGCCCTCGCCGAACACCGTCTGCGTCGCGTTGACCCACAGGTGACAGCCGCGGCACCCGGCCGCCGCCTCACGGAGCCGCGCGAGCGTGGGCCGCGGCGGGATGAAATCCGCGGCCGACCCGGTCGCGACCGGCAGCGCCGAGGCGTCAGTCGCCACGAAACACGCCCGCCCGGTCCAGCAGGACCACGGCGGCGCCGGCGATGGCCAGGCCCAGCAGCGTCTGTCCGCGGTAGAGCCGCGCGCGGGTGTACGCGCTCGTCTGCATCACGTGCCCCTCGTAGCGGCCACGCTCCCGGCTGTCGCCCGGCCGCGGGCCGAACAGGGTGTCGTGCTCTCCCACCGGACGGTCGGTGCGCTGGCCCGCGAACGCGGTCGCCTCCTTGAACCGGTCGCCCAGCCGGGGGGCGTAGCGCTCCACGGTGTTGAACAGCTTGGCCCCGCCGCCGACGAGTACGTTGCGCTCGGGGTGCTCGGCGCTCCGGAGGATCGCCCGCGCGACCACCTCCGGCGCGTAGACCGGCGGCACGTGGGTCGGCTCCACGCCGAGGTAGCTCTTGGCGTGCTCGGGATAGGGGGTGTCGATGGCAGCCGGCTGGATGAGCGTCACCGAGACCGGCGCGCCCTCCTGCTCCAGCTCGAGCCGGAGCGAATCGGTGAACCCCTTTACCGCGTGCTTGCTCGCCGTGTAATGACCCTGCAGCGGGTAGCCGGTATCGGACAGGATGCTCCCGAGATTGATCAGCGCCCCGCCCCGGGCCCGCAAATGGGGCAGCGCCGCGAGTGTGCCGTGGACCACGCCCCAGTAGTTGGTCTCGAACAGCCGGCGCGCGTCCATGAGGCCGACCTCCTCGAGCCGGCCATAGATCGACACGCCCGCGTTGTTGACCCAGGTGTCGATGGTGCCGAACTCGCGCACCGCGGTGGCGGCCACCCGCTTCATGGCATCGAGGTCGGCGACGTCGCCGGTCACGTACGTGGCGTCGCCGCCGTCCGCCCGGATCCGCTCGACGGCCTGCTCCAGATCCACCGCGTCCCGGGACGTGAGCACCAGGCGTGCCCCCATGCCCGCCGCCAGTCGCGCCGTCGCCAGTCCGATCCCGCTTGACGCGCCGGTGATGACGATGACCTGTTCGTTCAGCGGCTTCAGCTTTACCCGCATGCGGCCTCCCCGTGGCTTCCGGTCATGGTAACCGCCGCCGAAGTCGGCGGAGGTGGCGTGGGTCACCGTGGCACGGGCGGTCTCGCCCCCTGTGCCGCGGCTCCCGCGAGGAGCGCGGGGAAGAGCAGGGTCACCAGTACGAACCCCCACGGCGGCAGCCCGACCGCGCCGCCCACCTTCCGCGCCACCGCATCGACCGGACCCTGCAGCGCGTCCCAGCCGAGCAGCAGCGCCCAGCCGATGGCCGCCCCCGCCATGCAGGACCGGACCGGCGCCCGGTCGCGAGGAGCCACTCGCACCCAGACGGCCGCAACCACCGGCACCGCCCACCAGCCGGCCGCGGCGGTCGCGCCCGCGAATGCGAGCGTCAGGAGGAGCGCGCGCCTCATCGCGCGGCCCGCAGCACGAGCTCCGATTCCGCGGCCAGCGCCTCCGGACGGCGCGGGAAGCGCAGCGCCGAGAGCTCGCCGCGCGTCCAGACGGCAATGCGGTCGTCGTAGCGCGGGCTGGCGGGATTGCCGCTCTGCCCGCCGGGATAGGTGCCCCACGCGCGCAGCTCGGGACCGAGCTGGACCACCATCCGCCAGCTCGCCCCCTCGCTGCCACCGGTCACGCTCGACGGGCTGAGGGTGGACGGGCCGCCGCTCACGGCGATCCGCTCGGCGGAGAGCGACGGGATCCGGAGCAGATGCCAGATGTCGATCCAGTGCACGCGCGACCAGCCCCAGCCGAGCAGCTCGGGCGGACCGTACTCACGGATGGTGGTGCGATACCCATCCGCCAGCGCCTGGGCCAGGATGTCGTCGCGCCGCTCGATCAGCGGCGTCCGGTGGTCGTCCCACCACGGGTTCGACGGGTCGTCCAGCAGGGCGACGAACGGCGCGGCCGGCGGCGTGGAGACCGCCGGCAGCTCGTCCCAGAGCCCCGCAGCGGCGGCGCGGGCGGCCGCCTCGAACAGCACGGGCCCGTCGCTCTCCGTGGCGTACCGGCGGTCCCAGGCCGCGAGCAGCTTCACCGCGTGCGCCAGGGCCGTGTCCGCCGGGCGAATCCCGGCCGCGCGCAGGAAGTACGGTACGTACCAGTCGGCCCGGGCGCTGCCGGCGTCCGTCTGCCACCGCCGCATGGTCTCGGGGGTCACCGCGGAGTCGCCGCGGAGCAGCTGGTTGATGCGGAGCGCGCGCCAGGGGGCCGGCCAGTCGGCACCGAGATAGCGCGGCTGGTCGCGCGGGTCCAGCGGCTCCTGGTTGGCGGAGGCCAGATAGCCCTGCACCGGCGCCGCCGCCTGGGGATACGCCGCCGGCGGCCAGTCACCAGTCCAGTCGCTTGCGCGGGTGGTGCCATCCTGCACCCGGTCGCCGCGGCCGTCGCCCGCGCGGATCGGGAAGCGGCCCGTGGTGCGGATCGCGATCGTGCCGGCGCGGTCGGCCACCAGCATGTTCTGCGGTGGGGCCTGGTACCCCGTCATCGCATCCAGCCAGGCATGCGCATTGGTGGCCCGCGCGGACCGGTGGAAGCCCGCGGTCTCACCGGCGGTCTCGAGCGCGGTCCAGCGGAGCGAGAACCAGCGCGTGCCCACGCGCCGCATCGGGCCGCGATGGGTGAAGCGCAGGGTGTCCACCGCGAGCGTGTCCCCGCGGGGACCACGATAGACTTCGACCCGCCGCTCGAGCGGCACCCATGCGCCGTCCAGCCGGTACTGCGTGGGCCGCAGGCTGTCGTCCACCACCTCGACCCAGCGATCCATCAGGTCAGCCTCGCTGTTGGTGAAGGTCCACGCCACGTCGCGGTTAAAGCCGATCACGATGGCGGGCAGGCCTGGAATGGTGACCCCGTACGCATCCAGGACGCCGGGCACGACCAGGTGGGCCTCGTACCAGATCGAGGGCAGGGTCAGCTCGAGATGCGGGTCTCCGGCCAGGAGCGCCGAGCGGTCGCGGGTCCGCGCGGGAGCAACCGCCCAGTTGTTGCTGCCCAGATCGGGCGCATCCCGGACGCCCGAGCGCGTCGCCGGCATGGCGGCGAGGAGCGCCTCCGCCGCCGCGTCCGGTGCGCCCGGCGGAGGCACGACGGACGGAAGCCGGCGCGGCTCGCCGGGGGAGGGCTGCACCGGCTCCTGAACCGGCCAGTCCAGCGGAAAGAGCGCCGCCGCGGCCGTATCGCCGACTGCGGCGGCGGCCCGGAGATAGTCGAGCTCCGTGTCGTTCCGGGAAAGCGTGTAATTCATCTGAAGCAGGACCTGCAGAGTCCGGAGGGGGCTCCACCGGGCGGGCCGGCGGTCGAGCAGCCGGTATTCGATGGGCAGCGCTCGCGCGGGCATCGCATCGATGTAGCCGTTGATCCCCGCCGCGTAGGCCTCGAGCGAGGCCCGTGTCTCGCCGGTGTCGGGGAATGCCGCCAGCAGGCGCTCGGCCGCGCGCGCCATCCCCAGACCTCGCGTCTCCCGATCGCGCGGCAGCACCCTCGCGCCGAGCAGCTCGCTCAGCGTTCCGCCGCCCGCGCGGGCCTGCATGTCGAGCTGGAACAGGCGGTCGCGCGCGGTGACGTAACCCAGCGCGCGCCAGGCGTCCGGCTCGCTGGCCGCGAAGATGTGCGCTACGGCGCGGTCATCGTACAGCACCCGCACTCCGGCACCGAGCCCGGCGAGGCTCGCTTCGGCATGCCGCGGGAACTTGGCGGACGCCGCCAGGCCCCACGCTCCGCGGACCGGGTCGACCACCGGCCCCAGCGGCGGCAGCACACCCGTCCCGCGCGCGCCCGCCCACAGGAGCGCCCCCAGGAGAACCAGCGCCCCTGCGCGAACGGCGGGCCGGGGGCGCATCGGGGGACGTCGGGAGGGCATGCGGTAATGTGCCGTCGCCCGGCCGCGCCGGAAAGCGGCTACGCCTCGATGACCGGCGCGTCCACCAGATGCTCGGCCAGGAACCAGACCTGCTTCTCGTTGGTCCGGATCACGTTGCCGACCAGCATGTCGTTGGTGCCGTCATCGCCGGACTCGTCCGCGGCGTTCGCTGCCGCACGTGCCTGGGTGAGCACCAGCTCGTGGGCTTCGAGCAGCCGCGAGATCTGCACCGGTACCTCTTCGCGCCCGCGCGGCGGCCTCGGGATCCGGGTCTCCTCCGCCGCGTCCGCGCCCATCGCCAGGCTGATCCCCCCGAGGGTCTGGATGCGCTCGGCGACCATGTCGATGAGCTCGGCCTGCTCCTGGTAGTGCTTTTCGAACAGCAGGTGCAGCTGATAAAAGGTGTGGCCTGCCACCTGCCAGTGCGCCTTCAGGTAGAGATCGCGAAGCGTGAGTGTGTCGGCCAGGGTCTGGTTGAGGGCCTCCACGCTCTTCCGGCAGATCGACTCGTCGAGCCCGATCGGCAGCCGGGCGATGGTGCCGTACTGCTGCAGCTCCCCGGCGTGCCGGATGGAACTCTCCGTTCGTGGGCGGTGCGCGACCGCGGTGCGGCCACCGCCATCCATTCGCTGAACCACTCGGGCCTCCTGGGATGAAAAGTCGGGTTGCTGGCTCGGATGGCTGGCATAGTAGCCAATCGCGACCCACGCACCGGTGAGCGGGCTCACCCACTTGCTCCCGGGCTGCAAGGGGTGTACGTTGCGCGTCCAACAAGGGCGGATCCAATGACCGAGGTGAGGCTGCGCGACGAGGACAATCTGGAGCGCGCGCTCAAGCTGTTCAAGCGGAAGTTGCAGAAGTCGGGGCTGTTCGGCGAGCTGCGTCGGCGCCGGCACTATGTGAAGCCCAGTGAAGCCCGGGCCATCAAGACCGCCGCGGCGCAACGGCGCAAGCGGAAGAAGAAAGCGGTCAAGAGCGAGTGGTAAAGCGGCTGGTGCACCGGCTGAGCGGGGTTCCGCTCAGCCGGTTTTTTCGTGCCTGCTAGCGGTCGGTCTTGATGTTGTCCGTATGCTTCACCGTGTCCACGTCGATGCTCGTGTCGGCTCTGACCACGGTCGTATCCTTGACGCTGTTCGACTGGATGACCGTGTCCATGCCGGTGCGGTCCCGGTCGGCCGACCCGGTCTCGCGGTCCACGGGGCGGTCGCACGCGCCGAGAATCGCCACCACCGCCAGTCCCGCTGCAAGCCTCGTTAGCATGTTACGCTCCTCTCGCGAAGGTTCCGCCCCATACGCACTCGGATAAGGCCAATTTCGACCCGACGCTCGGCGCCTTCGGTGACGACACTCACAGGCGGCCAACGGTGATGCCTGTCACCTCCCGATGTCCCTTCCCGCCCTATACTGCGGGCTTGCGAGGCGGAATAACGAGACGCGAGGGGGACACATGGGCAGGACATTCTGGATGCAGGGAGCCCCGTGGGGTGCGCTGGCACTTGCCGTGGCCATCGTCGGGTGCAACAAGCCCCGGAACGACACCGTGGGTGGGGCAGAGAGCGGGGCCGCGGGGGCCGCTGCCACGATGGATTCGGCAGCCACCGGCATGACCGGCGACACCGGAACGATGAGCACCAGCTCCGCCAAGCTCAGCGACGCGAACATCGTAGCGCTGCTCGACGAGGCAAACAAGGCGGACAGCGCCGCGGGCGCGCTGGCGGCCACCAAGGCCACCTCGGCTGACGTGAAGCAGTTCGCCAAGCTCATGATGAGCGAGCACCATGCCCTGCGGCTCCAGGGTGAGCAGCTCGCCAAGAAGCTCAACCTCACCCCGGAAGCGCCGGCCAACGATCCGGTGGCCCCGCTGGCCCAGCAGGAAATGAGCATGCTGGAGTCGACGCCCAAGGGGGCGGAGTTCGACCGCGCCTATATCGGCCAGGAGGTGACGGTCCACAAGGCGGTGAAGGACCTGCTGGACCAGGCCAAGGGTGCCGCGCAGAACGAAGAGCTCAAGGATCTGATCGGGAAGGCCCAGCCGGTGATCCAGAAGCATCTGGACCAGGCGGAGTCCATCCAGAAGAAGCTGTCGCCTAACGCGTAGGCGGTCGCCGGCGTCAGACCCAGCAACGCGAGGGACCTGCTCAGTGGGGTCAATGGCCGCTGAGCAGGTCCCTCGCGTTCGCCTCACCTCCCGTTGGTACCCCTCCGCCACCCGAAGAGTGTCACCCGCACCGGACGACCGTCCGCCTGCCGGGTCGAGCCAGCCCAGATCTCCGGGTGCTGATCAAACCACTCGCGCTCGTCTTCCGGCGCATCGTTCCAGCCGTTGTAATCACATGTCAACACGGTCCACCAACCTTCCCGAGCCCGTCGCCCCGTCGCGGAGCGAGGGGCACTGCAGGCGCATGGTCCATGCCATGCCGATACACGGCTGGCGGCCGGGATAAGTGACGCGTGACCCCGCAAGTTTCCGGCGAAAGGCTTACTTCGGATGCGCCGAGATCTGAGGGACGGTCTCCCAAGGACGAGCGGGTGGTCGAGGCCGAAGCGAGGGAACCCCGGAGTTGTCCGGCCTGTTCCCTAACGTATGCAACGGTTGAGGCTTGCCGGTCATCAACCCGGTGATGGCGAGGGTTCACCCGCCGATGGCAATGCTCAAATAACTGCCTTTGCGAAAGATAGGAGCGTATCAGTGCCAGCCAAGAAGCGGACCCGCCGGACCGGGCGCCGACACGCCGCGCAGCTTCCGCGGGCGATCGACGAAGGCCGCGAGAGCCTGGACTTCTACCTCCAGGAGATCAGCCGCATCCCCCTGCTCACCGGCGAGGAGGAGGCGGCGCTGGCGCGTCGCGCATTCAGAGGTGACGTCGAGGCCCAGGAAAAGCTGGCCCGGCACAACGTGCGATTCGTGGTCTCGGTGGCCAAGAAGTTCCAGAACCGCGGGGTCCCGCTCATGGATCTGATCGGCGAGGGGAATCTCGGGCTCATGACCGCGGCGCGGAAGTTCGACCCCGACCGGGGGGTCAAGTTCATCTCGTACGCCGTCTGGTGGATCCGGCAGGCGATCCAGGCCGCCATCGCGCGGCATGGGCGGCCGGTTCGCGTGCCGCTCAACCGGACCGCCGACCTCAACCGGCTCGGACGGGCGACCACGCTGCTCAACGAGCGACTGGGGCGCGCGCCCACCACCGAGGAGCTGGTGCAGGCCACCGGCCTCACCCGTGACGCCGTCCGGGCGCTGAGCGCGCTGCACATCGAGGCCATGCGGCTCGACCACCCCGTCCGCGAGGCGGACGAGCGCGGCCGGATGGAGCGGTTCGTCCCGATCACGCAGGAGACGACCGACGCGAGCACCATGGCCAACAGCCGGACCACGGATCTCGATGCGGCGCTCGCGGCGCTTCCCGCGCGCGACGCCAAGGTCCTGCGGCTGTACTTCGGTCTGGACGACGGGAAGACCCGCACCCTGGAGGAGATCGGCCGGATGATGGGGGTCACCCGCGAGCGGATCCGCCAGTTGCGCGACCGCGCGCTCCGCCAGCTCCGGGAGCAACATGGGGACAAGCTGCGCGACCTCGCGGCGTAGCCCGCGGCCGACGTTCCCCCGATCGACCCCGCCAGCGGTTGCAGCCGGCGGGGTCGATTTTTTGTCGGTGTCCAGATCCTGCCACTGGACGGCGTGAGCACTTCCTTCGACATTGGAGATGGCCCCTTCCCCCGGCCGCCCCTCTGCCTGAGGTCGTCGTGTCTCCGTCCAGGAAGCTGTCCCACGCCCTCCGGGCCAGGATCGCCGAGCATTTCGAGTTGCTGCTCACGGCCGCCGGGGTGTTCGTTGCCATTTCGCTCACCTTCGCGCAGCTCGATCAGGGCACGCAGGGTCGCGCGCTCACCTTCCTCGTCTGGCTTCAGGGTTTCCTGATCTGGGCGGTGCGCCGGCACTCGCGGCTCGCGCGGACGCGGCTCATCCGGAAGCTTCGGGCGATGCTGCAGGACCGGGTCAACAACCAGCTCACCGTTCTCGTCGGGGTTGCCGAGCTGCGCGGCACCGGAGCTGGCACGCCCCGGGTCGATGATGTCGAGACGGCGCTGACCGCCGCCCGGGCGGTGTCGCAGGAGCTCGAGAGTCTCTCGCTGGAGTCGCTCCGCCTCTGGGAGGACCGCTACGCCCGGTACCTCCCGGCGCCGCTGCGCTGACTCGGGGGGTCTGCCAACCCAGGGGCGATTTGCGCCGGCTCACCGCCCCGCCCAGTTACCTGCAACGACTCGGGGCGAAACGACTTGCGACCCCGTCTCGGAGTGCATCGGCCGGGGACCGGATATTGCGGCGGAGCGCGATTCATGACGGTTCCCAGCCGTATGTCCCTCCGCAAAATCCCCGAGGCGATGCACCTGCCGGTCCGCGTGGCCTACGCGGCGGGCTGGGAGGCCCTGGTCGACATCCACACCCGCGAGGCGCACCAGTTCGTCTGTGAGTTCGCCCCGCGCATCTCGGCCCTCGACGCGCTCGATCTCTACTTCCGGGTCACGGCCGTGCCCGAAGCGATGCACGAGGTGGTGCGCTCGCGCACGCTGACGGCGCTCGATCTCAAGTCGCTCCCGGCGCGGGCCGAGCTGCCGGTGCTCACCGGCTGGGCCCGCCTGCGCCTCGACCTCGTGCTGGAGTACAGCCGCTATCGCCGGCGGCACCAGGAGCGTACGGTGGAGCTGGCCCGGATGGCGGGCGCACGTGCGGCAGAGGCCGTGGTCGCGACCCATGTCGAGAACGCGCTCGAGCTCGCGTGGCTGCTCAAGGGTGTCATGCCCGTGAACGCGGCTGCGGATCACTACGTTCGCGAGTTCGGACTGGCGGCAGGCCCGGCGCAGATGGTCATGCAGCGGGTGCAGGCGCGGGTGGCGAGCGACGAACTCTCGGCGCAGTTCGATGAGCCGCCGCCGCCCCGGGTCGAGACCCCGGCCGGTGCGGGAGCGGGGCCCGCCTTCCGGGAACCGGCGGCGGACGGGGTCTGACCCCTATCCTTCACGTTCTTTCCCCACCTTCAACCTGCAACTCGAAGCCGGATCGGCGTGCAAGAATTGGCCTGAGCACCCCGCCCGATCCTCGGGCGAATTGCCCGGGACGGAGCCTCGACCGGCGATGTATGTGCTTGTGAATTAACAGCTTGGTGGCTGGCTCACCGCTTGCCCGCCGGGTGGGGGCAACGCCCCGTCCGTCACCCAACATTTGCGTCGCCATTCGCCGCGAGTCGCCCATGCACCGCCGTCTCAGGGGGACGCTGGTCGCCGCCGTCCTGTGCGGTGGATTCGGTACGCCGCCAGCCGCCGCCCAGACGCTCACGCCGAGGGAGCGCGACGCGCTCGAGGCGTGGTACCGGCGCGCGGCGGAGCGCACCGGCCCCCGCGGCGAATGGGGCGTGGCCATCGGCACGATGGACGGACGCATCCTCTGGAGCATGAGCCCCGAGCTCGCGCTCATCCCGGCCTCCACCGCGAAGCTCTTCACCACCGGGTACGCCCGCGCGCGGGTCGGCGGCGACTCCCGGATCACGACCCGGGTCGTGGGCAATGGCGTGCTCGACACCGCCACCGGCCGCTGGCAGGGGACCTGGGCGCTCGAGCTCGGCGGCGACCCGACGCTCGACCGGGCCGGCCGGAGCGGACCCACGCTGCGTGAGCTGGCAAAGCGACTCCGCGACCAGGGAGTGCGGCAGCTCGAGGGTCCCCTCGCGCTCAGCAGCCCGACCGGCCCCGCTACCTCCAGCTATCCGACCGTGTGGGCCGCCGACTTCGAGGGCCAGCTCTATGCGCCGCCCGTCGGACCCGTCACGCTGCACGAGAACACGATCTCGATCACCTACCGGCCCGGCCGGGACACGGGCGCGCCCCCGACACTGGTGAGCGCGTACCCCGACGGGGTCGATCGGATGGTGAGAATGGCCGCTACCACCGTGAGCGGCAGCGGCGGGCGGCTCCGGCTCACCTCGGATCCGGACGGCGGCTGGACGCTCAGTGGCACGATCGGCCTGCACCGCCGGCCGGTCGGCTTCTCGGCCGTGGCGCACGATCCGGCGCGGCTCCTGGCGACGGCCTGGGCCGCGGCGCTCGAGCGCGCGGGCATCCGGTGGGTCGCGCCGGGCGGGCCGGTGGTGCTCGCGCCGCGCGGGGTTTCGGTGCTGGCCCAGGTGGAGTCGGCGCCGTTCGACAGCGTGGCGATGGAGGTAAACCGCCGGAGCCTCAACATCGGCGCCGAGCTGATGCTCCAGTGGGGCGCCGGAAGCCAGACGACGGGGCCCGCACTGGTCACCGAGCACGTGCGCCGCGTGGTCGGGCCCTCGGCCCGGGTGTCGCTGGTGGACGGCAGCGGGCTCAGCGAGCTCAACCGGGTCAGCCCGCTCACCCAGGTGCTCTACCTCGCGCGCTACCCGCAGCTCCCCGGTCACCAGCAATTCCCGCTGCTGCTGCCGGCCAACGGCATGGGCACCCTGCGCAACCTTCGCCACGGGATGAGCCGCGGCGTGGTGCACGCCAAGACCGGGACGCTCGACGACGTGGCGACGCTGGCCGGCTACCTCGGGCGGCCGGATGGCGTGCTGGTGCTCTCGCTGATGTATAATGGCCGGCGTATCCACCAGGCGCGCGCCGCCGAGTGGGAGCTGTTCCGGCTGCTGGGTGCGGAGGGGGTGGATCTCCGCGGCGTGCTCGAGACGCACATGGGAGGGACCAGCACCAGGCGTGACGAATAGGCAGCTCCGGCGGGTGCTGCAGGGCGGCTTCGCGCTGCTCCTGGCCGCGGCGCTCTACCTGTTCCGCTCCGGAACTCCGGGGCCGTCGGCCGCCCCGATACCGGCTCACGCGACGGGGACAACCGTCGCGGAGGCCTTCCGGGCCCACCGCTCGAACGTACAGGTGGAAGCCGAGGGCCGGGTCACGCGGGTGCTGCCTGATGATCGGGAAGGCTCTCCGCACGAGCGGTTCATCGTCCGCGTCGAGGGCGGAATGACCGTGCTGGTGGCGCACAATCTCGAGCTGGCGCCGCGCGCCCCGGTCATGGTGGGCGACTCGATCACGGTTCGCGGCGAGTACGAGTGGAACGACCGCGGCGGCCTAATCCACTGGACCCACCGGGATCCGGCCGGGCAGCATGAGGCGGGGTGGATTCGCCATGGCGGCCGGCTCTATCAGTAGGCCTCCGCTCCCACCGCCGCGAGCAGCGCCGCTATCACGGCCTCGAGTTCCGACGCCGGCTTGACACTCCCCTGCGCCACTCGCGCATTGCCTCCGCCACGCCCGCCGCTGGCCGCGAGCGCCGCTTTCAACACCGCTCCCGCGTCCACGCCCGAGTCCGCCGACGCGCCCAGCACCACCGCCGCGGGCCGCTCCACGACACCCACGATAATTCCGCCGGGCAAGCCGCCGTACGCCTGCGCGAGCGCGCGCAATGGCTCCAGCGGCCCGCCCGCCTCCCGTACCAGGGCGACCCGCCGGCCTCGCGTATCGGGCGCCAGCGAGGCGTGCAGCTCCCGCGCGCGGTAGCCGGCCAGGGCCTCCTCCAGCGCGCGCCGCGCCTGGGTTGCCGCCTTGAGCTCCGCGCGCTGCGCCTCGAGCAGCACCGGCAGCTCCTCCGCTCCGGCCGACTGCGCCCTGGCGAGCGCGGCCAGGAGCTCGGCGTCCGCGCGCGCGCGCCGGACGGCGCGTGCACCACAGACGAACTCCAGCCGGACGAGCTGCTTCACCCGCTCCACCTTCCGGATCAGGATCGGTCCGATCTCGCCGGTGGCGCGCACGTGGGTGCCGCCGCAGGCGCTCCGGTCGAGCCCCTCGATCGTGACGATTCGGAGGATGCCCTCGCGGCCGGGCGTCTTCCGGAGCCCGGGGGCCGACGCGGCGTCCTCGAAGCTGACGACGACGGGACGATTGTCGGTCACCGCCTGGTTGGCGCGAGCCTCCGCTTCCGCCGTCTGCTCGGGCGAGAACCCGCCGGTCTCGAGATCGAGGGTGGAGGCGTCGGTGCCGAAGTGCACGCTCACGGTGGGGACGCCGAACCGCCCGGCGACGACGGCGGAGAGGAGGTGCTGCCCGGTGTGCTGCTGCATATGGTCGAAGCGGCGAGGCCAATCCACCCGGCCGTGGATGCGCTCTCCCGGGATCGGCGCGGCCAGGACATGGGCGATCCGGTCCCCCTCGTCCACCACGTCGGTAACCGCGGCGTCGCCCAGCCAGCCGGTGTCAAACGGCTGGCCGCCGGACGTGGGGTAGAACGCGGTGCGGTCGAGGTAGATGCGGCGGCGATCGTCGGACCGGGCGACGACCGCGGCGTCGAAGTCGGTGAGGTAGGCGTCGGTGTAGTAGAGGCGCTCGGTCACGGATAGAATTGTAATCGGCGTCTTCCGGGTTGCGCTCCGGCCTTTCATATTGGCGGCGCGGAGCCGGGCTTCCGGCCTCCCGTCTCACTCAAAACCAAGGGGGTGCTCCATGGCACAGGCAACCGCCACCCAGGTTCCCTACCGCATCAGCGTCCACAACATCGAGGCATGCAACTGCACCCCCGGCTGCAACTGCCAGTTCGGCGGCTTTCCCGACAAGGGACCGTGCGAGGCGCTGATCGGCGGAGAAGTGGAGGAGGGGCGCTACGGCGACGTGTCGCTCGCGGGTGTGCGGTACCTGATCGCCGCCATGTATCCGAAGGCGATTCACGAGGGGAACGGCCGAGTCGCGGTGTTCATCGACGAGCGCGCGTCGCAGGCGCAAGCCGACGCGATGGCCATGATCCTCTCCGGACAGGCCGGCGGGATGCCGTTCGAGGCGCTCGCCGGGACGATCGGCTCGCTCGAGGGGCCCGTGCGCGCGCCCATCGAAATGAACGTGAACGGCACGAAATCCTCGTACCGGATCCCGGGCGTGCTCGAGCTGTCGCAGACACCGATTCGCGACGCGGTGTCGGGCCAGGAGAAGGAAGTCCAGATCGTCTATCCCAAGGGCGGGTTCTTCTGGGACGTCGGCAACATCACGACCACCGTCGCCATGTCCTGCGAGTACGGCCCGATCCGCTTCAAGCACCCCGGCGGGTTCGCCAGCTACTCCACACCGACCTGGACCAACCAGGCCTAGCGATGCCGGAGGCGGTGCTCCGGCGGGACCGGGCGGTCGTCGCGGCGGGGCTTGCCGGCGTCGCCGCCCTGGCATGGGCGTACGTCGTCCGGATGGCGGACATGCCGGCGCATGCCGCCATGGCGATGCCGGGGATGGATGACACCGGCCACGCGGGGCTCGTGTGGCTCGTCGGCATGTGGGCGGTCATGATGGTCGCGATGATGCTTCCATCGGCGGCGCCGACGATCCTGCTGTTCGACGCCGTGTCGCGGCGCCGGCGCCAGCAGGGTCGGTCCGCGGTCCCGGTGGCGATCTTCACGCTGGGTTACCTGCTCGTCTGGACCGCCTACGCGGTGGGAGCGGCCACCGTCCAATGGACGCTGCACCGCGCCGCGCTGCTCTCGCCGGCAATGGTCAGCGCGAGCCCACTCCTGGGCGGCGGGCTGCTGGTGGCCGCGGGTGTCTACCAGTGGATGCCGCTCAAGGGGGCCTGCCTGTCGCACTGCCGCTCTCCGCTCGGGTTCTTCGCGACCGAGTGGCGCGAAGGCCGGGGGGGCGCGCTGGCCATGGGGGTGCGCCACGGGAGCCAGTGCGTGGGCTGCTGCTGGCTTCTGATGGCGCTGCTGTTCGTCGCGGGCGTGATGAATCTGCTCTGGGTGGCGGCGATCGCCGGATTCGTGCTGCTGGAGAAGCTCATCCCCGGGGGCGAGCGGCTGGGACGAGCCGTCGGGGTGGTGCTGGTCTGCTGGGGGTTGTGGCTGGGTGCCGGAGCGTGGCTCACTCCTTGACTCGACGGTCCCGGGAAAGCCCCACCGCCGCGGTACTCGGGCGAATCGGCCTGCCCGAGCCGGTGGCAGCGCTGGCGCGCCGGCGGTGGGACGTCATCGTGGTCGGAGCGGGGCACAACGGGCTTGCCTGCGCGGCGTACCTGGCCCGGGCGGGACGGCGGGTACTGGTGCTCGAGTCGCGCGAACGGGTCGGCGGCGCGTGCACGCTCGAGGAGCCGTGGCCGGGCGTGCGGATGTCGCCCTGCGCGTACGTGGTGGGCCTCCTGCATCCGCTGGTGATGCGCGAGCTCGACCTCGCGGGCCGCGGGTTCCGGTGGACGCCGGCGGTGGGCGGGATGTTCGTGCCGTTCGAGGACGGCAGCAGCATCCAGCTCTGGAACGACGACGAGCGGTGCGAGCAGGAGATCGGGGGGTTCGCTCCCGGCGACCTCGGCGGCTGGCGCGCGATGCACGCGGTCAAGCGGCGGCTTCGCGACACGCTGCGCCCCGATGGGCCCGGAGACATCTGGATCGGCCCCTCGCCCACGCGCGAGGCGATCGAGCGGCGGCTGGGCAACGACCCGGAGGCGCGGGCGCTCCTGTTCGAGTGGTCGATGGTGGAGCTGGTGGAACGCTATCTCGGGGACGAGCGCCTGCAGCTTGCCTACCTGGGCCAGGGAGTCATCGGCACCAACGCCAGCCCGCATGACCCGGGCACCGCCTCCGTCTGGTACCACCACGCGTCCGGCCGGATGGACGGGCAGCCGGGCACGTGGGGGTACGTCGAGGGGGGCATGGGGATGGTCTCGTTCCTCCTGTGCGACATCGCGCGCGCGGCGGGCGCCACGGTGGCGGCGGGAGTGCCGGTCGGCCGCATCCTCCCGGGCGAAGGGGTGGAGCTGGCCTCGGGCGAGCGCATCGCGGCGCCGCGGGTAGTCTCGAACGCCGACCCCTGCGCCACACTCGCGCTGCTCGGCGCCGCCGCCGATGCGGCGTGGGCGGAGCGCGTGCGGGCGATCCCGATGAAAGGGGTGACCGTCAAGGTCAACCTGACGCTCACCGAGCTGCCGAACTTCACCGCGCGCCCGGGCACGCGCGAGCCGCACCACACCGGGCAGGTGAACACGCCGCTCTCGAAGCCGGCGTGGCGCGACTTCCACCGGCTGGCCAACGACGGCGTGCTCCCGCCCCGCACCTGGAACGAGCTGTACCTGCAGACGGTGTTCGATCCGAGCATCGCGCCGGAGGGCGTGCACACGCTGAGCGTCTTCGCCCAGTACGTGCCGCACCGGTTCCGCGAGGGCGACTGGGATGCGCGCCGCGACGAGGTGGGGCGCACGGTGGTGGGTTCGATCGCGCGCTTCTGCAGCAACCTGCCGGCGGCGATCATCGCGCTCGAGGTGCTCGGTCCGCCGGACATCGAGCGGCGCGTGGGCCTCACCGGCGGGCACATCTTTCAGGGCGAGATCCTGCCCGACCACATGTGGGACCGGCGGCTGGCGGCGAGGACGCCGATGCCGGGCGTCTATCTCTGCGGAGCGGGGACGCACCCGGGCGGAAGCGTCATCGGGATCAACGGGCGCAACGCGGCGATGGAGGTGCTGGAGGATGGAAGGACGGAAGGACGGAAAGACGGAAAGACCGTAGGACGGAAACGCGTCGAGCCGAACGGGACGTGACTCCGGACTGTCATCCCGAGCGAAGCGAGGGATCTTGCCGGGCCGAGTTCGAGCTACGGTCGGGTAGATCCCTCGCTCCGCTCGGGATGACAGTCCCGGCCGACTCACCGCCTTTCCGCCTTTCCACCTTTCCACCTTTCCGTTCTTCCGTCTTTCCCGGCCCGTGCGTGGCCGCCTGGCCACCCCGCGAAGCGAGCTGAATCCACAGCACCGCGCCCAGGATGAGTCCCATGGCGGCGAGCATTCGCGGCGTCACTGGCTCCGCGAGCACGAGCCATCCGAGCGCGACGGCCACCACCGGGTTCACGTACGCGTAGGTGCCGACGACCGTGGCGGACGCGTGTTCGAGCGCGTACCCGTACGCGGTGTAGCCCACGATCGAGCCGAACACCACGAGATAGGCCATGGCGCCGAGCCCGGCGCCTTCCAGCCGCCACGACGGTCCCTCGCCGAGCGCCAGACCCA
>DASSBA010000151.1:0-10081 GCA_035699205.1 Gemmatimonadales bacterium
GACCCGTCACCGGCAGCCGGAGAACGGCAGCGGCACGATGATCTGGTACGGGCTCCCCTCGACCGGCTGGTCGCGGAGGGTGATGTCGATCCGCCAGACGCCGACCAGGAGGTTCAGCCGGGCGGAGTAGGTGCCGTCGCCGTTGTCGATCGGGCGCACGGGGGTGGTCTGGTTGATCCGGATCTGGAAGTCGTCGCCGCCCCGGGTCTCCCGGTTGCCGAAGGCGTCGAAGGCGGTGATGCCGACCGGCGCGGGCAGCTCGGTGAACTCGACGCAGGCCGGGACGACCGCCCGGCTCGCGTCCGCGTCGGCCGCCCCGGGCCGCACCGCGCTGGTGAAGGGCGCGCCGGACACCGCCGTCCCCGACACCTCCACCCGGATCCGATCGGTGCCGGCGTTGGTCGGGGTGTAGCTCGCGGTGTAGCGTCCGCCGCCCTGGTCGCTCGCGGCGACAACGCCCTTGGGATTGGCCCCCGCCACCGACACGGCAATGGCGCCCGCCTGCCCCACCACGTCGTTGCCCTGCGCGTCCTCGAGCCGGATCTCGACCGTGGTGGCCTGGCCCGCTGTGCCGCCGGGAACCGTCGCGCTGCTCTTCGCCGCGCTGGGCGTCCCGGGGGCGACGGAGACCTCGGCGAGGTCTGTCACGGCCGTCCCGGCGATGAGGGCGGAGACCACGAGACTACCGGGGGTGGTGGCACTCAGGAGAGCCGTGGTCGATCCGTCGCTTCCCGTCGGGTGCGACGGCTGGGTCAGCGCACTCCCGTCCCCGGTGGCCGACAGGGTGACGTCGAGGCCGGGGACGGGGTTGTCGAACGCGTCGCGAGCGGTGACGGTGATCGTGCTTCGGCTCGACCCCTCCGACGCCCTGATGGTCGCCGGATCGGCGCTCACCGTGCTCTTGCCGGCACTGACCGGACCGGGAGTGCCCGTGGCGGTGAACACCACGGGGCTCCCGCTCACGTCCAGGCCGGAGAGAGTGGCCTTCAGGGTGTTGGGGCCGGCGGTTTGACCAAGGGTCCAGTTGCCCGCGGTGGCCACGCCGTCGCTCCCGGTGACGGGCGTGCGGTGGTCGAGCGAGCCGCCGCCCGCGGTCACGGTAAAGGTCACCGGGATGCCGGCGAGAGTGTTGCCGTCCCGGTCGCGGACGATCACTGCCGGCCTGGTCGCGACCGCAGAGGCCACGACCGCCGATTGCCCGTCGCCCGCCGCGGCCTCGAGCGACCCCGGCGCACCTACGCCGAGCGCGACCGTCGCGGTCGCGGGGGCGAAGCCATCGGCGGCGAAGATGAGGGTCCGGGTGCCGGCGGTGCCCCGGAGGGCAAGGCCCGCAAAGGCGACCCGGCCGGCGGCGTCGCTGACGGCGGTGGTCGCCCCGTCCAGGCTGCCGTCCCCGACCAGGATTTGCGCCGTCACCACCACGCCCTCGCGGGCGAGCTCACTTCCGGCGGCGTCGAGGAGCTGGAGCGCGGGCGCGGGATCGAGCGGCACGCCACTGGTGGCGGTGGCGGGCGGCGTCACGGTGAAGGCCAGGCGCGCGGCGACGCCGATGGTGGTGAACACGGCCGGCTCTGGGGCGTCGCCGATCCCGGCGAGGGCGGCGGTGGTGACGTAGGTGCCGAGCTCGGGGCCGAGGACGCGCTCGGCGGCCGCGCGGCCATCGGACGACGTCATGGTGGCCGCCGGGCTCACGCTCCCGCCCGTCTCAGCGGTCCAGGTCACCTCGATGCCGGGGACCGGCGCACCGAATGGGTCCACCACGCGAACGACGAGCGAATCGCCCAGGGCCTCGCCGACGGTGCCGCTCTGGCGGTCGCCGCGCACGACCTGGATCGCGGACGGCTGGCCCTGGTTGGGGAGTCCGAGATCGCCCGACCCGCAGGCGGCGAGGCCGGCGAGGAAGGCGGGAAAGCACGAGCGGGCCTGCAGGGGACCTGGAAGCGTCACGGGGGCGAGCCCGACGCTGAGCGTCTCTAATGGGATTCAGGTCGTTCAGTACTCTACGGAGAACCACCGGTGGTGAATTCACGACTCGGAGCCCGGCTACCAAGGCTAGCGCGGATGTCGCGGCGGAGCCAGGACCCCGGGTATGGCGGCTACCGCGTTCCTTCGAGATCCCCGACCCCGCGCAGCTCGGCCCGCACGCTGTCGAGCTGCGGGACGCGCGAGGGCTCGGGGTCCACTCCTCGCATCCGGAGGTAATTCCGGTAGGCGCGGAGGGCGCCGACCTTGTCGTCGGCCAGCGCGGCGAGCCTGCCCTCCAGGCGGTACGACTCGGCGAGGCCCGCCGGCTCGGGCTCCCCCAGGGGAATCCAGCGGCGCCGCACCGCCCGGAGCGCTCGATCGACCCGGCCCTGCTTCTCGTACAGGCGCGCCAGCTCGAGCGAGGCCCAGCTCGCCGCGCCCTCGCGCCCGCGCCAGAGCGAGTCGGCGAGGTCGATCAGACGACCGGCCGCCGGGTCGTGGCGATCGAGCGCCAGCTTGGCCTGGACGACGGCGGCCCCGCGACCGTAGAAGCCGTCCGTCGAGTCCTTCGCGGCCCGGCCCCGCCAGAGCTCCAGCAGCCGCCGGCCCGCGGCGGCATCTCCACGCCAGGTCCGCATGACGTCGAGCTGCTCGGTATCCATCATCGTGGTATCCATCGGTCGTCCACCGAACCAGAAGGCGCCGAGCGCCGAAAGCTGGCCGGCCCCGTGCTGGTCCAGCGTCGCCAGCGTGTCGATCCACTTCGCCGCCTCGGCCGGGCGTCCCAGATTCCAGAGATATCGCGCGCGGTCGGCGGCCATGACGATACGGTCCGCCTTCGTCGCGGAGCGCCGATGGACGGCATCCAGCAAGGCCCCGCGATGGGCGATTGTGACGCTGTCCAGCGGAGTAAAGAACAGAATGCCCTGCGGAACCTGCCCCGGCCCCGACTCGAGCCCCGATAGAAACGCCGCGATACCTGCCCCGTCCCGGTCGGCCTGGAGCAGGTTCCACCGCGCCATGGGGACGCCTTCTCCGGCCGAATCCAGCGCGATCAGCCGGCGGGTCCAGAGCCGCTGGGCCGCGGTATCGCCTGCCGCGTGTGTCAGGGAAGCCAGATGCTGGATCGGCCCGCCGTAGAGCGAGTCGCGCTGGAACGCCTGCTCGAACGCCTGCCGGGCCCTGAGCTCCGGCTCGGGAATGTCAGCCAGACGGCCGAAATGAAACAGGTCGTCGCCCAGGTAATACCAGGCGTCGGCGCTCTCGGGAATCGCCTGCACGGCGTGCTCGGCGTCCGCGATCCGCACGGTCCAGGGCGTCGTCTTCGGATAGCGCGAGCCGAGCCGGAGGGACAGGAAGAGCTGGTCCTGCGGATTCAGTCGGTCCCGGTACTGCCAGGCGAGGCGCTGGATGCGCCGCATGTCCGTGGTCGCGGGGTGCCAGCCGTCGGACTCGACAAGGGCGGACAGCGCAAGCGCGAAGGTCGAATCCAGTTCCACCGCGCGGGCGAGCAGCGGCGTGGAGTTCTGGAAAGCACCGCGGCGATAGGCGGCGACACCGTCGAGGTAGGCGCGCAGCGCATCGAGGTTGGTCGTCGTGAGCGCGCTGAGCTGCGCGGAGCTCGCGCCGGCGCCGAGGGCCAGCAGTTGTGCCGTGAGGCGATCGATCAGGATGAAGAGACTGTCCTTCGGCCCGGCCACGCTGGTCTGGGTCAGGGTCTTTCCACCCGGCACGGAAACCAGCGACGCATTCATGACCAGGTGATCCGCGGATCCCACGATGCTGCCCTGCAGCACTCGCCCGGCACCAACCTTCCGCGCCACGCCGGCAACGGCGTCCTCCGATAGATCCTGCGCATCGCCGCCGCCGGCATCGCGCACGGCCGCCAGCACCGAACGGGTGTCGGCGGCGCGCGGTCCTCCTTCGCCGGTCAGCTTGGCCTGCAGGAGATCCACCATGCCCTGCCGCAGGTACTGCACGCTCGGGTCGGCACCGGCGGTGCGGAACGGCAGCACGGCGACCAGGTTGGCGTCGAGCGGGCGGGCCGCGGCGCGCGCCCAGGGCTTCCACAGGACGAGCGCGACGGCGGCGATCAGCGCGGCGACGCCGGCGGCGGCCCAGGTCCAGCGGAGTTTTCCCGCTCGTTTCACCGCGAGGGCCGCCACCGGCCGGGTCTGGGTCGGCGTGATCCCGCCGCTCGGCAGGGCCAGCGGCTCGAGCGCGGCCACCAGCTCGTCCGCGGTCTGGAAGCGGTCGGCGGGCCGCTTGGCGAGGCAGCGCATCACCAGCGCCTCGAGCGCGGGGGAGAGGCCGTCGCGCTGCTGGCCCACGGGCACCGGCGCGCGGGTCACGTGGGCTGCCAGGGTCTGCTGCGGGTTGAGCCCGGCAAAGGGCGGCGCGCCGGTGAGCATCTCGTAGCCCATCACACCCAGGGCATAGATGTCCACCCGTCCGTCCATCTGCGGGTCGGCGGTCGCCTGCTCGGGCGCCATGTAGGCCGGCGTCCCCAGCGCCACGCCGGCCGAGGTGAGCTGGGGGCCGCTCGAGGCCTCGGTCACCGCCTTGGCCACGCCGAAGTCCATGACCATCGCGTGCCGGCCCGAGAGCATCACGTTTTCCGGCTTGATGTCGCGATGCACCACGCCCGCGCGGTGGGCGGTCGAGAGCGCCTCGGCGATCTCGCCGAGCAGCCGCAGCGCCTCGGGCACCGGCAGCTCGCCGCCGCGGGTCAGGCGGTCGCGCAGCGTCTCGCCTTCGACGTAGGGCATCACGTAATAGAAGAAGCCGTCGGCGTCCCCCGAGTCGAGCAGGCCGAGGATATGGGGATGCTGAAGCCTGGCGGCCACCTCGATCTCCCGGGCGAACCGGTCGGGACCGAGCGTGGCGGCCAGCTCGGGACGCAGGACCTTCACCGCCACCCTGCGGTGGTGCTTCAGGTCCTCGGCGAGGTACACGGTCGCCATGCCGCCCTGGCCGAGCTCCCGCTCGATGCGGTAGCGGTCGGCCAGGGCCGCCTGCAGTCGGGACACCGGCTCGGTCATCGTGGGCTTCGCGTGGGGGGTCGGTGGAAGATGGGGGGAAATTGCGTGCCGGGCCAGCACCCGGCCGGGGCGGGGCCTCCCCACCGCCACGAGCGGACGAAACCATCCGGGGCAATCGTCCGTCTAATCCCGGAGCACGAATCACGGGTCATTCCATGGCGGCATAACGCGAAAGGATCAGAGCATGGTCGTCAAGTTTCTGGCTCCCGCGGTGATCACCGGTCTGTTACTGGGCGCCGCGGTGGCCGCCCCGCCGGTGGCCGCGCAGGAGACGGTGGTGGGCGCGGACAGCAGTTTCATCCAGATGGCCGGCAGCATTGGTCTCCTTCAGGTGAGGCTCGGGAAACTGGCGGAGGAGAAGGGGTCCAGCGCCAGCGTCAAGGATTTCGCCAAGCGGATGGTGGCCGACTATTCGACGGCGAACGAGGAGCTCGCGACAGCGGCGAAACAGGCGGCCTTCCCGGCACCCGTCGTGCTGCGCCAGCACAAGCAGGTGATCGACCGGTTCCTCGGGACGGGCCGTTCCTCCTTCGACAAGAACTACATGGCCGCAATGGTGGAGTACGATCGCGAGGCGGTGCGCCTGTTCCAGCAGGAAGCCGAAGGCGGGCGGGTGGCGTCGCTGAAGGAGCTGGCCTCGAGGATGCTGCCGACGGTGCAGCAGCACCTGGCGCTGGCGACGCAGACGGCCGGGTCGGTCGGGGCGGACGTCACGGCATCGGCCTCGCACGCGCGGCCGCGGTACTAACTCACGAGCCTTGCGGAGATGGGGGTAGCGAACGCGAGGGATCTTGCCCGGGCACGGGTCGAGCCAGACGGTCAAGATCCCTTCGCTGGCTACATATCTTCGAGCGGCCGCACCTCGCACTCGCCCTCGAAGGCCGGCCAGTGCACCCGGTGCAGCTCCATGAACCGCCGGGCCACTTCGCGCGCCTCCTCCGTCGAGGCGACGTCGACCAGGGCATAGCCGCCCACGACCTCCTTGCTCTCGGCGAACGGTCCATCGCTCACCGTGAGCCGATTGCCGCCGGTGCGAACTCGGAAGCCCTCGGACGTGGGCTTGAGGCCCGCCGTGTCCTTCAGGATGCCGCTCTTGAACCCTTCGGCGACGAACTTCCCCATGGCGTCCATCAGCGCCTGGGGAATGGCCTCGTTGCGATAGCTCTCGGTGTGCTTGATGAGCATCAGGTACTTCATGGATCGGATCTCCAATCGCTGAACATCGGAAGTGGGGAGTGCCTCATCCATAAGTCGATCGGGGGCCAGGCGATTCGACAGGCCGACGCGGTGGGGGAACGGTCGTGCTTCACGTCGCGGGCTCGCTCATCGTGCGCCATCCACGGTGAAGATCTCGGAGGTATACGCCGCGGCCACATAGGCATAGACGTGAGGATCGTCCGCCATCGCGAAGAACGCGAGCCGCCACCGGGGACCGGGGGCCTCGCTGCCGAGCGCGACGAGCGGCTGCCGCCCGCCCGTCGCGAGGTCGACCCGGTCTACGGTGCGCGAGGTCGCGCCTCCGACGATGAGCGCCCGCCCATCGGTGCTCCAGCGAACGACCTGGTCGTCGGACGAGAGCCCCGGGATCTCGCTGCCGCTACCCCCGGCGACCGGATACCGGCGGTGACCAAGGGAGCGACTGAAGGCCACGACTTCTTTCCCGTCCGGCGAGACGAATCCCGCGCCCGTTCCCGAGGGGGTGATCACCCGCGCCCCTCCCCCCGCCAGCGGCTGGACGTAGCAGCGGGAGGCTTCCCCTGCCCGGTTCCCGCAGAAGAGGACCGATCGGCCGTCGGGGAACCAGTCGGCCGACCCGATGGATTCGAATGGATCGATGGTGATCTGGCGCTCGGCGCCCGTCCGCGTGGGATACAGGACAAGCCTCGGCGGCGTCGAGGGAACGAAGGCCAGCAGCCACTTCCCATCCGGCGAGAAGGCGGCGGCCTCGCCCTCACCCAGCCGTGCCACCTCACCGCCGCCGGCCTTCCGCAACATGACGTCGTAGTTGACGCTGGCGTCGGTACCGCCGTCGGTGAATGCCAGGAGCGAGCCGTCGCGCGAGAGCTTCGGGCCGATCGAGGCGTCGAGCCAGGACACGTCGAGCTCGCGCGAGCCCCCCGGCCCGCGCAGCATCAACCGGTACGGCGCATCATCGCGGGTCACGAGCAATCGTCCGCTCCGAGAGACATCCTGTGCCGTGAGGTTGCCCGCGCCCGTCACCGCGACCCGCAGCCGTCCCCGGAGACTGAGGGCACGAACGACGTACCCGCTACTGTCGTACGCCGAAAACAGGAGCTCGTCGCCCCGGGGCCGCCACGCCAGCCCTTCAATGGAATTGAAGTCGCGGGTGACTGCCGCCGCCTTGCCCGCTCGATCCACGATCTTCACCGTGCCGCGGTCATCCCACCGAAACGGGTGCTCGGCGAATGCGACATGCTGCCCGTCAGGGGACACACGCGGATCGCTCAGGTAGCCGGAGCCTTCGTACAGGACCTTGCCCATGGGGAACTCGAGGCGATCCCGCCCGCTCACATCGTGGATGATGGCCAGCTCGGCGCCGTCCGGTGACCAGTCGGCCTCCCGCACGCTGTCGAGCACTTCTCGCGGAGCGCCGCCGCCAAGCGGGACGCGCGCCAGGGTGCCCAGAAAGAGACGATGGCGGAGGAATTCCGCGCGGACCAGAACGGCCAGCTCTCCTTTCGACGACACGGAGAGCAGGTGGGTCCCGGTGAGACCGAGGGCGGTCGGCTCCGGATAGTCGGGGCGGATGAGGAACAGCTCGGGGGCGCTGGTCACCGCCGCCGAACTGTAGACGATGGTTTGCCCGTCGGGCGCGAAGCGGGCGTTGTAGATCGCTTCGTCGCGAAAGGTCCGCTGGAGGAAGGTGACGCTCGCGGGGTTGCCACGTCCCCAGATCCAGCGGCCGGCGAGGACTCCCAGCGCCACGAGCGCCAGCGATCCGGCGACGATGGCGAAGCGAGGTGCGCGACGCCGTGCCGGGAGGGATCGCATCACCGGCCCGTCGGAGCGGCCGTTCAGCGCCGCGGCGAACTCCGCCGCCGTCGCGAACCGGTCCGCCGGCAGCTTCTCCAACGCGGTCAGCACCGCCGCCTCGACCGGCGCGGAGACGCTCCGCCGCTGGGCCCTCAGCGGCACGGGATCGGCCGTCAACACCTTCGCGACGATCGCCTGCGCGGTGGGGCCGGTGAACGGCGGATCCCCGATCAACATCTCGTAGGTCACGCACCCGAGCGCGTACACGTCGGAGCGCGCCGTGATCTCCCGCTCCCCCATCGCCTGCTCGGGGCTCATGTAGGTCGGCGTGCCGAGCGACATGCCGGTCTCGGTCATCCGCGAGCCGCCGGCCTTGCTGGCGGCGAGCGCGATGCCGAAGTCCGCCACTAGCGCCTGGCCGTCGTGCAGCAGGATGTTCTCCGGCTTGATGTCGCGGTGGATCACGCCGTGGCGATGAGCGTAGTCCAGCGCGCCGGCCACCTCGGTCCCGATCCGGACGGCGTCCGGGATCGGGAGCTGCTTTTCCCGGGAGAGCCGGTCACGGAGCGACTCTCCCTCCACGAACGGCATGACGTAGTAGGCCGTACCGTTCACCTCGCCGGAATCGATCAGCCCCAGGATGTGCGGGTGCTGCAGGTTGGCGATGGTCTTGATCTCGCGCAGAAACCGCTCGGCGCCGATCACCGCGGCGAGCTCCGGCCGGAGGACCTTGATGGCGACGTTGCGGTCGTGCTTGAAGTCGTGCGCGAGATACACCGTGGCCATGCCGCCCGCGCCCAACTCCCGCTCGATCCGGTAGCGGTCGGCCAGGGCGGCGATGAGCCGGGACATGGTCACGGCTGCAGCCGGTCGCGGAGGTCGGACGTCATCGGCGCACCGGGACGCGGGGCAGGTCCATGAGACTGGTCCCGGGACTGGGTCGATGGGGCCCTATGGTGATGTGCGGTATATCAGGAAGGTAACGCGGGGTCGGGCGGGTGGAAGCCCTCGCAGGTGCGGCATCGCTGCTACTTACTCGCCGCGGGCGATCTTCGCGATCGCGATCCAGGCTTGCCCGACGATCTGCGCCTCGGCCGCGGGACCGCGGTCAAGCGATCGATGCCGCGGTCAGGTCAATCATCTGAGCCCATTGAGGTCCGTCGCCAGCGGCGCCGGTGCAGAAGGGTTGCTGCCATGCGAACCCGCGCTATCCTGCAGGTTGGGAGTGCGCGTCGATGGGCAGAACCAGCAATCACACGGAGTCGAGCAATGGCAAAGGTCCTGATGGTACTCACGTCCCACGACCGGCTGGGAGATACCGGTCAACCCACCGGTTTCTGGCTGGAGGAGTTCGCGGCGCCCTATTACGTCCTGAAGGACGCCGGGGCCGACATCACACTCGCGTCGCCCAAGGGCGGCGCGCCGCCGGTGGATCCCAAGAGCGATGACCCCAAGGCCCAGACGCCGGCGATGGAGCGATTCCGGAAGGATCCGGAGGCGCAGCGCGCGCTGGCGAACACGGTCAAGCTCTCGACCGTCTCGGCGGGCGACTACGACGCGGTCTTCTATCCCGGCGGCCACGGGCCGCTGTGGGATCTGGCGGAGGACCGGGACTCCATTGCTCTGGTCGAGCGGCTGTACGCCGCCGGTAAGCCCGTTGCCGCGGTCTGCCATGGTCCGGCAGTGCTTCGCCACGCCAAGGCGCCCGACGGGACGCCCCTGGTCCGAGGCAAGGCGGTCACCGGATTCGCCAACAGCGAGGAAGCCGCGGCCGGGCTCACGAACGTGGTGCCGTTCCAGGTGGAGGACGCGCTCAAGGCCAACGGCGGCCGGTACTCCAAGGCGGCCGACTGGGCGGATCATGCCGTGGTGGACGGGAACTTGATCACCGGGCAGAATCCCGCGTCCTCGGAATCGACGGCCAGGGCGTTGCTCGGTCAACTGGAGGCCACACTCGGTACGGCCACGGCCGCGGGATCGCAACGACGGTAATCGGAATGGGGTGAGTGGGAGTTCCTCGTGCTCGACTCATGATGCGCGGCGTAGCTGGAGGCAGCACACAGAGAGGCAATTCGCGTCAA
>DASSBA010000152.1:0-20681 GCA_035699205.1 Gemmatimonadales bacterium
TCGGCCGTGTACACGTCCGCCGCCACGACGTACGGCTCGACCTTGTAGGTCTCGGCGTCCGCCGGCGTGCGCGCGCGGGTGAGCGGGTTGAGCATCTGGAACAGCTCGAGCGCGCGGTCGCCGCTGCCCTCGAGCGCGGTGGCGAGCACGGCCCAGAGCGCCGCGTGGGTATACTGCGCGCCGTTCTCCCGGACGCCCGGGAGATAGCCCTTGATGTAGCCCGGGTCCTTCGGCGTTTCGTCGAACGGCGGGGTGAGGAGCAGCACCAGCCGGGCATCCTCCCGCACCAGGTGCTCCTCCAGCGAGCGCATCGCGGCCGCGCGGCGCGTCGGGTCGCCGGCGCCGGAGATGACGCTCCAGCTCTGGGCGATCGAGTCGATGCGGCACTCCTCGCTCGCGGCGGAGCCGAGCGGGGTGCCATCGTCGTAGTAGGCGCGGCGATACCAGGCCCCGTCCCAGCCGTGCGCCTCGACGGCCGCGGCGTAGGCATCCGCCCGCCGCCGGAGCTCCTCCGCCACGGCGGTGTCGCCGCGGGCCTCCGCGTGCGGCGCGAAGCCGCGCAGCGTGGCGATGAGGAACCACGCCAGCCACACGCTCTCGCCCCGGCCCTCCACGCCCACGCGGTTCATCCCGTCGTTCCAGTCGCCGCCGCCGATGAGGGGCAGCCCATGCACGCCGCGGGTCGAGGCTCGGCGGAGCGCCCGGAGGCAATGCTCGTACACGCTCCCGTGCTCGTCGGTGACCTGCGGCAGGTCATACAGCTCCTGCTCGCCGGGCTCGAGCGCGCGCATCGTGAGGAACGGGACGTACTGCTCGAGCACCGAGGCATCGCCGGTGGTGCGGACGTAGTGGTCGACCACGTACGGCAGCCAGACCAGGTCGTCCGAGAACCGGGTGCGGACGCCGCGCCCGCTCTGCGGGTGCCACCAGTGCTGCACGTCGCCCTCGAGGAACTGGCGGCACGCCGCGCGCAGGATGTGCCCGCGGGCCAGCTCCGGCTCGGCATGGACGAATGCCATCACGTCCTGGAGCTGGTCGCGGAAGCCGTACGCGCCGCTGCTCTGGTAGAGCGCCGAGCGGGCCCACATCCGGCAGGCGAGCGCCTGGTACAGCGCCCAGCGGTTGAGCATCGCGTCGAAGGTGGGCTCGGGCGTGCGCACGGTGACGACGGAGAGCCGCTCCCGCCAGCAGGCCACGGCGCGCTCGACCGCTGCCCGCGCGCGGGCGACGTCCCGGTGGTCGGCGAGGGCGCGGCGCGCACCGGCCTCGTCCGGCGCCGCGCCCAGGAGGACCACCAGCTCCCGGGTCTCGCCCGGGTCGAGCTCGAGCGCGCACTGGAGCACGGCGCAGGGATCGAGCGCGGTGCCGGTCACGCTGGAGAGCTCGCCGCCGGGGCGGAGCGCCGCCGGTGCCTCCGGCGTCCCGTTCCGCCCGAGGAACTCGCGCCGGCTGCCGGTGTGGGCGGTCACCGGCTCGGTGATGGCGTGGAACGCCGTCCACCCGGCGAACTCCGGGTCGAAGTGGTTCCGCGCGAAGATCGCCCCGTGCTCGCCGTCGAAGGTGGTGCGCACCTGATGCTGGGTGTGCTCGCGCAGCGCGCCGAGGGTCCACTCGACGTAGGTGGTGATCGTGAGCCGGCGGGCGTGCTCTCCCGTGTTGGTCACGCGGAGCAGGCCGAGCCGGACGGCCGCGTCTTCGGGCATGCCGAGGGTGTAGCTGGTGGCGATGTCGTCGCGCTCGTGCTCGAACGAGGTGGCGCCCCGGCCATGGCGAACGGTCCACGGGCCGGGGCCGCGAATCGGCCCCGGTGTGGCGCTCCACAGCTCGCCGGTCTCGGTGTCCTGCAGGTAGACCACGTCGCTCACCGGATCGGCCACCGGATCGTTGTGCCAGGGCGTCAGCCGGAAGAAGTAGCTGTTGCCGGCCCAGGTGAACCCGCCGCCCCGCTCGGTCACCACGAAGCCGCCGTGCGGGTTGGCGACGACATTGGCCCAGGGCGCGGGCGGCACCCGATGGCCGGCCACGCGGATCTCGTAGTCGTTCTCCTCGTCGAGGCCGCCGAATCCGTTGTCGAACGCCAGGGCCGTCGGCTCGGTGCTTCCGTCCGCCCCCGGTTGCGACGCCGGGGGGAGCGGCGCCGCCGCGGCCGGCTTGAGGGTGGCGCCGATGCGCCGGACCGCCCGCGCCACGCGGGAGTCGCTCCGCGCGGGCGCGCGGGTCTCGTGCGGCTGCACGTCGAGCTCGGCATCGAGCGGCTCGCGGGTGGCCATCGCGGCCGCGACGATGCGGCCGAGCGGCCGCCCGTCGCAGGGGATGTGCACCCGCGCGGTGGCGCGCAGCATGAGCAGCTCGGCCGCGTCCATCACGTCGGCGCGCCGCACGAACACGCCGCCGGGCCGGTCGAACGAGCCGGGGTCGCCGATGGCGTAGGTGGCGGTGGTGATCCGGTCCGCCAGGTCCTGCAGGTAGCTCGGCGGATGGGTGTTGAGGACGACCAGGTCCACCGTCATGCCGCGGCGGCGCCAGTAGCGGTGGGCCGCCAGGAGCTGGCGCAGGGTGGGGAGCCCTTCCTCGGAGGCGATCGTGGCCAGCACGATGGGCCAGTCGCCGGAGACGCCGTTGGCCCAGAGGAGGGGCTGGGAGCCGCGGTTCCGGCGCAGCTCGGACTCCGGCGGCCGGAGCGCGGCCGTGCCGTAGAACAGGTGGCCCGCCAGCTCCTGGAACACCGCGGCGTCCGCCGGCGTGAGCTGGAACTCGCGCAGCTCGACCTGGCTCGAGGTCCAGGCGAGGTCGAGCGCGCGCTGCGCGGCGTGGGGATCGTGGTAGCGGTCCGCCAGCTCGAACGCCCGCTCGCTGGTGTCGGCGACGAGGGTGGTGAACGCCACCGACGCGGACTGTCCCGGCGTGAGCCGCACCCGCGCCCGCAGCGCGAACACCGGATCGAGCACCGCTCCGGTCGTGCCGGGGAGCGGGCCGTCGGTCTCGAGCGCCGCGGGGTCCCGGGTCGAGTGGCCCCGCCCGACGAAGCGGGCCCGGTCGGTCTCGCAGGTGATCTCGCCGACCTGCTCGCGGCCGGCCGCCACCACATGCACGCACCAGAGCGGCCGCTCCTCCGCCGAGCGCGGGCGGCGGGTGGCGGTGATGGCGGAACACCAGTCGTGCCACTCGGTCTCGACGAACAGGTTGGCGAACGCCGGGTGCGCGCGGTCGGCCTCGGGGGTCGCGAGCACGATCTCCCCGTAGCTGGTGAGCTCGACCTCGCGGGTCTCCGAGCTGTTGTTGGTGACGGTGACCCGCCGCACCTCGGCCGAGTCGTCGGGCACGACGGCGATCTCGGTGCGGGTCTCGATCGCGCCGTCGGCGCGGTGGAAGGTGACGCGGTCGGTGGCGAGCTGGGCGCGGTACCAGTCGGCCGGCGCGCATACCGGCTGGTACGCCGCCGACCAGATCCGGCCGTTGGACAGGTCCTTGACGTAGCAGAACTGCCCGGTGTCGTCGCGGGTCCCGTCGGAGCGCCAGCGGGTGACCGCCAGCGCCTGGTAGCGGCTGTACCCGCCGCCGGCGTGGCTCACCATGATGGTGTAGGGGAGCTGGCCGAGCAGCGCCACGTGCGGGGTCGGCGCGTCGGGCGCGTCGATCTCGCGCACCGCGGGCCGCTCCACCTCCACCCCCACCAGCGCCTCGTCGCGCCGGGTGCCCTGCGACTCGCGCAGCACCAGCCGGCGGGGGATGCGCTCGTGCAGCAGCAGCTCCGCCGAGCGCACCACGGGGTCGTCGTGGAACCGGCGCTGCCACACCTGCGCCGTCAGCGCGTTGGTCAGCGCGACGAGGCTCATGCCGAGGTGGTGCGCCATGTAGGTGGCGACCACGGCGTAGCGGCGGTCGGGATCGGGCCGGGTGTAGTCGAGGGCGTCGCGGAAGCCGCAGGGGCCGAGCGCGTCCTTCTCCTCGAGGAGCTGCAGGTTGGCGAGGGCGCGCGCCGGATCGATCATCGTGGCGAGCGCGGTGGCGTAGGGCGCCACCACCAGATCGCGGCCGAGCCCGCGCTTGAGCGCCAGGTCGGGCACGCCGAACGGGCGGTACTGGTAGACGTGGTGCCGGTCGCGCACGTTGTAGGCGCTCTCGCTCACCCCCCAGGGCACGCCGCGCTCGGTGCCGTAGGCCACGTGGCGGGCCAGCGCCGCGTGGTAGGTCTGCGCCAGCACGGTGAACGGATAGGAGCGCATGACGAGCACCGGCATCAGGTACTCGAACATGCTCCCGCTCCACGACAGCAGCACCGGCGCCCGCCCGGCGTGGGTGAGGGTGCGGCCGAGCCGGAACCAGTGCTCGGCCGGCACGTCGTTCTTGGCCACCGCGATGAAGCTCGCCAGCCGCGACTCGGAGGCCAGGAGATCGTAGTACGAGCCGTCCAGTGAATGGGTGGACTGCTGGAAGCCGATGGCGAACAGCTTCCGCTCGGGGTCGAACAGGAAGCGGAAATCCATCTCCATCGCGTAATCGAACGCCCGCTCCGCGATGGCGCGCAGGCGGGCCGCGAGCGCGCCCGCCGCTTCGGGCTCGGCGGAGCGCTCCGCGATGAACCGGAGGCTCCACGTCACCCACTCGGCCGCCGGGGTGCCGGCGAGCGCCGCCTCGGCCTCGCGGAGCGGCTGCGCGATGGTCGCGAGGGACGCCGCCGACGCGGGTTCCCGCCGCGCCGTCGCGAGCGCGGCCTGGGCGGCCCGGAGCGGCGCGCCCGCGGCGTCCGCCGTGTCCAGCGCGCGGAGCCGCTCCTCGACCAGCGCGAGCGCCGTCTCCAGCACCGGCCAGGCGCGCGGCTCCGGCGCGGGCTCCTCGGCCAGCGCGAGGCAGGCCTGCCGCAGCGCGATCAGGTGCCCGGCCAGGTTGCCGCTGTCCACCGTGGAGACGTAACCCGGCTCCAGCACGCTCAGGTCGCGCAGGTCGTACCAGTTGTAGAAATGGCCGCGGAAGCGCCGCATCCGCTCGAGCGAGCGGAGGGCCAGCTCGAGCCGCCGGGTCATCTCGCCCAGGGTGATGAAGCCGAGGTCGCGCGCGCTGACCGTGGCCAGGAGCTGCAGGCCGATGTTGGTGGGCGAGGTACGCATCGCCACCACCGGCTCGGGGGTTTCCTGCAGGTTGTCGGGGGCGAGCCACTGGGTCGGCTGGCCGACGAAGCGGTCGAAGAAGCGCCAGTGCAGCAGGGCGTAGCGGAGCGCCCGGCGCCGGCTCGCGGCCGGCAGCCGGTGCTCCGGGCGCACCGCCGGCGCGGTGAGGGCGTACGCCACCCAGGGCGAGGCGATCCAGAGCGTGGCGAGCGGGAGCACGGCCAGCGCGAGCGGCCAGGTGAGCCCGCCGGCGCGCCAGACCACCGCCGCCACGGTCGCGACGCCGATGGCCACGGCGGGCCACATCGCCCGCCACGCCACGACCGCGGAGGTGGACATCGCACGCTCGACCTGCGAGGCGGACTGCCACTGGAGCAGATGGCGGTGCGACACCGCCATGCGCCAGAGCGTCCGGGAAATGGCGTCCACCGAGACGCAGGCCTGGTGCGCGAGGAACACCAGGGCCAGCCCGAGCTGCTGCGCGCTGGTGGCCGCATCCCGGGCCACCGCGGCGTAGTAGGCGCGCCACGACTTGTCGAGCGGGGGGCGCACCGCGGCCAGCAGCAGCGAGACGAGCCACGGCGCGGCCACGGCGCCGAGGCCGAGCAGGGTCCACCGGAGCGGGGGCACGTCGAGCAGGGTCCAGCCGACGACGAGGAAGGCGAGCTGGGCCGGCTCGACCAGGCTGCGGCGCAGGTTGTCGAGGATCTTCCAGCGGGAGAGGAGCGAGAGCCGGTTGGGCTCCCGCCCGCCCGGCCCCGGCACCCGCGGCGTGAGCCAGGGGAGCAGCTGCCAGTCGCCCCGGATCCACCGGTGCCGGCGGCGGGTGAAGCTCAGGTAGCGCGCGGGGTAGTCGTCATAGACGATGACGTCGGTGGCGAGCCCGGCCCGGGCGTAGCTTCCCTCGATCAGGTCGTGCGAGAGCAGGGTGTTCTCGGGGAAGCGGCCGTGGGTGGCCTGCTCGAACGCCTGGACGTCGTAGATCCCCTTGCCGGTGAAGCTCCCCTCGCCGTAGAGGTCCTGGTAGACGTCGGAGACCGCGGTGGTGTAGGGGTCCACGCCGGGGTGGCCGGAGTGGATGGCCGCGAAGATCGAGCGGTGCGCGCTCGGCAGCGACACGCCCACCCGCGGCTGCAGGATCCCGTAGCCGCGCACCACGCGGCCCAGCGCCGGGTCGAACTCGGCGCGGTTGAGCGGGTGCGCCAGCGCGCCGACCAGGAGCGGAGCGGCATCGGGCGGAAGCACGGTGTCGGCGTCGAGCGTGATGACGTAGCGCACGCTCCGGATCGGCGCCGGGTCGCCCACCAGGACGGTGAACCCGTCGCGCCGGCCGGTCAGGACGAAGCGGTTGAACTCGGCGAGCTTTCCCCGCTTCCGCTCCCACCCCATCCACACGCCCTCGTGCGGGTTCCACCGGCGGGGCCGGTGAAAGAGATAGAACGCGTCCTCGCTGCCGGCGGCGTAGCGGGCGTTGAGGGCGCCCACCCCCTCGACCGCGGCCGCGACGATGGCGGCGTCCTCGTCGCGGGTTTCCGTCGCGGCGTCGGTGAAGTCGCTCAGCACCGCGAAGTGGAGGTGGGCCTCGCGGTTGGCGAGGAACTGGACCTCGAGGTTCTCCAGCGCCTCGTGCACCGCCTCCACACTCCCGAACAGGGTGGGGATCACCACGGCGGTGCGGAACTCGGGCGGCACGCCGTGCACGTCGAGATCGAGCTTGGGGAGCGTGCGGGGCGGGAGGAACGCGGTGACGAGCTGGTTGACGACGTTGACGGCAATGTCGCCGGCCGGGAGCAGGCCGAGCAGGAGCACCGCGAGCCACTCGGCGCGGGCCGCAGGGCCGCCGAGCCAGAGCACCGCGGCCAGCGCGGCGACGGTGGTCGTCAGCACGCCGCCCACGAACACGGTGTTGGGATGCCGGTGGACCCAGCGCTCGACCGACTCGCCGGTGGTGGGGCGGTAGCCGGTCGTCTGCTCCAGCTCGCCCAGGCCGCGGTCCACGAGATAGTAGCCGACGTGCGCGCGCCGCGGGTCGGCGGCGTCCCCCCGCATCGCGGCGCGGGCGCGGTCCACCGCCAGCCGGGCCACCGCCTCCTCGCTCCGCCGGGTGCGCTTGGCGATCCGCTCCACCTCGTGCCGGTAGCGGTCGCGGGTCGCGAAGTTCATCCGCGGGTAGAAGCCGGAGGGGTCCTCCCGCAGGATCGCCTCCATGCGGCTCTGGCGCTCGACGAACGTCCGCCAGTCCATCCGCGCGATGGCCCGGAGGCTGGTGATGCTGTTCGCCATGCCGATCTGGGTGAGCGCCAGCCGCTGGGTGGCCCGGGTGGCGGCCTCCTCGGCGCTCAGCGCCTCGTCGGCGATCCACTGCTCCAGCCGCACCACGGCGGGCAGCGCGCCGCCCTCGATCCGGAGCTGCTGGAGGAAGCGGGCGACGAACGTCGGGGTGAGCGGCGGCGCCTCCGCCGCGAAGCGCTCGAGCTCGGCGTCGAGCTCGGCGGTGCCGGCCTCGCCCGCGCGGGCGATCCGGGCCGCGGCGTCGTCGGCCGCCTCCAGCTCGTCGAGCCGCTGCACCGTGCGCAGGGTCATCCGGCGCACGTTCTCGATGAGCCCGAGGCGGAGCATGGCGGGCACCGCCCACAGCTCGCCGATGGTGAGCCCGGTGACCTGCTGGAACGCCTCGACCAGGGCACCGAGGTTGTCGAGGCCGATCCGCCCCTCGCTGTGGGAGATCAGCGTGATCGCCAGCTCGTACACCCGCGGGTAGCCCGCCAGCGGGCCGGCGGCCAGCACGGGCAGCTCGCGGTAGTAGCTGCCGGGCAGGCTCTCGCGCACCTCGCCGATGTGCTCCTGCACGACGTAGTAGTTGTCGAGCAGCCATTCGCCGGCCGGGCCGATGTCGGCGCCCCGGTCGGACGCGTCGGTGAGACGCAGGTGCGCGCGCTCGAGGATGCGGCGGGTGTCGTTGAGCCGGGCGAGGAGCGGGGTCCGCCGGCCGGGCGCACCCCGGGTCAGCCGCTGCCCGGCGGCCAGGTCCTGGGCTCGCTCGGCCAGGTGCTCGTAGCCCAGCAGCTCGCCGCGGATCGGGCCGGTGAGCAGAACCTCGCGGGCGTCGGTGCGGGCGCTGAAGCGGCGGAAGACGGCGCGGCGGAGCGTCAGCGGATCGATGGGGAGGGCCTCTGGAACGGGAAGCGGGCGACGGAGGCTTCAGTATAGGGGAGGCGGCGGATGATGGGGAGGGCTGCGTGCGTCGATTCACCACGGAGGCAGGGAGGGCACGGAGGAACACAGAGGGATTGGATCACGGAGCGCATCCGCGAGCGGGGCGGGGTGCCTCCCCAGGTCAGGAACCCTCCGTGCCCTCCGTGCCTCTGTGGTGAATAGGGCAACCATTCGCTCCGAGGGACCGATCCGCTCAGCCCGTCTGCACGATCCCCCGGCACTCCCCGAACCCGATCCGCACGGCCCCCGGGCGCTCGGCATAGCCGCGCATGATCACCTCGTCCCCGTCTTCCAGGAACGCGCGGCTCTCGCCCGTGGGCAGGGTGAGCGGGTCGGCGCCGCGGCGGGTGAGCTCGAGCAGGGACCCGAAGGAGTCCCTGGCGGGCCCCGAGACCGTGCCGCTCGCGAACAAGTCGCCCGGGCGGAGATTGCAGCCGTTGATGGTGTGGTGGGCCAGCATCTGGGCCGGGGTCCAGTACAGGTCGGCCACCCGGCCACGGCTCAGCCGGACCGGTGCCAGTCCTTCCGACCGCATGCCCGCGGAGCTGAGGTACACCTCGACGACGATGTCGAAGCCGCCATGCGACTGGTTCGCGGGCGACGCGAGGTAGGGGAGCGGCGCGGGATCGCCCTCGGGCCGGGACGCGGCCGGGACGCGGAAGGGCTCGAGCGCTTCGAGCGTCACGACCCATGGCGAGATCGTGGTGGCGAAGCTCTTGGCGAGGAAGGGACCGAGCGGCTGGTACTCCCAGCTCTGCACGTCGCGCGCGGACCAGTCGTTCACCAGGCAGAGGCCGAAGAGATGACTTTCCGCCCGCTCGATGGGGACCGGCTCGCCGAGGGCGTTGCCCGTCCCCACGAAGCAGCCGACCTCCATCTCGTAGTCGAGCGCACGCGACGGCGCGCAGACCGGCGCCTCGGCCTTGGGGTCCTTGAGCTGCCCGCTCGGCCGGCGCACCGGCGTGCCGCTCACCACGATGGACGAGGCGCGGCCATGATAGCCGATCGGCACCCACTTGTAGTTGGGCAGCAGCGGATTGTCGGGCCGGAACATGGCGCCGACGTTGGTGGCGTGGTGGACGGAGGCGTAGAAGTCGGTGTAGTCGCCGATCGCCGCGGGCAGCAGCAGCTCGGCCTCGCGCATCGGAACCAGGACCCGGTCGCCCAGCCGGCGGTTGGCGCGCCAGGCCGGCGAGTCGCTGGCGAGGAGCGCGCTCGCCTGCCGCCGGAGCGCCACCCAGCTCTCGCGTCCGAGGGCGAGGAGCGGGTTCAGCGTGGCGGCCGCGCAGGCGCCGCTGGCCCGCTCCGCCGCGCCGGTGAACCAGCCCTCGTCGTGGCAGGCGACGAGGTCGAGGATCTGGTCGCCGATGGCCAGGCCGATCCGGGCGGGCTCGTCCTCGTCGTCGCGCGGGCGGAACACACCGAACGGGAGGTTCTGGATGGGGAAGTCGGTGTGGCCCTGGGCGGACGGGACCCAGGAGGTGCGGGTGGGGGGGTGGGTTTCGTCCACGGGCGGAAAGGCGGAAAGGTGGAAAGGCGGAAAGGCCGAAAGGTGGAAAGCTGTGTGTCGCCAGGGCACTGTCATCCCGAGCGCAGCGAGGGATCTTGCTCGCCGGTCTCGAGCCGTTCCGGAGCAAGATCCCTCGCTGCGCTCGGGATGACAATGGGGGCGGGCAGCCGGGCGCGCCGCCGGTCTTTCCACCGTTCCGCCTTTCCGCCGTTCCACCTTTCCGCCTTTCCGCCTTATCTCAACGCCACCACCCCCGCGACCCCGAGCGCCAGCAGCGCCAGCCCGGCGAGCACCAGCCACGAGCGCCGCAGCGGCACGGTGGTCGGGTGGGCGGCTGCCGGTGGGGATTCGACTCGCTCCGCCGCCACCACGGCCTCGGGTATCGCCGGCTGTCCCGACGCCGGCGTGAGCCCCGCGGCGCCGAGCGCGCGGACGAAGTCGATCGCCGAGTCGAAGCGTTCGGCGGGGTCGAGCGCGAGCGCGCGGCGGATGGCGCGGTCGGCGGGCTCGGGGACGTCGGCGCGGGCGGCGCGGACGCTCGGGACCGGCTTCGTGAAGCGCTGGGCGATGATGGCGGCGCCGGAGCCGCCGGTGAACGGCGGCCGGCCGGTGAGCATCTCGTAGCACACCACCGCGAGCGAGTACTGGTCGGTCCGCGCGTCCACCGTGCGCTGGCCGGTGGCCTGCTCGGGCGCCATGTACGCCGGCGTGCCGAGCGCCAGGCCGGCCTGGGTGAGCCGCGATTCGTTGGGGCCGCCGAGCGCGCGGGCGATGCCGAAGTCGGCCACGAGCGTGTCGCCGTCGAGCGTGAGCAGGATGTTCTCGGGCTTGATGTCGCGGTGGATGACGCCCTCGCGGTGGGCGTAGTTGAGCGCGCGGCCGGCCTCCGCGGTGATCCGGAGGGCTTCGTCGAGCGGGAGGCTTCCCTCGCGCGCGATCCGGTCGCGCAGGCTCTCGCCCCTGACGTAGGGCATCGTGTACCACAGCAGCCCCTGGGTCTCGCCCGAGTCGTGAACGCTCAGGATGTGCGGGTGCTGGAGCCGCGCGGCGGTGGTGATCTCGCGGCGGAAGCGGTCGGCGCTCATGGTGGCCGTCAGCGCGGGCCGGAGCAGCTTGAGGGCAACCGGGCGGCTGTGTTTCACGTCGTGGGCGAGATACACCGTAGCCATGCCGCCGCGCCCGAGCTCCCGCTCGAGCACGTAGCTGCCGCTCAAACCGCTCTCGAGGGCCGCGCGTGGGTCGTTCAGCGGTGACCGGGGGGACCGGGTGGTGGAAGACTCCAAGTCAGCAGACCCCTGGGTAGGAGGGTGCGCGGGCGGGAGATCGCCAGGTGCTTCGATGGGCGGTGGAACGGGGGTGCGACTCGCCAGACGCAGGCCACGGCCCGCCGGCGGCGCCAGCGTCAAGAACTCAGCCGGCAGGACGTCACGGCGGCCCAGCCGGGCCTTCGCCAACAGCTTGACCTGCAAGTCGTTCACCTGGCGATCCGATCACCCCGGCAGCCGGGCTGTATGGTTTCTCGAATATCTCACGCTGCGGGCGAAACCGCCGCTGTGCACTCCCGTGCAACAACAGGGTGGCGCCGCAACCGCAGGTCCGGGTGGGGTTCCTTGAAATCGGCTTGACGGCGCGGTCTACCTTGGGATCCGTAGCTCAGCTCAGCTCCGGGCAGGGGCCGGGGCAGCACGCCACAATCGCCAGAGGAAAGCGCCATGCCGCACCTCGGTTGGGTCGCTCACGAGCCGGTTCCCCTCCTGACCCTGGCTCTCATGCTCGGCACGCTCGGCTGCCGGGACGCCGAGTCGCCCACCGGGCCGGACTCTTCACCACCGGAGCTCGTGACCGCGGCCGCCACCGGGGCACTCGCGTTCGCCCAGGTGAGCACCGGGGCGTTCCATAGCTGCGGCGTCATCACCGACGGCCGGGCGTACTGCTGGGGAGGAGACGACAAGGGGCAGCTCGGCGACGGCCGGATGCCGATCAATACCACGCGCACCAGGCCGGTGGCGGTGCTCGGCGGCCTCCGGTTCCGGCACGTGAGCGCGGGCTACGAGCACACCTGCGGGGTCACCACCGACGACCGGGTCTACTGCTGGGGACTGAACTTCTTCGGCCAGCTCGGCCGCGGCACGCAGGGGAGCGACAACTTCTCGTTCGCGACGCCGGCCGAGGTCGTGGGCGGGCGGCGCTACCGGCAGGTGCGGGCGGGCTACTCCCATACCTGCGCGATCACGCGGGATGACGTGGCCTTCTGCTGGGGCGAGAACAACTACGGCCAGCTCGGCGACGGAACCAACACCTGGCGCCCGCGGCCGGTCCGGGTGCTCGGCACGATGGCCTGGCTCCAATTGAGCGGCGGCGGCGAACACACCTGCGGCGTCACCAGGACCGACCAGCTCTACTGCTGGGGCCTGAACGACCACGGGCAGCTCGGCACCGGCAGGACCTTGAACAGCGCCCGACCGGTCCCGGTCTCGGGCGGGCGCCAGTTCGACCAGGTGGACGCCGGCGGCTCGCACACGTGCGGCGTGACCACCGCCCACGCGGCCTACTGCTGGGGGTTCAACTTCAACGGCGCGCTCGGCGACGGGACCACGATCGAGCGGCACACGCCCGGTGCGGTGGCCGGCCTGCGCAAGTTCGACCATGTGAACGCGGGCGACCTGCACACCTGCGGCGTGACGCTGGCCGGGAGGGGCTTCTGCTGGGGGCGCAACGAGTTCGGCCAGCTCGGCGACGGCTCGCTGACCAATCGGCCGAGGCCTGCGCTCGTCGCCGGGGGACTGGAGCTGCAGATGGTGAGCGCGGGCCTGTTCCACTCGTGTGCCATCACGACGGACCACCGGGCCTGGTGCTGGGGGAATGGCGGCCTGCTCGGGGACGGGACGACCACCCGGCGGCTGGTGCCGGTGGCGGTGGCGGGGCCGGGCTAGAGCCAGCCCAGATGCCGTGCTTCCTCCACCGGCTCGGTGAAGGAGCAGGAGCCGAAGGAGATGATGCCCTGGGCCCGCGCCGCGTCTACCGCGGCGCGGGTCAGGCGGTGGCCGCGCCACTCGATCACCCCAGGGCCGAATCGGAACGCTGCGGGAGAGCGCTCGTCGAGCAGCCGCAGTGCGTCGCCGTCGCCCATGCCCTGGCGGAGAAACGCCGCCGCGAGGAACAGGTTGAGGAAGCCGAACATCGTTCCGCACGGGCTGTCGGGGGCGTAGGTCAGGCGGTACTCGGCGCGGAGGGGATGATGCAGGCCGGCGGTGGCCTTGAAGGGGACGCCCGCGCCGGTGCAGGCGCGGAGGAAGCGGAGCAGGTCGGCCGGCGCGGGAAAGGCGTCCGCCGTGACGCCGCCGGTCCGTGCCTTGGCGCGCGCGCCGCGGCCGGCCAGGGCGGCGACGAGCGGGGCCGGGTCGCGAGTCAGCGGGATCTCGATGTACGGCTGCACCCAGCGGGGCATGGCGCCGAGCAGGCGGTCGATGGATTCGACCGAGTCGGCCCTGGCCTCGACGGCGTCGGCGGAGAGCGCGGCCGCGCCGGGCGCCGCGTGACGGCAATTGAAATCGGCCAGCGCCTCGAGCTCGTCCGCGGCAGCGGCGCCCAGCAGGGCACTCAGCCGCCACGGCTCCGCCGGACTGCGGGGCGCGTGGGCCTCCGCCTCGCGCTCGAGCTCGGCCAGGCGCGCCGCCGGCACGACGAACCGGCCGAGCGCCCACGCATCGGGTCTGGCACGGTGCTCGGCGTACCGGCGGACGGCCGCGGCCATGTCGAGCGCGGCCGGTGGAAACAGGCCCGCGTAGTCGATGCTGCCGGCGAGCAGCGGACGGAGGAGGGTATCGGGCATGAGTTGAAATCTAGGGTACACCGGGGGCCCGCGCGGAGCCGGGGCCGGTTACATTCGGTATGATGGAGGTCGCGACGATCGGGTGCCCGGCATGCGGCGAGGAAAGCGCGAGCGAGATGCCGGACGACGCGTGCCTCTACTTCTGGGAGTGCCCCGCCTGCCGGACGGTCGTGAAGCCCCGGTCGGGTGATTGCTGTGTCTTCTGCTCCTACGGCTCGGTGCGTTGCCCGCCGAGGCGCAACCGGTAGTCTGCCATGCCCATCGCCACCATCAACCCCGCCACCGGCGAGACCCTTCGTACCTTCCCTCCGCTCACCGCCGGCGAGCTCGAGGCCCGGCTCCAGTGCGCGGCCGGCGCCTTCCGCCGCCATCGCCGGACCTCCTTTGCCGACCGCCGGCGCATGATGCTCGAGGCCGCGAAGATCCTCGACGCGGAGAAGGACGCCTTCGGCCGGCTCATGGTGACCGAGATGGGCAAGCCGATCAAGGCCGCCGTCGAGGAAGCCGCCAAGTGCGCGCTCGGCTGCCGCTACTACGCGGAGCACGCGGAGCGGTTCCTGGCCGACGAGGTGATCGAGACCAGCGCGTCGAAGAGCTGGGTGGCCTGTCAGCCGATCGGGCCCGTGCTCGCGATCATGCCCTGGAATTTCCCATTCTGGCAGGTGTTCCGCTTCGCGGCGCCGGCGCTGATGGCCGGCAACGTGGGCCTGCTCAAGCACGCGTCGAACGTGCCCCAGTGCGCGCTGGCCATCGAGGATATCTTCCGCCGCGCGGGGTTCGCGGAGGGATGCTTCCAGACGCTGCTGGTCGAGACCGACCAGGTGCAGGCGATCATCGAAGACCCGCGGGTGGCGGCGGTCACCCTCACCGGCAGCACCGGCGCGGGGAGCCACGTGGCGAGCGCCGCCGGCCGGGTCATCAAGAAATCGGTGCTCGAGCTCGGCGGGAGCGACCCCTTCATCGTCATGCCCAGCGCGGACCTCGAGGCCGCGGTGACCACCGCGGTCAGGGCCCGCGCGATCAACAACGGCCAGTCGTGCATCGCGGCCAAGCGGTTCATCGTCGCCGAGCCGATCGCGGACGAGTTCGAGCGGCGCTACGTGGCGGGGTTCGAGGCGCTGCGGGTGGGCGACCCCATGGAGCCGGCCACCGACATCGGCCCCCTGGCCACGGAGGCGCAGGTGCGCACGATCGCCGGGCAGGTGGAGCGGTCGGTGGCCGCCGGCGCGCGGGTGCTGACCGGGGGCAGACGGCTGGAGCGGCCCGGGTACTGGTACGCGCCGACGGTGCTCACCGGCGTCACGCCGGAGTCGCCCGCGTACCACGACGAGGTGTTCGGGCCGGTCGCCATGCTGTTTCGCGTACGCACCATCGACGAGGCCATCCGGCTGGCCAACGACACGCCGTTCGGGCTGGGCGCGAGCGCCTGGACCAACGACGCGGGCGAGCGGGCGCGGTTCGCGGACGAGATCGAGGCGGGGATGGTGTTCATCAACGCGATGGTGGCGTCGGACCCGCGGGTGCCGTTCGGCGGGGTGAAGCAGAGCGGCTACGGGCGGGAGCTGGCGTGGCAGGGGATCCGGGAGTTCGTGAACGCGAAGACGGTGTGGGTGAACGAGCCCGCGACGGCGGGCGTTCGCCGGGGCATGGCCCCTTCGCTCCGCTCAGGGTGACTCGGTACCCTCGGCTGCCCTCTCCCCAGTGACCCACGCCACACCCTGTTCACAACCCCGTGGGTAAGTTCAGAACCTCGGTACGCTGGCGTGACGTTTCCCGGTTGGTTCGTGACCCTGTGTGATGGGGGACCCATGTACATAGATCCCACGAGCGGCAGTCTGGCGCTCCAAGTCCTTGCCGCCGCGGCGCTTTCGGCCGTGGCCATGTTCAGCCGGGCACGCGAGGCCTCGAAGTCCTTCTTCCGGTCCCTGGTCTCGCGCGGCCGCCGGTGGACGGGCAGCCGCTAGACAGCTCGTTCCGCGACCCCAGCGGGTTCGTCTTTACCCGCGAGGGCGTACTCTACCGGCAGGTCAACCGGGTCTTCCAGGACGAGTTCGAGGCCGTCACCGCCTCCGGGCTGTATGACGAGCTGGCCGGTCAGCGGCTCCTGGTCCCCCACCGGCCCGTCTCCCTCGACCTCGCGGCCAGCGGCGAGGCCGCGGCGGTGCTCGAGCCCGAGCGCATCCCCTTCATCTCCTATCCCTACGAGTGGTCGTTCGGGCAGCTCCGCGACGCGGCGCTGCTCACGCTCGAGCTGCAGGAGCGCGCGCTGGTGCGGGGACTCACGCTGCGCGATGCCAGCGCCTACAACGTCCAGTTCGACGGCGGGCAACCGGTCTTCATCGACACGCTTTCCTTCGAGCGGCGGAAGGAAGGCGCGCCATGGATGGCCTACCGCCAGTTCTGCGAGCACTTCCTGGTGCCGCTCGCGCTGATGAGCCGGGTGGACATCCGACTCGGCTCGCTGCTGCGCACGCACCTCGATGGCGTTCCGCTCGAGCTCGGCGCCCGGCTGCTCGGCGGCCGGAGCTGGCGCAGCCTGGGCCTCCTGTTCCACGTGCGGCTCCACGCCGCGGCGCAGCGCCGCTACCGCGACCGGGCGCCCGGCGCCGCGGCCCTGCGCCCGGTGGGCGCGGAGACGCTGCTGGGCCTCGTGCGCGGCCTGCGCGGCGCGGTCGATGGTCTCCGCTGGAGCCCCGCCGGCACCGAGTGGTCCGAGTACACGACCGACAACAACTACACCGCGGCGGCGGCGAGCTCGAAGCGCGAGCTGGTGAGCGGCCTGCTGCGCGGCCGCGGGGTCCGCACGGTGTGGGACCTCGGCGCCAACACGGGCGAGTACAGCCGCGCCGCGCGCGCGGTGGCGGAGCGCGTGGTGGCGTTCGACCTCGATCCCGCCGCGGTGGAGCGCAACTACCGCCGGGTCCGTGCGGAGGGTGAGAGCGGCGTCCTCCCGCTGCTCATGGACCTCACCAATCCCTCGCCGGCGCTGGGCTGGGCCCACCGCGAGCGGCTCTCGCTGGAGCAGCGCGGGCCGGCGGACGCGCTGCTCGCGCTGGCGCTGGTGCACCATCTGGCCATCGGAAACAACCTGCCGCTGGGGCGCATCGCGGAGTGGTTCGCGCGGCTGGGCCGGACGCTGGTGATCGAGTTCGTCCCCAAGGCGGATTCGCAGGTGCAGCGCATGCTCCGCTCGCGGCCCGACATCTTCCCGTGCTACACCCGGGAAGGGTTCGAGGCGGCGTTCCGGGCCAGCTTCGAGATCGACGCGGTGCACCCGGTGGCGGGCTCCGAGCGGCTCATCTATCTCATGACCGCGCGGGACGGAGACGAGATCGGGGCCGCCTGATGCGGAGGCTGCCCTCGCTCTACCCCTTCCTCGCGGCGCTGGTCCCCGTGCTGTTCCGGGCAGGGCAGAGCCCGGGCTACTACACGCTCGGCGACCTCGCCGTCATCCTCGCGGCGCTGCTCGTCGCGGTGGCCGCGGTGTACGCGCTCGCCGCGCTGGTGTTCCGCGGGCGGGCGGAGGGCCGGCTCCCCGCACTGGCGGCGTTCCTCGCGGTGGCGTGGTTCTTCGGGTTCGACACCGTCGCGCGACAGCTCCCGCGCGCACCGCACCACCTGCAGTACGTGGCGCTCGCGCTGGTCGGGGGCGTGGCCACCGTGGCGCTGTTCCGCTGGCTGGCGCGGCGCCCGGCGGCGCTTCGGATCGCGGCGACCTTCCTCACCCTCACCGGCGCGCTGCTGGTGCTCCGGTCTGCCATCGGGATCGGCGCGGTGGAGCTGCGGGGGCGCGAGCAGGTGGCCCGGAGCGCGCTGGTGCGCGAGCTGGCGCGGCCGATTCCCGGCCCCGCCACGGTGCCCGGCCCGCGGCGCGACGTCTACCTCATCGTGCTCGACGAGTATGCCAACGCGACGGTGCTCCGCGACGCCCTCGGCTTCGATAACCGCGCGTTCGTGGACAGCCTCCGCGCGCTCGGCTTTTACGTCCCGGCCGTGGTCCGGAGCAACTACGGGCACACGCTGCTCTCGCTGCCGTCGCTCCTCAACGCCGCCCATGTCTACCCGCTGGGGACGGAGCTCCCGCGGGGGAGCACGGACCCGACGCTGCCGAACCATCTGCTGGCCCACAGCCGGGTCGCGCGGTTCCTCCAGGCGCGCGGGTACCGCTATGTGGTGTTCCCCGCGCTCTGGTGGGCGGCCACGCGGACCAGCCCGATCGCGGACTCGGTGGTGCACGTGTGGCGGGGGCTCGACCTCGGCCGGGCGCTCACCCGTACCGAGCTCCGCCGGGTGCTCCGGCAGGGAACCCCGATCGACTACCTGCACCGCGATGCCCCGTGGGACGGCGACTTCGCCCGGCGCACCCTCGAAGCCGTGGCGCGGCTCCCGTCGGTGAGGCAGCCGGTTTTCGCCTTCGTCCACGTGATGAATCCGCATTTCCCCTACGTGTTCGACGCCAGGTGCCGGACGCCGCCCCGGTTTCCGGTGCGCACGCGCGAGGTGGCATACGTCGCCCAGATCGAGTGCCTCAACGGGCTGGTGCTGGAGACGGTGGCCCGTCTCATCCGCGATTCCGACGTGCCGCCGGTGATCCTGCTCCAGGGCGACCACGGCTCCAAGGTCCTCGGCTTCGAGACCGAAACGACGATCGAGCAGGTGACCGCGGCGGAGGCGTGGGAGCGACTCGGGGCGTTCGGGGCGTACTACCTGCCCGACGGCGGCGCGGCGGCGTTCGGAGACACGGTAACGGTGGTGAACGTGCTGGGCGACGTGCTGCGGAGGTACTTCGGGGCGCGGCTGCCCCGGGAGCCGGATACGCAATATCTGTCGGTGGAGCGGTCGCCGTTCCGGTTCGTGCGGGTGGATGGGGGGTGGCTGGAGCGGGGGAGGGCGGAGTGGACGGAGAGACGGAGAGACGGAGGGACGGAGAGGGCGCGGGTGGGCGGGACCGCCGGTCGCGCCCGATGAGCACGGTCCGCGGCGTGGCGCTGGTCGCGGCGCTCCTGGCCGCGGCGTGCGCGCGCGCACCTACGGCCGCCGGGGTCCGTCCCGCCGTCCGCGCGCCGGCCGCGCCGCTCTCGGCCGACAGCGCCGGCGCCCTGCTCGGCGCGCTGGCCGACGACTCGATGGAGGGGCGCGGCACCGCCACCCGCGGCGGCGACCGCGCCGCCCGGTTCATCGCCGACCGGATGCGGGAGTACGGCCTCGTCCCCGCGGGCGACAGCGGCTACTTCCAGCGGGTCCCGCTCGAGGCGTCCACCGACTCCACCGGCCGGCGCATGCTCGCGCTGGTCACCTCGGCCGAGCTGCCCGAGGCCACCGTGCGCGCGGTCAACGTGGTCGGGCTCGTCCGCGGCGCCGACCCGGCGCTCCGGGGGCAGGCGGTGCTGATCGACGCCCACTACGACCATCTCGGCATCGGCACGCCGGTGGCGGGCGACTCGATCTACAACGGAGCCGACGACGACGCGTCCGGCGTCGTCGCCGTGCTCGGCGCGGCGCGCGCGCTCGCCGGCGGGCCGCCGCCCCGGCGGACGGTGGTCTTCCTCGCGACCACGGGCGAGGAGCTCGGGCTGCTCGGCACCCACTGGTACCTTGCCCACCCGGTGGTGCCGCTCGACAGCACGGTGGCCAATCTCGAGTTCGAGATGATCGGGCGGCCGGACTCGCTGGCCGGCGGGCCCGGGAAGGGCTGGCTCACCGGCTACGAGCGCTCCACGATGGGCGAGCGGCTCGCGGCCGCGGGGATCCCGGTGGTGCCGGACCCGCGGCCCGAGGAGCAGTTCTTCCTGCGGAGCGACAACATCGCCTTTGCCCGCCGCGGGATTCCGGCGCACACGCTCTCGTCGTACAACATGCACGCCGACTACCACACCCCGGCCGACGAGGCCGACCGGATCGACGACGCCCACCTCGCGCGCCTGGTGGACGCGGCGGCCCGCGCCGCGCGCCTGCTCGCCGACGGTGAGCCGCCGGCGTGGAAGCCCGGAGGGCGGCCGGTGCCGCCGTCGCCGTGAGGGCGCTGGCGCCGGCCGAGCTCTGGTGGGTGCTCAAGCATGCCTTCATCGGCTGGTGGAACGACAACGTCCCCCGGCTCGGGGCGTCGCTGGCGTACTACACGCTGTTCGCGCTCGCGCCGATCCTGGTCGTGGCCATCGCGGTGGCGGGGCTGGCGTTCGGCGCGGAGGCGGTGCGGGGCGAAGTGGTGGGGCAGATCCGGGGGCTGGTCGGCGAGCAGGGCGCGCGCGCGGTGCAGGCGATGCTCGAGGGCGCGGCCAGGCCGTCGTCGAGCATCCCGGCGACGGTGATCGGCCTGGTCACCGCCTTCCTCGGCGCGACCGGCGCGTTCATCGAGCTGCAGAACGCGCTCAACGCGATCTGGCGGGTGAAGCCGAGGCCGGGGGCCAGCGTGAAGGCGTTCCTGCTGCAGCGGCTGGTCTCGTTCGGGCTGGTGGTCGGCGTGGGCTTCGTCCTGCTGGTGTCGCTGCTGGTGAGCGCCGCGCTCGCCGCGCTGAACCACTTCCTGGGCAACGCGTTCCCCGGGCTGGCGGTGCTGTGGACGGCGAGCAGCGTGCTGGTCTCGCTCGGCGTGGTGACGCTGCTGTTCGCCATGGTGTACAAGGTGCTCCCCGACATACGGCTCGGCTGGCGCGACGTGTGGATCGGGGCGCTGGTCACCGCCGGCTTCTTCACGGTCGGGAAGCAGGTGATCGGGCTGTACCTCGGCACCAGCAGCCTGGCGTCGAGCTACGGCGCGGCGGGGTCGGTGGTGGTGCTGCTGGTCTGGGTGTACTACTCGGCGCAGGTGGTGCTGCTGGGGGCGGAGTTCACGCGGTTCTACGTGGAGCGGTTCCGGGGTCGGCCGCCGCCGTCGAAGCACGCGGAGCGGGATCCGGCCCCGGCGGCGGTTGGAGGAAAGGCGGAGTAGGAGCAGCGGACCGGGGAGTGCCAGGCTGGGATCAGCCCGACCCAAGCCGGGCCGTGCGCGGCGGGGGTATCCCGTCGCGCGTGGCCC
>DASSBA010000153.1:0-75962 GCA_035699205.1 Gemmatimonadales bacterium
GCGGAGCCCCCCGGGGCCGTGGTAGACGGCGTACATGCTCGCCATCACCGCCAGGAGCACCTGCGCGGTGCAGACGTTGCTCGTGGCCTTGTCGCGGCGGATGTGCTGCTCGCGGGTCTGGAGGGCCATCCGGAGCGCGGGCCGCCCGTCGCGGTCCCGGGAGACGCCGATGATGCGGCCCGGGAGGAACCGCTTGTACGCGTCGCGGGTGGCGAAGAACGCCGCGTGCGGCCCGCCGTACCCCATCTGCACGCCGAACCGCTGGCTGTTGCCCACCGCGATGTCCGCGCCCCACTCACCGGGTGGCAAGAGCACCGTGAGGCTCAGCAGATCCGTCGCGGCCGTCACCAGCGCCTCCGCGGCGTGCGCGCGCTCGCACAGGCTCCGGAAGTCGCGGATGGCGCCGTCGGTGGCGGGATACTGCACCAGCGCGCCGATCACGCCCGGACCGAACGCGAAGGTCTCGGGCTCCCCCAGCTCGATCCGGATCCCGCGCGCCTCCGCCCGGGTCCGCACGACGGCGATCGTCTGCGGGTGACAGTACTCGTCCACCAGGTAGACCGGCGGCTCCTTGGACCGGCTCACCGCGTGCGTCAGGTGCATCGCCTCCGCCGCGGCGGTGGCTTCGTCGAGCAGCGAGGCGTTGGCCACCTCGAGTCCCGTCAGGTCCGACACCACGGTCTGGAAGTTGAGCAGCGCCTCGAGCCGTCCCTGGGAGATCTCCGCCTGGTACGGCGTGTAGGCGGTGTACCACCCCGGGTTCTCGAGCACGTTCCGCTGGACCACCTGCGGGGTGAACGTCCCGGCGTAGCCCAGGCCGATGTAGGAGCGGAAGACGCGGTTCATTCCCGCGAGGCCGCGCAGCGCCTGGAGCACCTCGCGCTCGCTCCGGCCCGGGGGCAGCGCGAGCGGCCGGCGCAGCCGGATCTCCGCCGGCACCACGGCGCCGATGAACTCGTCGAGGCTTTCGTAGCCCAGCAGCCGGAGCATCTCGGCGAGATCCTCGCGCCGGGGGCCGATGTGCCGGTAGGCGAAATGGCCGGGGTGGAGGACGTCGATCTCGGGGGCGGCGGGGGTGGGGGGGAGCGTGGTCGTCATACCCGACAGGACTCCTGGATTGAGCGTGCTCGGGGGCCGGCGGCATGCTGGCCCCCGCCCACAAAAAAGCCCCGAGACCGCTCTCTCGGGGCACCAATCGATCTCGCGTGAACGTCCCGCTCGGCATCACAGCTCACACCACGCTCCTGCGACCGCGAGGGTCACTCCCCGATGTGCGTCCGGTAGTCCGCCGGCGACAGCAGCCCGTCGAGCGCTTTCGGGTCCGACATCCGCAGCGTGATCATCCACCCCTCGCCGTACGGATCCCGGTTCACGGCCGCCGGGTCGCCGTCGAGCGCGCCGTTCACCTCCACCACCTCGCCGGCCATCGGACTGTAGAGCTCGGATACCGCCTTGACCGCCTCGATGGTGCCGAACGACTGGTGCGAGTCGAGCCGCTCCCCGGGCTTGGGCAGGCTGACGAAGACGACGTCTCCCAGCTCGCCCTGCGCGTAGTCGGTGATGCCGATCCGCACGACCCCGGCATCGCCGGTGCGCGCCACGTATTCGTGCTCGGGAGTGTAGGCCAGCTCGTCCGGTACGTTCGACACGGGGGGCTCGAGGTCTGGGGTGGCGCGTGGGAGGATAGGCGGGCCGCGCGGCGGGGTCAAGCGCGTGCGAGGAGCCGCGTCCAGACCTCGCGGGCCCGCGTTTCGAGCGCGGCGCGGTCGCCGTCGTTGTCGATCACGAACGTGCTCCGCTCGCGCTTCGGACCGCTCGGCGCCTGAGCCGCGAGCATCCGGTCCGCGTCCTCGGCGGACAGCCCGCGCCCCGCGATGAGCCGCGCCCGGCGCACCCGCTCGGGGGCGTCCACCAGTACGACCGCGTCGAACGCCGCCGGGTCCGCCGCCTCGAACAGCAGCGGGATGTCGCTCACCACGACGCGGTCGCCTCGGCGGCGTGCCTCCGCCTCGAGCGCGGCCCGCCGGCGGAGCACATCGGGGTGCACGATGCGGTTGAGCTCGGCGAGCGCCGCCGGATCACCCATGACACGCCGGCGGAGCGTGGCGCGGTCGAGCGCGCCGTCCGGGCCGATCAGGTCCCGTCCGAACCGGTCGGCGATCGCGCGGAGCCCGGGAGTGCCCGGCGCCTGGGCCTCGCGCGCCAGCCGGTCGGCGTCGATCACGGTGGCGCCCCAGGCGCGGAACAGCTCGGCGACGGCGGATTTGCCGGCGGCGATGTTGCCGGTGAGGGCGACGGAGAGCATCAGAGCAGGGCGGTCTGGTCCTCGTCCCGGCGAGGCACCTTGTGGCAGTGGCGGCACCGCGCCTCGTAGCTCTCGCGGCCGCCGACCATGATCGTGGGCGAGTCCCAGCGGGCGGGCTTGCCGTCGAGCAGCCGCTGGTTGCGGCAGGCCGGGTCTCCGCAGACCACGCAGATCGCCTGCAGCTTGTCCACCATCTCCGCGACCGCCATCAACTCGCCCATGGCACCGAACGGCTCGCCCCGGAAATCGGTGTCCACGCCGGCGAGGATGACCCGCACGCCGCGGCCCGCGAGCAGGGTGGCGACCGTCACGACGTCGGGGTCGAGGAACTGCGCCTCGTCGATCGCCACGAGCTGGGTGTCGGAACGGACCAGCCGGAAGATCTCCGCGGCCGAGTCCACCGGAGATGCCTCCAGCTCCGTGCCGTCGTGGCTCGAGACGGAGTAGAGCCCGGTGTAGCGGCGGTCGAGGTGGGACTTGAACACCTGCACCCGGCGGCGCGCGATGATCGCACGCCGCACCCGCCGGATCAGTTCCTCGCTCTTGCCCGCGAACATCACCCCGCTGATCACTTCGATCCAGCCGGGGCGCGACCCGTAGTTCATCCCGATGCTCCGCAGCGGTTGGGGAAGGAACGCAAATCTAGAGGCCCCGGGCGATGGCGCCAACCACGCGTGTGACGGCGCTCACATCCGCCGCGCTTGCCGCGCGGCTAGCCTGCGAGCGACCACGCGCCACGGCTCACTCGCAGGAGGTGACAACATGAACCGGGACTCTTCAGGCGGCGATCGAACCTCGACGCTGCTCCTTGGCGTCGGCATCGGCGCCGCGCTCATGTACTTCCTGGATCCCGGCCGCGGGGCCCGCCGTCGCGCGCTGCTCCGGGACCAGGCTGGCAGTGCCATGCGGTCGGGCCGACAGCGGATGCAGGAGCGCGCGGAGGACCTGCGGAACCGGGCCTCCGGGGCCGTGGCCGAGGCGCGCGGCCGGCTGCAGGACGAGACGGTGAGCGACGAGCAGCTCGTCGCGAGGGTGCGCTCGCAGCTCGGGCACGAGGTCGAGCATGCGCGGGCCATCGACGTCGCCGCGCGGGACGGCACGGTGACCCTGCGAGGCCAGGTGGCGCGCACGGAGGTGGAGGGCGTCCTGGCGGCGGTGCGGGGCATCCGGGGAGTCGAGCGGGTGGAGAACGAGCTGGCGGTACGACAGGACTAGAGGCTCCGCGCCGTCACCTTGCGGCCCGTTCGGCCGAGCGGCGATATTCGTCGCCCGACTCTCGAGGAGACCCCGTGAACAAGCAGGACCTGATTGGCGCCGTGGCCCGTCGGCTGGACGTGACGCGCGCGCGCGCCGCCGAGATCACGGAGCTCTTCTTCGCACCCGACGGCGTGCTCGCGTCGGAGCTGGCCCGGGGCGGCAAGGTGGCGATCAGCGGGTTCGGGAACTTCGAGATCCGCAGGCGCGCCGCGCGGGCGGGCCGGAACCCGCGCACCGGCAAAACGATCGATATCGGGGCCTCGATGGTGCCGGCGTTCCGCGCCGGCAAGGCCCTGAAGGAGCGGGTCAACCGGAAACGCTAGGCGCTGCCCCTCCGCCCGCGGGCCGGTGGCGCCCCGCGAGCCGATGGCCCCCCGCGATCCACCCGGGCGGTCACTCGCCGCCGGCGGATGGTCGTGCCGTTGAGCGCGCCGGCCACCCGCTCGGCATCCTGGGCCGGCAGCTCCACCAGCGCGAACGCGTCGCGCAGCTCCACCCGCCCGATCTTCCCGCGGTCCAGCCGTACCTCCTTCGTCAGCACCGCCACGATGTCGTTCACGGTGGCGCCGTCCTTCTTGCCGATCCCCACGTAGACGCGTGCGGTGGCCGGGATGTCGGGGATTGCGGCCGGGGCCGTGGCGCCGGCCGCCGTGGTCCAGAGCTCGAACAGCGCGGCGGCCACGGTCGAGGGGTCGTGCCGCTCGAACAACGGTGCCAGGGTGAGGAGCGCCCGCTCGGGTGCCCCGGTCTCGAGGGCGCGCACGATCGCGGCGCGACGGGCCGCGGCCACCGTGGTGGCCGCGTCCAGGGCGCCGGGGAGCCGGAGCGGGCGCCGCGGCGAGGCGACGCGCTCGACGTAGCCTTGCGTGCCGGGGGGCACGAGCAGGACGACCTCTCCCGCGCCGGCGAGCTGCCGCAGGCGCGCGGCGTCGGGCAGGTCGAACGCGATCACCACCTGGGCCTTCGGTGCGTCGCCGGTCACGACCACGCCTTCCGGTTCCCGGAGCGCCGCCGCGGCGCCGATGGCCTCGTGCGAGCCCCGGTCCACCGTCCACACCGCCACCGAGCCCGGATCGAGCAACTCCATCAGGTCCGGCAGGGCGGCCACCCGGCGGCCCCAGGGCACGCTCACCGTGCGCACCGGACCGACCGGCTCGCCGTCGAGCGCGTTCGCCCCCAGCATGAGCGCGCGGCGCGCGTACCGCTCCACCAGCGCGGCGCCCCGCTCCGGCAGCGATGTCAGCACCACCCGCTGCGCTTCCTTGTCCAGATCCTGCATGACCGGACTCAGGCTCTCCTCCTCCTCCCATGCTTCCGGCCAGGCCAGCAGCACCCAGCTCAGCGCGTCCGCGCGAAGCGCCGAGCGGCGCTGGAGCGCCACTGCGGTTTCGGGCGTGGCGATGAGGAGATCGACCGCGTCGTCCCGAAGGCGCCGGGTGGCGCGGGCGGTCCCATGCGCCGCCTGCACCCGGAGCCCCGCGTCACCCGTCAGCCGATGGACCACGCGCCCCCACTCGTCGAGCTGTCCGGCGGGCGCCAGCAGCAGGCCGCGCGCACCTCCCCCCAGCCGCCCCAGCAGGCCCGCGAGCGCGGGCGTCGCCGCCGCCGGCGATGGGGGCAGCACCAGCACGAGGTTGTGCCCTCGCGCCGCGGTCGGTGCCGCCTCCCGCAGCAGCGGGTCGTCGGCGTGCCAGCCGAGGCGCGCCAGCGCGGCGGCGATCGGCGGGGTCAGGTGCAGTTCTTCGAACGTCACGGGGCCTCATGGGAGAGCGGAACGGCCCCGCCAACCTAAGAGGGCACGACCCGGGGGGCAACGCCGCTTGCACACGCACCGCTTGGCTCAGGACGCGCCTGAGCGCCTGACCGCCTGACCGCCTGATCGGCCGCCCCGTTGACATCGCCCGGCCGGGACCTGAGCTTTCCCCGGAAATTCCGCACCGACCCTTTTGATCCGGACCAGTGCATGCCCGACCCGCTCTCGACCAACGTGCACCAGCTCAAGGCATCCGAAACCGTCGCCATCAGCAATGAAGCCAAGCGGCGAAAGGCCGCGGGCGAGGACGTGCTCGATCTCGGCGTGGGGGAGCCGGACTTCGATACGCCGGCGCCCGCCGCGCAGGCCGGAATCCAGGCCATCCAGAAAGGACTGACTCGCTACCCGCCCAACGTGGGAATCCCGGAGCTGCGGAAGGCGATGGCGCAGAACCTGAGCCGGATGTCCGGCGGGCGCGCGGTCGATCCCGACCGGATCATCGTGAGCTCCGGCTCCAAGCAGTCGATCTTCAATGCCTGCTTCACGCTGTTCGGCCCCAAGGATCGCGTGCTGATTCCGGCGCCCGCCTGGGTGTCGTATCCGCAGATCGTGCATCTCGCCCGTGCCGAGCCGGTGCTGGTGCCCGGCGATCTCGAGTGGGGCCTCAAGGTGAGCGCGCGCGATCTGGACCGGGCCAGCAACAAGCTGACCCGCGGCCTGATCCTCTGCTCGCCGTGCAATCCGACGGGCGCGGTGTACACCCTCGCCGAGCTGCGGTCGATCGCCGAATGGGCCAGGGCCAACGACGTCTGGATCATCTCGGACGAGATCTACCGCCGGATCAATTACGGCCCCGGCCCCGCCCCCTCGCTGCTCGACCTGCCGGACGAGCTGCTCGAGCGCACCGTGATCATCTACGGCGCCAGCAAGGCGTACGCGATGACCGGCTGGCGCATCGGCGCAGCGCTCGCGCCGGCCCACCTGACCAAGGCCATGGCGGCGCTCCAGTCGCACACCACGACGGGGGCCAACCAGCCCGCCATGTGGGCGGCCGCCGCCGCGTTCACCGACGAGAAGGTGGACGCCGAGGTGAGCCGCATGGTCTCCGCCTTCCGCCGCCGGCGCGACACGCTGGTGGAGCGGTTCCGGCGCGAGGCGCCGGGCGTGGAATTCGTCGAGCCTCACGGGGCGTTCTACTTCTTCTTCCGCGTGGATGGGATCCGTGACAAGGACCCGGTGACGGGGACCGTTTTCTGCGAGCAGCTCATGAAGCAGGAAGGCGTGGCCCTCGTTCCGGGCGGCGCCTTTGGCGACGACCGCTGGGTGCGCCTGAGCTATGCCGTGTCGGATGCCGAACTGGAGCGGGCCCTGGATCGGATCGTCGGATTGATCCATCGGCTCGCGTCCGCCCGTGCCGCCTGAGGCCAAGCACGTGAATGTCGAAGCGCGGGTCGAGCCGCTGACCGGGAGTCTGCCCTCGATCGGCTGGCGGTGGGACCCGGAGACGGACATCCTCTCGGGCGCCTTCAAGGGCAACCGGAAGAGCGGTGGGCTCACCGGCACGGTCGAGCTGACCGACGCGGAGGGCTCCGTGGCGGTGCTGGACGTGAACAACGGCGTCATCTGCGGGCTGGACGTCGTGGTCTGGCCGGAAGTCACCACCGCCGCCGCCCTGCAGATCCCCGCACAACTGACGGACGGCCGGGTCGTGTTGCCCTCGCGGCCATCCCGTCCAGGGGTGGCATCGGTAGAGGTGGACACGACGCTCTCGGTCGAGACCAACTCGGCCGAGAGCGTCTTCCATCTGCGGATCGGCGCCCGCCGGCCGGTCGAGGTGGTCCGGGTGGCGGACAACTTCTACGTGGAAGTGGATCAGCAGGGCGGGCTGGCGGGGTTCTGGCTTGCCAACGTGCCGCCGTTTACGGCGTTCGAGGATGAGATGTAGGGAGGCGGAAAGGCGGAAAGGCGGAAAGGCGGAAAGTTGGAAAGGCGGAAAGTTGGAAGCTTCCGGAAGCGCGTCGGCCAGGTCCCTCGGTCGCTAGCGCTCGCTCGGGATTAGGTGAGCTTCGGCTAGCCGCCTTTCCGCCTTTCCGCCTTTCCGCCTTTCCGCCTTTCCGCCTTTCCGGCTCCCTCACGCCGCCCGCGGCGACTCCGGCTCCCCCAGAAATCCGAGCCGCTGCCGGTCCACCACCGACCCGTAGTACCCTCCCCGCGCACACAGCTCGTCATGCGAGCCCACTTCCACGATCCGCCCGCGGTCGATTACCACGATCCGATCGGCGTCGCGCACCGTGGACAGCCGATGCGCAACGACGAAGGCGGTGCGGCCCCGCAGCAGATGCCGCAGTGCGAGCTGGATCAGGTGCTCGGACTCGCCATCCAGCGCCGATGTGGCCTCGTCGAGCACCAGAATCGGCGGGTCCTTGAGCAGCGCGCGCGCGATCGCGATGCGCTGTCGCTGGCCCCCGGACAGACGGCTCCCGCGCTCGTGCACCACCGTGTCGTAGCCTTCGGGCAGCGCCTGGATGAACTCGTGCGCCTGCGCCGCGCGTGCGGCCGCCTCGATCTGTCCCGGGGTCGCGTCCGGCCGTCCGTAGGCGATGTTCGCCCGGACCGTGTCGTTGAACAGATGCGGATCCTGGAACACGACCCCGATCTGCCCGCGGAGCGACTGCTGGGTCATCGAACGGATGTCGATCCCGTCGATCAGGATGGTTCCAGCCGAGACCGGGTGCAGCCGCTGGAGCAGGGTGACCAGCGTGGACTTCCCGCTCCCGCTGGGACCGACCAGGGCCACGGTTTCGCCGGGGCGGACGGTCAGGTCGATGCCATGGAGCACCGGCGCCCCGGGGCGGTAGGCGAACTCGACCTCCCTGAACTGCACCTCCCCGCGGAGCGGGGAGACGTTCGCCGCGTCGGGGCCGTCGGCCACGGTATCTTCGGCGTCGAGAATGCCGTAGATCGTCTCCAGCGAAACCGTCGCCTTGCGCAGCGTCTGGTACGTGTTGGTGAGCCCCTGCACCGGGCCGAACAGCCCGCCGATGTAGCCCAGGAAGGCCACCAGCGTGCCCAGCCCCATCTGGCCCTGAAACGCCAGATACCCGCCGAGCGCCAGGGCGGCCAGCCGGGCGGAGGTGGCGGCCAGGCTCCGGAACGCGCCGTTCGCGCCGTCCGTGCGGACGCCGCGCCGGACGACCTCATTGCCCTCTCGTACGCCGTCCAGGAACCGCCGCTTTTCGACGTCCTCCATGCCGAAGCCCTTCACGGTCATCATTCCGGCCAGCACCTCGTTGAGCCGCCCGTAAATCGAGCTCCACCGCTCGACCAGCCGGCGCTCCCGCATGATCTGCTCGGGCGCGGCGCGCGCCCCGATCAGGCCGGGGAGGGGAGTGAAGACGATCACCACCGAGGCCAGCCGCCAGTCGAGGCGGAACATCGCCCCGACGGACAGGCCGAGATACAGGATCGTCGGGAGGAGGTTGAACGCGAGATCGCTGCAGGCGGCGACGTAGCCGGTGATCCCCTGGTTGATCCGGTTGATGGTCCCGCCGACCCCCTCCCGCTCGTGAAAGGTCAGCGGCAGGGTATTGAGCTTGCCCACCACGCGCTCCCGCAGGGTGTACTCCACCCCGAGCCGCACGTCCCAGCTCCGGATCCCGAGCCACCACTGGAGCACGGCGCGCAACGCCTCGAGCCCGAGCAGGGCCGCGATCGCCATCGCGAAGCCGTGCGCCCCGCCCGCGCGGCCGAGCTGGTCGAAGAGGTACTTCATGACCAGCGGATCGAGCGCGCTCAGCGCGGAGAGGGTGAGGGCGAGCGTGAGCACGGTGCCGAGAGGCCGGCGGAAGGGCCGGACGAATTCGAGCGACCGGAGAGCCAGCGTGGCACGCAGCGATTGCATCGGTGATCGTTGAGGGGTTGCCCGGGCGGTGGGGACGCGCCTCGGTGATCGGCGCTCGTTCCAGCAAGTTCAATGCCCGTAAGCGTATCCGGTACCGGCCCGCACCCCGCCGCCGATCCGCCTCAAGCGGCAAGACGGGCCGCATCCTGCACGGGGCGATTCAGCCCCGCCAGGGCGGCCTTCCCACCGTCCAGTTCACCGCAAGAACGCGAGGCGCCGGCTCGGACAGGTAGGCGACGCTCACCGATGCCGGTGCCACGTCCAGTCGATGCACCCGGTGCAGGGGCAACCCCAGGCAGTGGAGCAGTACGCCGCGGATCACGTCCCCATGGCTCACCGCGGCCACGAGCCCGTCGGGATGCTCGCGCCGGAAGCGGACCAGCTCCGCCATGGCCCGGGCCACGGCGTCGCTCATCAGCTCTCCACCGGGAATCCGCGTAGTGTCCCGGGCTTCGTTGAAGGCCCGCCACCCCGGCTCGGCCGCGAGCGAGTCGAGTGAGCGCCCGGTCCAGTCCCCGAAATCGAGCTCGTCCAGTCCCGGCGCGGCCACCACCGGAAGCGCCAGCCGTTCGGCCAGCGGGGCGGCGGTCTCCGACGCCCGCTCGAGCGGCGCGCTGTACACCGCCGCAACCGGCAGTCCACCGAGCGCTTCGGCCAGCGCTGCGGCCTCCGCCCGACCCTGCGCGTTCAGATGGACTCCCGGCGAGCGGCCGGCGATCCGGCGGCCCACGTGGTCGCACGTGGCATGTCGGACGAGCAGCACGGTGACGGTCATGATTCCAGTCGGCCCGGTCACACCGCACACCCGCAGCGTGATGTGGCGCCTTCCTCTGGCACCGGCGAAAGTGAAGGTTGAAAAACGTAAGTACGTTCGCCGTCAACCGCAGTCGCACGGTCGCGATGAAGCTGGTCGTCTTCGGTCTTTCCGTCAGCTCCTCCTGGGGCAACGGACACGCTACGCTCTGGCGCGGTCTGATCAAGGCGCTCAACGCCCTCGGACATTCCGTCGTGTTCTTCGAGCGGGACGCGCCGTACTACGCCGCCCACCGGGACGTGGCCGAGTTGCCCGGCGGACGGCTGGTACTCTATCCGGAGTGGGATTCGGTCCTCCCGGTGGCGCGCGCCGAGCTTGCCGGGGCCGAGGTGGCCGTGGTCACCTCCTACTGCCCCGACGGGGTGGCGGCGGCGCGGGAGGTGATCGACGCGCCGGTGGAGCTGCGGGTGTTCTACGATCTCGACACCCCCGTTACCCTCGACCGCCTGCGCGCCGGTGCGACCGTACCCTACATCGGCCCGCGCGGGCTGGCGGACTTCGACCTGGTTCTGAGCTATACCGGTGGGACCGCGCTCGACGCGCTGCGCGACCTGCTCGGCGCCCGCCGGGTAGCGCCGCTCTACGGGAGCGTCGATCCGGACATCCATTACCCCGTGTCCCCGGTCGAGCGCTACCGCGCGGACCTCTCGTATCTGGGCACCTACGCGGAAGACCGCCAGCAGGCACTGGTCACGCTCTTCGTGGAACCGGCGCGCCGGCTTCCCGCCCGCCGCTTCCTCATTGGCGGAGCCAAGTACCCGACGGAGTTCCCCTGGACCGACAACATCTACTTCGTCCGCCACCTTGCTCCCGCGGAGCACGCCGCGTTCTACTCGTCCTCGCGCCTGACGCTCAACGTCACCCGGGCGCCGATGGCGGGGATGGGATACTGCCCCTCCGGCCGGCTGTTCGAAGCCGCCGCGTGCGGCGCACCCATTCTGAGCGACGCCTGGCCCGGCCTCGAGAAGTTCTTCACTCCCGGCTCGGAGATCCTCGTCGCCGAGTCCAGTGACGCGAGCATCGAGGCCGCGGGCAGAGGTGACGCGGAGCTCGCCCGCCTCGGCGGCGCGGCCCGGGAGCGTGCGCTGGCCGACCACACGGCGTTCCGGCGTGCCGGCGAGCTGGTCGCGCTGCTCGAGGGCTCGGTCCGCGTGGGGACCTGACCGGTGTGGGGCATCGTCCCGGCGGCCGGCGCCGGCACGCGGATACAGCCGCTCGCCTTCTCCAAGGAGCTCCTGCCGGTCGGCAGTTGGCAGGATGGTTCGTCCGAGCGGCCGCGGGCGGTGAGCGAGTATCTGGTGGAACGCATGATCCTGGCCGGCGCCGACCGGATCTGCTTCGTCATCGCGCCGGGCAAGTCGGACATCCTGGAGTACTACGGCGCGCGGGGGCTCCCGGCGCGGGTCTGCTACACCGTTCAGCCCCGGCCGGCGGGGCTCTGCGACGCCATCTTCCAGGCCCTGCCGTTCATCGCGGCCGACGAGTTCGTGATCGTGGGACTGCCGGACACGATCTGGTTTCCCGAGGACGCCCTGCGCGCGCTCGGCGAGGATCCGCTCTCGTTCCTGCTGTTTCCGGTGGATGCGCCTGAGCGGTTCGATGCCGTGCTGACCGATGCCGCGGGGCGGGTGCGCGAGATCCGGGTGAAGCAGGCGGATCCGGGGTCGCACTGGATCTGGGGTGCGTTCAAGCTCTCGGGCCGGACGCTGCAGGCATTGCACGAGCTCTGGGAGTCGCGGGAGCGCCGGGACGAATATATCGGCACGCTGGTGAACGCCTGGCTCGCCGGAGGCGGACAGGCGGTCGGCGTCCGGGCCGGGGAGACCTACGTCGACGTCGGAACGCTGCATGGCTACCGGGAGGCGATCGGCGTGTTGAGCGCCCGCACTTCGGTCGAGGCGGCGCGATGATCGAAGCGGTAAAAATCTGGAATGAGCCCAACAACCTTTCGCACTGGGATTTCGAGATCGACCCCGGCTGGCGCATCTTCGCCGAGACGGTCCGCGCCGCGGGGGCCGCGGTGCATGCCGAGCGACCGGGCCTGCCGCGCGTGCTGGGCGGGCTCTCGCCCATCGATCCCGCCTTCCTGCGCAACATGGCGGAGCAGGGGGTGCTCGAGGCGGTCGATGTCGTGGCGGTGCACGGATTCCCGCTCGACTGGAACCACTGGACGATTCATGAGTGGCCCGCCAAGCTGTGCGAGATCGAGGCCGTGACCAGCCTTCCCGTGTGGGTTACCGAAGTCGGTGTCTCCACGTTCGGCGCCGAGGAGGTGCAGGAGTTCGGGCTGCGGCGCACCGCCGAGCTGCTCCTGGACCGGGTGCCGCGGGTCCACTGGTACAGCTTGTACGATCTCCCGCGCGCCTGGCCCGCGACCACGCGCCACCGTGAGGCCGAAGGTTCCTCTTATTACCGGCACTTCTACCTCGGTCTGGTCCGGGAGGACGGCACGCCGAAGCCCGCGCTGGCGCGATTCCCCCAATACGCGCCCGCGATGGGCATCTGCCAGTGGTTCCACTTCGAGGACCACCGGCTCGACGACGCCGTCCGCTGGCTCCGGAAGCTCGGCGTGCGCCACCTCCGGACCGGCCTGAGCTGGGCGGACAGCCACCGACCCGGCGCCGAAGCCTGGTTCGACCGGCAGATGCGCGCGCTGGAGCCGTTCGACGTGACGCTCACGTTCTGCTTCACCCCGGAGTCTTGCGGAGTGCGTCCGCACCACACCAGTCCCCCGCGCGATGTGGAGGAATTCGCCGACTTCTGCGGCCGGATGGTGCGGCGCTACGCCTGCTGAGGCCATCCGAAGAGCTCCCGCGCCTCGAGGAAGTCCACGCCCGCGGCGGCGGCGGCGCTCCGGTCGGCTTCGCTGTCGCCCACGAACACCGTTTCCCGCCGGCCGACGCCGTAGAATGCCATGATCCGGATCAGCATCCGCGGCGCCGGCTTGCGGCAGTCGCAGGCGACTCCCATGGCGTGCGGGCAGAGCTGGAGGGCCGGGTCGGGAGGCGCATGGCCGATGGCGGCGAGCGCCAGCTCGCGCAGCAGGTCACGCGCGGCCCGCCTGGTGAAAAACCCGGCGCCGATCTGGTCCTGGTTCGATGCCAGGCCGAAATACGGTCCGCCGGCGCGCTGCCATGGCATGCCCGCCAGCCGCTCGCGTACGCCGGGCAGCAGCTCCCACTCCCCCGGCCCCCTCGGGCACGGTTGCCCGGGTACCGTCGTCCGGCGGAGCGTGTCATCCGCGTCGAAGATGCACAGCCGGTAGCCGGCCAGCGGCTCCGCCTCACGCATGCCATTGCGCCGCGGCGCCGGGGGCGAGCTCGGCCTCGAGCAGCCGCCGGTAGCGGACGATCTGGCGCCGGAACCTCGCGCCGTCCGGGATGTCACCGAGCGACTCGGCGGCCAGGCTGACGTAGCCGAATCGGAACGCGAGGTACGCGAGCGCGTGGAAGGGGAGGCGTCCGGCGATGTCCCCATCGCCGCTCGCCCGCCGATAGAGCTCGAGGAATCCGCGCCTCGCGGCGCCGTCCAGCCCGAACTCCAGACAGGTTCCCGCGACGTCCCAGGCGATGTCCTGCGGACCGGGGAAGAAGTGGTCGTCGTGGTGGTCCACCGCATCCGCCTTGAGATACCCGCGGTTGGTCCGCAGCCATTCATGGCGCAGCATGCGGCCGTCGAGGGCGGTGGGCGGCTCCCGGGGCGCCGCGCGCCGGGAAGCAAGCCGCGTCGCCAACGGCCCGGCCGCGGCCTCGCCGAGTGCCTCGATGACGTTGGCCGCCACCATCTCGCTGAGATCGGGAGCGCTCGACGGCTCGGCCGGAAACGCCCGGCGGAGGTGCGCCAGATACCGGGCCATCGTGCCGGCCAGTTCGGCGGTCGGCTCTTCCGCGGTCACGGGCGTTCCGGGTCGGAATTCCTGGATCAGGAAGCCGTGCTCGAGCCCCACCGGCCGTGGCGTGAACCCGGCCTCCCCCAATGCTCGCGCCCGGCACAGCTTGGCATCGCCGTGGCCACCCAGCCCCGCGAAGCGCAGCAGCAGGTCGGGCCGCTCGGACGTCCCGGAGGCCGGCCGCGCGAGCAGCTTTCGCCGTTCGTGCTGCGGCTGCACCGGCGGGTACTCGGCCGGATCGGACAGCAGCAGCGGGCGCCAGCCACCGGCCGACAGGTCGCACAGCGAGCTGCCCGGCACCAGGTCCGCGAGCCGACCCGTCTCGACCCAGACTTCCTCGAACGTGGCGGTGAACTGCGGATGGCGTCCCCAGCGCGCCCGCGCATCCTCCGACCTGAGCGAGCCGCCGTCGGTTCGCCAGCTCGGCAGGAGCACGATCCGCTCGTCGGGTACGCCGAGCTCCGAGAGCGCCCGCGCCGTCCCCGCGAATGACGACCCGCTGAGGCCCGGCCCCTCGTCCACCAGGAGGAACGGCGCGGCGGCGTGCCGGCGCAAAAGCGCCTGAAGCGAGGACGTGAACCGGGCACGCCGATCGAAGGGATGCCCGTGCGGACGCACGGTGAGTGAAAGGACCTGGACGCCGAGCTCCTCCAGGGCCGCGGTCACCACCGCCGAAAGGCTGGTACCGATGCTCCGGACCCCGAGGCAGACGGCCCGCTCCATCCGGAGCGCGCGGGCGCACCGCACCGCCGCCGCCAGGTAGGTCTCCGGAAACAGGCCGTAGTGGGCGTACCCCTCCGGCACGCGGCTCTCGATCCCGGCGGGCAGCGCGGCCGCCTCGATTGACGCCAGCGCCGCCCGCGCCCGCGCCGCCCAGGGTCTCAGCGATTCGCGGTTGCCGTGCCACGCGTGCCAGAGCAGGTGGCCGGCGGCGATGCTCGCGCGCCGGAGCGCGCCGGTGACGGGGTGCAGGGTGTCGACCTCGCCGTGGATGGCATCCGCCATCCCCGCCTCGAGCGCACCGGCGGCCAGGAGCACCCGCACGATCCGGTCGTGCACGTCGGCCTGGTCGGGGGCAAGATCCTCGAGGCCCTCACGCAGGGAAGTCAGCAGGCGGAGCGGATCCTCGCGGCTCCGCTGTTCGCGATATACCAGCATCCGTCCGTGTCCTCACGCCCGCGCGCGGCCGGTCGCGGCCAGGAGCTCCGGCGTGAAATCGTAGGGGGCGCGATCGGGTGCGTCGGCGGCGAGCGGTTCGCAGATGTAGAACTCGTGCCCGGGATGGGACCGGACCCGGAGGCCGCTCGAGCGGAGCATCGCCATGACGGCCGCATGGTTGGGTACCCACCAGTTCGTGGGGTCGCCGGCGAAGCGGTCCTCGATGAACGCCATCCGCGGCCACCCGGGTTCCCGCAGCGCGGCGCGCTCGTCCAGCGGGCGATCGCCGGTGTCGGACTGCACCTCCATCTCCTCCGTCGTGAGCGTCTGAAAGGCCATCAGCCGGCGGGCGCGGCGCGCGACGATGTCGAGTCCGAGGAGCGGGTAGCGCAGATGGTAGAAGACGCCGAGGAAGAGCACGAGATCGAACTGCCCGTCCGCGCGGGCCAGATCGTACACCTGCATCCGGCGGAACTCGATCCTGGACGCGAGCCCGAACTCGCGCGCCGCCCAGCGCGCCTGGTCGAGGTAGTGTCCGTCCACGTCGATCGCGGTGACCCGGGCGCCGCGCTTCGCCAGCTCGAAGGTATAGAAGCCGGCGTTGGCGCCGATGTCGAGCGCGGTCCAGCCCTCCAGCCGCTGCGGCAGGTGCGGCCCGAGAACACGCCACTTGTACCGTGGGAAGTCGCCCAGCGGGTGGTCCGGCGCCGTCTGGCTGCCGTCCGGCAGGTGAAGGTTGTGGAACCAGGGGCCGAGCCGTTCGATGTCCCGCCGCCGCCGCTCGGCCGCCGGGGACTGCGGCTCCTGGGATACCGGCCGAGTCATGACGGCGACCTCCTCAGCTGGATGTCTGTCGCGCGGTGAGTCCGAGGACGTGCCCCTCGAGCTCTTCGGCGCGGTGCGCGGCGGTATGTTCCGCCAGGATACGTGCCCGCGCGCGGGCGCCGATCGCGAGCCGGTCGTCCTCCGGGAGGTCGCGGACGTAGCCGAGCACGTCGGCGGCCGAGCGCGCCAGCAGCACCTCGCTGCCCGGCGTGAGCACCGTTTCGATGCCGTTCCAGGCGTCGCTGACGATCGGCGTGCCGCACGCCGCCGCCTCGAACAGGCGCACGCTCGGGGAGAACCCGGCGGCGATCATGTCCGCGCGGGTCAGGTTCAGGGTGAACCGCTGCGCGTTGTAGAACCCGCGGTGCCGGGCGGGCGGCAGGTGGTCGACGCGGCGCACATTGGCCGGCCAGCGGATCGAGGCGGGATACTGCGGCCCCGCCACCACGAACCGGCCCTCCCACCAGCGTCGCGCCGGGTCCATCAGCAGATGCGTCAGGCCGCGCTGCCGGTCCGCGCTGAAGGTGCCCATGTAGCCCAGATCCCAGCGGAGCGTCGCCGGCTCGGGCTGATAGATCGCCGGATCGACCGAGCAGTAGAGCGCGCGCGCCGCCTGCGCGCCGTAGGTGCGCTCCAGCCGCTCGAGCGTCGGGCCGCCGGTGAACGAGAGATACAGGTGGTACCGGGGAATGAGGGCCCTGGTCAGGTACTCCACCTCGCCCCGGGCGAGCCGCGCCAGCGTGACGGGTGTGTCGATGTCGTAGAACGCCGTGACTCCCTGCGCGGTCCGGGTGACCCACTCCCCCACCTTGGCCCCCTCGGGCACGTACGAGCCGACGATGACCAGGTCGGCCTCCCCCACCGGCGCGGTGAACCGGCGCTTGAGCTCACCCAGGTTGTGGTAGAGCACCGTCCGGCCGTGCGGGGGGCGCGGAAGGTCGCGGTTGGCGGCGTACCACTCGACGTCCCGCTCCAGGAAGAGCACCTCGTGACCTCGCGCCGTCAGCTCCCGTACGAGCCCGCGGTAGGTGGTGGCATGACCGTTCCCCCACGACGACGTGATCGACAAACCGAGGATGACGATGCGGAGCTCGGGCGCGCTCATCGGGCCGCCTCCCGCGCCGGGCGGGCCGCGCCGAGGAGCGCCTCCACCTGCGCGGCCCGGTGCGCGTAGGTGTGCTCGGCGAGGAGCCGCCGTCGTGCCGCGCGGCCAATCGCGGCGGCGCTGGGCGGCGTGAGCCGCTCCAGGTGACCGGCCACGGCAGCCCCGTCCACCGCGACCAGCACCTCGCTGCCTGGCTCGAGGAAGAGCTCGATCCCGTCCCACTCGTCCGTGATCAGACAGCCGCCCGCGCCGGCCGCCTCGAACACGCGGGTGGGCGGCGAGAAGCCGTATCGCGCCATGCTCTCCCGGTTCACGTTGAGCACCGCGCGCGGCGTGACGTTCAGCGCGTTGTGGTCCCGGGTGTAGACGTGACCCAGGTAGTGGACGTTGGCCGGCAGCGGCTTGTCGCCCCAGCCGCTGCCGCCGAGCAGGAAGCGGCGCCGGGGCAGCCGCTCGGCCGCCGTCAGGAAGAAGTCCTCCACCCGCGCCTCGCGGTCGGGCAGCCGGTTGCCCAGGAAGGCCAGGTCGCCGTCGAAGCGGGGATCGCGCGGCACCGGATGGTGGGTGTCGGGGTCGAGCGCGTTGTAGACCGGCACGCACTGACGGGCGCCCGCTCGCTCATAGGCCTGCACTACCGGCTCGCCGCCGCCGTACGTGAGGACGAGGTCGAACTGAGGCACCAGCGGGTGAAACGGATCGTCGGCGTCGCGCTCCAGCCGATCCAGCGTGGCCGGCGCGTCCACGTCCCAGAACGCCACCAGGGTCGTGGGTCCCTGCAGATCGAGCACCGCGCGCTCCAGGAGCTCGTCGAAGACGCCGACGCCGCTCGCCTTCACGACCAGATCCGCGCCCCGCGCGTGCTCGAGCGCCCGCAGCACGCCGGCCTCGCCCTCCCCTGGGTAGACCACCACGCGCGCCCAATCGGGGTTCTCGAGATCGCGGTGCTGCTGGCGGCCGAAGGCGTCGGGTTCGTAGAAGGTCACCCGGTGGCCGCGGCCGGCGAGCGCCCGGATGATGCCGCGGTAGTAGGTCGCCGCGCCGTTCCAGTAGGCCGACACGAGGCTCGAGCCGAAGAAGGCGATATCGAGTCCGTACCGCATCACGCCGCTCCATGCAGGGACGATCGGGCGCCGGCCGGCCGGAGCGAGGCGGTGATCGTGAGCAGCTCGTCCACCCGGTGGGCGCAGGTGTGGCGCGCCAGGATCGTGCGCAGCCCCCGCGCCGCCATGGCACGGGCCGCGACCTCGTCCGCCCGCAGGGCCGACAGGTGGCACTCCATCTCGGCGCCCGAGCGGGCGACCAGATAATCCATCCCCGGTTCGAACAGTCCCTCCGCGTCGTCCCACGGCGCGCAGACGAGCGGGATCCCGCAGGCGAGCGCCTCGAAGACGCGAATGGTCGGGATGCCCGGCAGCGCCTGCACGTAGGGCTGCCGGGGAATGTGCACCGTTGCCCCGAACCGGCCGAGCACCCCGGGCACGGCGTGGTTGGGCAGCCAGCCGCCGTAGATGATCCGGGCGCGCGCGAGCCGCTCGAGCGCCTCGGGCGGATAGCGGACCCCGTGGACCCGGGCCCTGAGCCCCAGCCGCTCGACCGGTCGGATGAGGAACTCCTCCAGCTCGGCGCTACGCTCCTCGTCGCCCCAGTTGCCGATCCAGACGAGGTCCCCCTCGCGGAAGGCGTCGGGAACCGGCTGGAACACCCGCACATCGGCCGCTTCGTGCCAGGTCCACACCCGGTCCGCCCAGTGCTCGTCCAGATAGCGTTGTCGCACTACCTCGCCGAACGCCAGGACACCGTCGTACCAGCGGAGGTCGTACGCGGCCATCTCGGCGGGGGCACTCACGGAACGGTGGTGAGTGTCGTGGAACAGCAGGTGATAGCCCCCGGTCAGCCGCCGGTGCTCTCCGATGGCCTGGACCAGCCACGGGTCGTTCCACTCGTGGACCAGTACCAGATCGGCGCCCGCGAGCAGCCGGTCGAGGTCGGGTGTGGCGGGTTCGTATGTCGTGCTGGTGAGCTGCGGGTACGCTGCCTGGTAGCTCTCCAGCGCCTCGGCGCCCTGCTCCCGCACCAGTTGGGTGCGGCTCCAGCCCCGCGCGGGCTCCAGCACCGCCACCTCGTGCCCACGGCACTGCAGCTCCGTCGCGACGCCCCGGAGGAAGTGCGCGTTGCCGTGGTTCCAGTCCGAGGCGAGCGAGTGGTAGAACATCACGACGCGCATGTCGGCACCTCCTCGCTCGCCGCCTCGGCGCGGCCGGAGAGCACCCGGGCGTAGATGTCGAGATAGCCCGCGACCATCCGGGCCGGCGAGAAGCCGAGCGCCCGCCGGCGCGCCCGCATGGCCAGCGTCTGGCGAAGTCCCTGGTCCTGGACCAGCGCGTCGAGTGCGGCGCGCAGCGTGTCCGGCTCGTCGGGTGGTACGAAGATGGCCACCCCGTCCCACAGCTCGCGCAGGCTGGGAATGTCGCCGAGCACGAGCGCGCAGCCGGCCAGCGCCGCCTCGAGGACCGACAGTCCGAACGGCTCGTATCGCGCGGGCAGCGCGTAGATCGCGGCGCGCGCGAGCCGTTCGGCCATCGCGTCCGGTTCGAGCGGGCCGAGCAGGTGAACGCAGCCCGTGATGGGGACCCCGGCTCCGTCCGGCGGGGTGAGCGCGCCGGCCGCCTGCACTGGCCACGGCAGCGACGCCGCCACCTCGGTGAGCAGCGCCAGGTTCTTCCCGGGGTCCCAGAGGCGACCGGCGGTGAGGATGACGGGCTCCTTGGGCGCGGGCGCGTAGCGGCCGCCATCCCGGCCGTTCGGCACCACGCTCCCGCCGCGTACGCCGTAGTGGCGGCGGATCGCCGCCAGCATCGCCCGGGAAGGAGCGGCGACCGCGTCGGCGGAGAGAAACCCGGCTGTCATGGCCGCGCGGTACCGGTCCCACTCCGGCGGCGCGCTCTCCTTGCGCACGTCCGCGTACCACGACAGCACGCAGGAGTGCCCCACGGCCAGCGTGGGAATGCCCCACGGCAGTGCCGCGAACACCGGCTCGCTCAGGTGCGCGACGTCGCAACCGGCGGAGCCCGCGAGCTCGCGCAGCCAGTCACCCGCGCGCGCGACGTCGTCCCACGGATCGTCCATCCACGGGAGCCTGTACGCCGCGGCGTGGAAGACGAGGCCCTCGATGGCGCCGGCGTCGCGCTCCTGGCTCGGGGTCGGCCGGCGTCCCATCGCCGCCAGGACTACGTCGATTCCGCTGGCGTGGAGCGCGCGCGCCAGCTCGAGCGCGTGCGACCAGACCCCGCCGATCGTATCGGCGGTCACGAGGACGCGGCGCGGGCGCGCGCGGGGAGCGGGCCGGTCCATCATGCCGTCGGCACCATTGCCCGCCGGCCGTAGATGGCGTCGACCGCCGCGGCCAGCTCCACCAGCCGCTCGGCACCATCATCGTAGCCGGGGTGCCTGGCCAGCCGCCGTGCCCAGGCCACCGCTGCCCGGCCGCCCCACGCGTCCGGCGGCCGGGCGATCGTCGCCTCACTGGTGCCATGAGCGCATGTGGCCGTGAAGTCGAAGAACGAGCCGTCTACGTTCCGGAGCGCGGCGCTTCCCCGGGTCCCGAAGAACTCCGCGCCGATCACCGCGTCGCGGCCGGCCGACAGATTCCACGAGCAGGCCAGCCGTGCCACCGCGCCGCCCTCGAGGTCGAGCGTGGCCACCGCGTAGTCCTCGACCACGTCGGTCCGGCCGTCGAGCGGCATGCCGCCGGCGAAGAGCCGGGCGCTCGCCCCCGAGACGGCGGGATGGCCGAGCGTCCAGAGCGCGAGGTCTACCAGGTGGATGCCGAGATCGATCACACAGCCCCCGCCGGAGAGGGTCGGATCGTAGAACCACGGCTTGTCGGGGCCGTAGGCGTTGTGAAATACGAGCTCGGCGGCGAATACGTCGCCCAGCTCTCCGCTCGACACCAGCTCGCGCACGCGGCGCGCCGCTGCCACGTGACGATAGGAGAGGTCGACGCCGAGCAGCCGGTCCGCGCCGCGCGCGGCCTCCACCACCCGGGCCGTCTCCTCCGCGGACCGCCCCAGCGGCTTCTGGCAGAACACCGCCAGTCCCCGCTCGAGCGCCGCCACCGCCTGCTCCGCGTGGAGCGCGCTCGGGGTGGCGATGACGACGCCGTCCAGGCCCGCATCCAGCAGCTCATCCAGCGACCCCGTCACTCTGGCGTCGGGCGCGAGTGACCGCGCCGCATCCGCGCTGGCCGCCACCGGGTCGGCGATGGCGGCGATCTCGGCGGCGCCGCTCGCCGCCACCGCCTCCAGCCGGTGGCGGCCGATCCACCCCGTGCCAAGGAATCCGAGGCGCGGTGGGCGCACCGCGCGCGGCGTCGGGGCGCTCACGTGACGACCAGTGCCTTGAGGAATCCGTCCGGACGCCGCCGCATCGTGTCCAGCGCCTCGCCGAGCCGCGCGAGCTCGAACCGGTGCGTGTACAGCGGGGCGGGATCGAGGGTCCCGTCGGTCACCGCCTGGATCGCGCCCCGCATTCCGTCGAGTGCGATCCCCGGGTCGCGCTCGTGCGCGTTGATGACGTCGATGCCGCGCCAGTTCCACAGTTGCATGTTCACCTGCCGCGATCCGTCCTGGTGATAGCCCGCCACGATCAGCCGGCCGCGCACCCGGGTGAGCTGCCCGGCGAGGTCGAGCGGCTCCTGCAGCCCGACCGCCTCGATGACGCGGTCGGCGCCCGCCCCGCCGGTGAGCCGCTCGACCTCCTGCACGACCCGGCCATGGTCGGCCAGTAGCAGTACGATCTCGGCGCCCTGGCTGCGTGCGACCTCCAGAGCGAACGGCCTCCGCGAGACGGCAACGACGCGCGCGCCCGCACGGCTGGCCAGGCGGGTGACGACGGCTCCGAGAAAACCGATTCCGATGACCACGACCGTGTCATCCGGACCGATCTCGGCGCGGCGGAACACGTTCATCGCGCAGCCGAGCGGCTCGCCGGGGACGGGCTGGCCGGCGAGCGCGGCGGGGAGCGGGACCACGGCGTCCGCCGCGGCGAGGTCGTACTCGGCGAAGGCCCGGGAGGAGAGCGCCGCGACCCGGTCGCCGAGCGCGAGGCCTTCGACGCCGGGGCCCAGGGCGTCGATCGTGCCCCACCCCTCGTGACCGGGCGCGCCGGCCTCGAGCGGATAATCGAACCACGGGCGACCCTCCCACACCGGGAGATTGGAACCGCACACGCCGCAGCCCTCGAGCCGGAGCCGGATCTCGCCCCGACCGGGCCCGGGGAGGGCCATCCGGTCGATGCGCGCATTCCCCGGGCCGGTGATCACGCCGGCACGCATGGTGGCCACGCCGGGCTCGGCGGCGGCCCGCACCTCAGCGGCCCGCACCGGTCCCGTCACCGGCCAGCGCCGGGAGCCGCCCGGCTTCATGGAGCCACCCCGCCAGCCGGGTGAGCCCCTCGTGCAGGCCCACCGACGGCCGCCACCCGGTGGCCCGGGCGAACTTGCCGGTGTCGCTCACGTACCAGCGCTGGTCACCGACCCGCCACCGGTCGTACGCCACCTCCGGCGGTCGGTCGTTGAGCTCGCCGATCTCCTGGAGCAGCCCGAGCAGGCTGATCGCGTTGTCCGGCCCACCACCGATATTGAACACCTCGCCCGACTCGACAGACATGTGCCGCTGGGCCAGCAGCAGCGCGTCCACCAGATCCTCCACGAACAGGACATCGCGCACCTGTCGGCCGTCGCCATACAGGGTGATCGGCTTGCCCTCGAGGGCGCGGATCAGGAAATGCGCGACCCAGCCCTGGTCCTCGGTCCCGTGCTGATGCGGTCCGTAGATGCAGCTCATCCGGAACACGATCGTGGGAAGACCGTAGCTCCGCGCGTAGTCGCGCACGTACTGGTCCGCGCAGCCTTTCGAGCAGCCGTACGGGCTGTGGAAGTCGAGCGGGCGCAGCTCGCTCACCCCGCGACCGGCCACCGCGGGCTCCACCGGTTCGTAGGTCAGCGTCCGCCGCCGGAGCGCCACGTCCTCCAGCGCGCCGTACACCTTGTTGGTGGAGGTGTAGACGAGCGGCGGCGGCACGCGCTGGGCACGGATCGCCTCCAGCAGGATCAGCGTGCCGTGGGCGTTGACCTCGAAGTCGTCCAGGGGATCGCCGAGACTGGTCGTTACCGCGACCTGCGCGGCGAAGTGGAACACCTCGCCGGCCTGGTGAACGGCGCGCCGCACCGCGTCGGCGTCGCGCGTGTCCGCCACCTCGACCGCCAGCCGGCTGCCGTGCAGGTCCCGCAGCCAGCGCAGGTTCCGCTCGACGCCCGGGCGGGCGAGGCTGTCGAGCACGAGCACCGGCCGGCCGCTGGAGAGCAGCCGATGCGCGAGGTTGGTGCCGATGAACCCGGCGCCCCCGGTAATGAGGACCGGCTTCATACGGTGAGTCCCCGCGCGGCCAGCTCCGCGCCCGCTTCCTCCGCACGGTCGATCGCCTCCTGCGTCTTCAGCCAGTCCGCCAGCTCGGCGAGGCCGGCGTCCAGCGCCACGGTCGGCTCGTAGCCGAGCACCGTCCGGGCGCGGGTGATGTCGGCGAAGCAGTGGCGGATATCGCCCACGCGGTACTTGCACGTGACTTCGGGGCGAAGCTCCGGTCGCCCGGTGGCGGCCGCCACCCGCTCGGCGATCTCCCGGATCGAGAACGAGCGGCCGCCGCCCACGTTCAGCACCATGTCCGCCGACTGCGGCCGCTCGATGGCCAGCCGGCACGCCGCGGCCACGTCCACCACGCTCACGAAGTCACGCCGTTGCAGGCCATCTTCGTACACCATGGGCGTGTTTCCGTTGAGCAGCCGCGCCGCGAAGATGGCGAGCACTCCCGTGTAGGGGTTCGAGAGCGCCTGCCGGGGACCGTACACGTTGAAGAAGCGGAGCGCCGTGGTCGGAACGCCGTACGCGCGTCCGACCATGAGACACATCCGCTCCTGGTCGTATTTCGACAACGCGTACACCGAGGCCAGCGACGCCGGCTTGGTCTCCGGGGTCGGCACCGGGAGGAGCGGCTCGCCTTCGGGGCCGCGGAGCTCCCATTCACCCGCCTTCAACTGCGCCAGCGACCGCTCCTCGGCCGTGCAGAGCGCGCCGTCCACCCGCCGGTACAGCCCCTCCCCGTACACGCTCATGCTGGACGCCACGATCAGCCGCGCCACCGGCCGCGCGCTCAGCGCCTCCAGCAGCACCGCGGTGCCCAGATTGTTCACGGCCGTGTAGTGCGCGATCTCGTACATGCTCTGCCCGACGCCGACGGCGGCGGCAAGGTGGACCACCACGTCCACCCCGGCCAGCGCGCGGCGGACGGCCTCGGGGTCCCGCACATCCCCCACGATCAGCTGGACATCGGGATCGAGATACTCAGGGCGGCGCCCCTCCTCCCCGTGCACCTGCGCGGCGAGGCTGTCCAGCGCCCGCACGCGGTGGCCGCGGGCCAGCAGCGCATCCGCCAGGTGAGACCCGATGAAACCCGCGCCGCCGGTGATGAGGATGTGACTGCCCATGGAGGGCTCCCCTGCTAGAATCCCTGGTGATCGGTCCAGTTGCCCGCCCGGCAGGGGATCTCCGGCTCTCGCCCGCAGCAGGCGGCGATCTCCTCGGCCAATTGGCGGATCGAGAACTCGTCGGGGTTGCCGAGATTGACCGGGTCGTGCAGCGCGTCGGCGTCCATCAGCCGGACCAGCCCCTCGACGAGGTCGTCCAGCTGGAACGGCGGGTAGTCCAGCAGGTGCCGGAGGTTCTCCCGGCCAGACGCTCGCAAAGATGCGAACCTGTGAAGCCCGCCCCACCCGTCACCAGAACCTTCATTGCCTTCATTCGCTGTCACCGCGCTGACGATTGTAGCCCGCCGCCCGGCCCGGCACCGTCGCGATGGGTAAGTTCGCTCGCAGTGTGCCGACCGAGGTACTTACCTGTCTGTGACAGGTCTCACGCAGGGGGTATGGACGGAACGGCCTGATCAGCGGCGTCGCAGCCTCGCGGCGGCGGGGCGGGGTTCACGGCACTCTCTGCGTTCGATGCTAGGTTTGCACCATGCTCAATTTGGCCCATCTGCGACAAGTTCTTGCGGTGAGGGGGCTCACGCCGGCGAGCGTGGTCCCCGAATCGAGCGGAGGACGCGTCGAGGAAGCCCGCGTCCGCCCGGCCCACCTGGAGGAGGACTCGGCGCTGGCCTGGCACGCCGTGGGGGCGCCGGAGCCCTGGCCGGGTACGCTCGCCTTCCTCGACGGCGTCCAGACATCGGTGCTCCTGGCCTATGCCGGCTCCGCACCGATCGTGGTCGGGGAGGTGGCCGCCGCCGTGCGGGAGCGCTGTGACCGCGGCCTGGTGACGGTGCTGGCCGAGCGGCGCGTGCTCGCGATCGGCCGGCCGGCGGCACTCGCCGCGGCCGGCGATCTGCCCGCCGACTTCCGCACGGTGGCCCTGCCGGTGGACGAGCCGCCACACCCCGTCCGCGATCTGGCCAACGTTGCCCGCGCGCTCGACCAGGCGCGCGGCGCGCTCGAGCGGTCGGTGGGCGACCAGTACCGGCGCCGGTCGGACGGCTGGCTGGTGATCGACGGTTCACTGACCGAAAGTCCGGCTTGGGCGGCCGACCCGCGCATGGTGGGGATCTCGAAGAGCCATGCCACCCTGCCGTTCGAGGGGCCGGACCTCGATCGCTACCTTCGGCTGCCCTGCGGGCACCGCTCGTCCATCTACGCGCCCGAGACCCGCAGCCTGACGCCCGTCCGCCAATGGGCGCTCCGGCTGTGGCCGTGGGAGGGGAAAGACGTCTTTCACGGACTGGTCCGGGTCGACGTCGCGCCGGCCAACGGCCAGCCGGAAATGGCCGACCTGCTCTCACGCCGCCTGCTCGCGGAGCGTGCGCCGCTCAGCACTCCTGACCACCGGTGGGATCGGCTGCTGTACGGGATCCACTCCGTCGAGACCTACCTTCGGGCCGGAGGGCGTTCGTTCGGCTGACCAGGACAGGGCAGGGCGCAGCCTGCCGGCGCCGAGCGGCGGTTTCATCCGGCGAACACCCGCACATGGGCCGCGGAGACGTATACCCGCCCGCCCCGGGCCAGTGCCAGGCGTTCGAACCGGTCCCGTGGAATGTGGGCCTCGATCGTCCTCCCGTCCTGGACGAGGTCGAGCTCGAGCCGGACCACCGGTCCGAAGGCGCGCACGTGACGGATCCGCGCTTCCAGCGACGAGTTGCCGTTGGGAGACGGCGCGAGCTCCACGTCGTACGTGCGCACATAGGCGATCCCGGCCTGGTCCCGCGCGTCCGCCCACTCCGGGGCGTCCAGCTCGCTCTCCCCGATGCGCACCCGGCCGCGGTGGATGCGGCCGTGGAACAGGTTCACGTCGCCCAGGAACCCGTACACGAACGACGTGGCCGGGCGCTCGTACACTTCCTCCGGCGTTCCGCTCTGCTCGACCCGCCCCTCGTTCATGATCACGACCCGGTCGGAGACCTCCAGCGCTTCCTCCTGGTCGTGGGTAACGAACACAGTGGTGACGTGGACCTCCTCGTGCAGCCGGCGGAGCCAGCGGCGGAGCTCCTTCCGCACCTTGGCGTCCAGCGCCCCGAACGGCTCGTCGAGCAGGAGGACCCGGGGCTTGACCGCGAGGGCCCGGGCGAGCGCCACCCGCTGGCGCTGGCCGCCGGAGAGCTCCGACGGCCGCCGCCCGGCCAGCACGTCGAGCTGGACCAGGTGGAGGAGGCCCAGCACCGTCTCGCGGATCTCCGCCTCGGCCGGCCGCAGGTGCCGGGGCCGGACCCGGAGGCCGAAGGCGACGTTCTCGAACACGCTCATGTGCCGGAACAGCGCGTAGTGCTGGAACACGAACCCGACCTGGCGCTCGCGGACCGGCTGGGCGGTCGCGTCTTCGCCGTGGAAGCGGATGGTCCCGTGGTCCGCCGGCTCCAGGCCGGCGATGATCCGGAGCAGCGTGGTCTTCCCCGAGCCCGACGGACCGAGCAGTGCCACCAGCTCGCCGCCGGGGACCTCGAGGCTCACGTCATCCAGCGCGACGAAGCCGCCGAACGCCTTGCGCAGGTTGCGGACCTCGATACTCATGCCGCGATCCTTTCGAGAGAGGAGTCGGTGCCGGGCTGCTCGGTCGGCATCCGCCGCTGCTGCCACTCGACCGCCGTCTTGAGGGCCAGGGTCACCAGCGCGAGCAGCGTGAGCACGGACGCCACCGCGAAGCTGGCGGCGAAGGCGTACTCGTTGTACAGGATCTCCACGTGCAGCGGCAGCGTATTGGTCTCGCCCCGGATGTGGCCGGAGACCACCGACACCGCGCCGAACTCGCCCATCGCCCGGGCGTTGCAGAGAATGAGGCCGTACAGCAGACCCCATTTGATGTTGGGCAGGGTGACCCGCCGAAACGTCTGCCAGCCGTTCGCCCCCAGCACGATGGCCGCCTCTTCCTCCTCGCTGCCCTGCTCCTGCATCAGCGGGATGAGCTCGCGCGCGATGAAGGGGGCGGTCACGAACGTCGTCGCGAGTACCATTCCGGGTACGGCGAAGATGATCCTGATGTCGTGTTCGAGCAGCCACGGCCCGAGCCAGCCGTGCGCGCCGAAGAGCAGCACGAAGATCATCCCCGCGATCACCGGCGACACCGCGAATGGCAGGTCGATGAGGGTGACCAGAAGATTCCTGCCCGGGAAGTCGAACTTGGAAATGCACCAGGCCGCGGCGACGCCGAAGACCAGGTTGATCGGCACCGCGATGCCGGCGATCAGCAGCGTCAGCCTTGCGGCACTCAGGGCGTCGGGTTCGGTGATCGCGGTCCAGTACGCAGCCAGGCCTTTGGAGCAGGCCTGGTGGAAGACCAGCGCCAGCGGAAGCGCCAGGGTGAGCGCGAGGAACACCAGCGCGAGGGCGGTCAGGGACCAGCGCACCGCCCGGGACTCGCCGGTCGCCATGGCTCAGGCCTCCGTGCGGCGCCGCGCCGCCCCTTGCAGCAGGTTGATCGAGAGCAGCAGCACGAACGACGCGACCAGCATCACCACGGCCACAGCGGTGGCGCCGGCATAGTCGAACTGCTCGAGTTTGGTGATGATCAGCAGCGGCGCGATCTCGGTCTGCATCGGCATGTTGCCGGCGATGAAGACCACCGACCCGTACTCCCCGATCGCGCGGGCAAACGCCAGCGCGAATCCGGTGAGCAGTGCCGGCGCCACGGTCGGGAACACCACCCGCGAGAACGTCTGCCAGCGTCCCGCGCCGAGGCTGGCGGCAGCTTCCTCGACCTCGAGCTCGAGGTCGTCCAGCACCGGCTGCACGGTCCGCACGACGAACGGCAGGCCGATGAAGACCAGCGCCACGGTGATGCCAAGCCAGGTGTAGGCTACCTTGACGCCGAACGGCTCGAGGTAGCCCCCGATCCAGCCGTTGGGCGCGTACAGGGTGGTCAGCGCGATGCCGGCCACTGCCGTGGGCAGGGCGAACGGGAGGTCCACCATGGCGTCGACCAGGCGCCGTCCGGGGAACCGGTACCGGACCAGCACCCAGGCCACGAGCAGGCCGAAGACCGTGTTCACCACCGCGGCCAGAAAGGACGCCCCGAACGTCACCCGGTAGGAGGCCACGACACGTGGGTTCGTGACGATGGCCCAGAAGCCGGCCCAGGTGAGCTCGGCCGACCGCGTGAACACGGTCGCGAGCGGCAGCAGCACCAGGAGGCTCAGGTAGGTACCGGTGATTCCCAGGGAGAGGCCGAACCCCGGAAGCACCCTCCGCGCCGCGCGTCGCATGTCAGCGCCCCGGCTGGTAGATCTGATCGAACGTCGCACCATCGGCGAAGTGGGCGGCGTTCGCCTGCTTCCATCCGCCGAACACCTCGTCCACGGTGACCAGGGAGACTTCGGGAAACTGGCTCGCGTACTTCGCGGCCACGGATGCCAGGCGCGGACGGTAGAAATGTCTCGCCGCGATTTCCTGTCCGGCCGGCGTGTACAGATACTCGAGGTAGGCCCGGGCCACCGCCTTCGTTCCGCGCTTCGACGCGACCTTGTCCACCACCGCCACCGGCGGCTCCGCCAGGATGCTGAGCGACGGGGCGACGATCTCGAATTTGCCCGGCCCCAGTTCCTCGATGGCGAGCAGCGCCTCGTTTTCCCAGGCGATCAGCACGTCCCCGATGCCCCGCTCCACGAAGGTGGTCGTGGCGCCGCGGGCGCCGGCATCGAGCACCGGGACGTTCCGGTAGAGTTTGGTGACGAACGCCTTGGCTGACGCGTCGTTCCCGCCCGGCTGCCGCAGCGCCCAGGCCCAGGCCGCCAGGTAGTTCCAGCGCGCCCCGCCGGAGGTCTTCGGATTCGGCGTGACCACCGATACCCCGGGCTTCGCCAGGTCGCCCCAGTCCTTGATGCGCTTGGGGTTTCCCTTCCGGACCAGCAGCACCATCGTCGAGGTGTAGGGCGAGCTGTTGTCGGGCAGGCGGCTCTGCCAGTCGGCCGGCAGCAGCCCGCCCTGCTCGGCGATCTGGTCGATGTCGTACGCCAGCGCCAGGGTGACCACGTCGGCCTGGAGGCCGTCGATGACCGATCGCGCCTGCTTGCCCGAGCCGCCGTGCGACTGCCGGATGGTCACCGCCTGGCCGGTCCGCTGCTTCCAGTACGCGGCGAAGTGCTGATTGAAGTCCTCGTACAGCTCCCGCGTCGGATCGTACGACACGTTGAGCAGGGTGACGGGCTTGGCGGTGCTCTGGGCCGCGCCGGTACCGGTACTCAGCGCGAGCGCGAGCAGGGCGAGCGAGCCGGGGATCTCGAGTCGGGTGCGCATGTCGTCAGCGTGCCTCACTATGGAGTTCGAAGCCGGGAGCTCGGAATCGCGGCGAGTTCAGAACGCGTGCTGGAACCGGGTGACCACGAAGTCTTCCGCCTGCCGGTCGCCGGTGGCCGCGCCGCCCGCGAAGGTGGTGTGCTCGTAGTTGACCAGGACCTTGATCGCGTTGTTGAGGTACCAGTTGACCCCGAACCCGGCGCCTCTGGCCTTGCCCGCGGCGCTGGCCGGGTCGGCGAACAGCGGGAAGGCGTCCGCGTCGATGTCGATCTCGCCGTAGCGTGCTGCTAGCTCGAGCGCGCCGAAGGTGCCGGCCTTGAGGTCGAAGGGCTTGCGGGGCGCTGGACTCCTGAAGCCGGCCCTCTCACCCGTCAGGAAATACGATCCGCTGGCCTGCCAGGCGTGGTGCTCCAGTCGGGCCGTCGATCCGCCCGACTGCACGTCCTGCCGCGATACGGCGTACTCCGCGAGCACGCCCAGCGAGCCCACCGCGAGGAACGCCTGCGGGTAGAGTCGCGTGCGGCGGCCGGCCGCGAGGACGGTGTTGGCGGGGGCGGCAGTGCTGGTGCGGTAGCGGAAGAACGTCTGCTGCGATGGGGTCCGGTACCCGGGCAACCCGGTGGCGGCGGCGCTTCCCTGCTCGTTCCCGCTGCTGCCGGCGATCCCGACGCCCGAGCCCCGCAGCGCGCCGCGCCGGAATGGCCGGACGAACACCCGGGCGACGAGATCCTTGGAGTCGCTCAGATCGGCATCGACGTTGCCGAGGTCGGCCGCCCCATCGAAGACACCGACTTGATAGGAGAAGACTCCGTCCGCCATGTCGCCGGCGATCTGGAGGCCGATGTCCCGATTCGGGGCGAGGTTGCTCGGGAAGCCCCGCTCCGCGAAGGTGACGTCGGTCGCCGACCGCAGGCGCTCGAGGCTGATCGGGGACTTGAATTTTCCGGCGCGCACCGTGAAGGCGGGGTCGAACTTTCCCTCCCAGTACGCGTCGAAGAGCAGGGTCTGGCCCTGGGCGAAGTCGGGCATGATGCGGAAATCGAAATACCGGCCGACCGTTGCCTCGATGATCGGGCGGGCCCGCCGAAGCAGGAACGAGTTGGTGAACATGCCGGCATCGTCTCCGGGGACGAGCCGGGCATCGGCCTGGGCGTACCCGCGGAGCCTGAGGACGTACCTGCCGTCGGCGGATTGGAGGCTGAACCCATCCCTGGCGTTCGCGGTCGCCGACTGGCGCTCCTTCGCCGCCGACTCGGCGCTGTCCGCCGCCAGCTCGCGGAGCCGCTGCAGCACCCGGATCTGCTGGTCGAGCGCATCGACCCTGGCGACGAGCGACGGGGGCCCGCTGTCCGTCGCCGCCTGCTGCGCTACAGCCTGTGGTACGCCAACCACACTCCCGATCGTCAACATGACGCCGCTGAACCGCTGCCGGACCACGCGCATTCGAGGCTCTCCCGTCAGGCCGAGGGGTGGACTTCCATCATGGATCGTCAACTCGATCGCTCCACACCGGCTCGCCCGGAGCGCGGGCACCGAGCGGCGGTTGACCATGAGCCGATATACTCGATCTACTAGATAGAGTAAATAGGCAAAGCTCGTGCCAACGACTCGGGTCAGCCGCTCCGGCGCGTTGAAGTCAGCGAGAACTGTCGAGCAGGGAGGCCCGCTTCACCTTGCCACGCAACGAGGCCAGGTTGGTGCCGTCGAGAATCTTGGCTGTGGCGTCCCGCACTTCCTTCATGGCGAGGCGGACGCCGCAGACCGCCTCGTCGCGGCAGTCGGCGCAGGGGACATAGGCGGTCTGGCTGGCGCAGGGCACCGGCGCCAGGGGGCCGTCGAACATGCGGACGATCTGGCCGAGATAGATGTCTTTCGGGTCGCGCGCGAGCAGATAGCCGCCGCCCTTGCCCTTCCGGCTGCGCAGGATCCCCTGGTTCCGGAGCCCGAGCAGGATGAGCTCGAGAAACTTCGGCGGGATCTGCTCCATGCGCGCGAGGTCGGCGATCCGCATCGGCTCGTCGGCATCGCGCTCGGCGAGCGCGAGGAGCGCCTTGATGGCGTACTTGGCCTTCTTCGAAAGCATCGCGGACTCGGTCGGTGAAGTGTCGAATATAGCCCGATGTCGGCGCAGGCCGCCGGACGGACCGGCGCCGAAATTGCAAAGCATTGCCCCCTTCACTCTTAACGAGCAGGAAATGCGAAGAGATCTTTCGACTCTCGCCGCCGGCGAGTTCGATCTGGTCGTTGTCGGCGGCGGAATCTGCGGCGCCGCGGTGGCGTGGGACGCGGCCCAGCGTGGACTGACTGTGGCCCTCCTCGAGCGCGGCGACTTTGGCGGCGCCACGTCCGCCGATTCGCTCAAGGTGGTCCACGGCGGAATCCGCTACCTCCAGCACCTGGACGTGGTCCGCGTCCGCGAGTCCGCCCGCGAGCGATCGGCGCTGCTTCGCATCGCGCCTCATCTGGTGCACCCCTTGCCCATCGTCGTGCCCGCGTACGGTCACGGGCTGAGTGGCAGGGGGCCGCTCGCCGCCGCGTTCCGCCTGCTCGGCGCGCTCACCGCCGGCCGCAACCGCGGCATCGTCGACCCGGAGCGGCACATTCCGCCCGCCCGCCTGGTCTCCCGCCGGGACGCGCTCGAGTGGTTTCCGGACCTCGATCCGCGGGGCCTCACCGGGGCCGGGGTCTTCTGGGATGGGCAGATGTACAACCCTCCCCGGCTGGTCTGGGCGTTCGTCCGCTCGGCGGCGCGGGCCGGTGCGGTGGTCGCCAACTACTGCGAGGTGACTTCGGTGCTCCGCCGCGGAGGCCGGGCGATCGGCGCGCGCGTGGAGGACCGGCTGGGCGGCAGCCGGTTCGAGGTCCGTGGCCGAGCCGTCATCAACGCCACCGGGCCGTTCACCGGCCCGCTCCTCGTCCGTTCGGGTCTAACGCCCCGCCGCCCGGTACACTTCTCCCGCGACATGGCGCTGGTCATTCACCGGCCCCTTGTCGCGTCGCGCGGATTGGCCCTCCAGACCCGGTACCGCGACCCCGACGCGCTCGTGAGCCGCGGTAACCGGCATCTGTTCCTGCTGCCGTGGCGCGGACGGACGCTGGTGGGCGTGAACAGCGTCATCTGGCGCGAGGATCCCGACGCGCTCGGCGTGACCGACGAGGAGGTGGCCGGGTTCCTCGCGGAGATCAACGAGGCGGCACCGCACTTCCGCCTGACCGGGGCGGACGTGGCGCTGGTGCTCTCCGGACTCCTGCCGGTGGCCCGGGGGGAGCTGGTGGGGCGGGACGTGAGCTTCGGCAAGCGTCCGCTCGTCGTCGATCATGCCGCGGACGGGTGCGCCGGGCTGCTCAGCGCCATCACGAACCGCTACACCGTGGCCCGGGGGGTGGCGGAGCTGGCCGTCGGGCTCGCCTGCCGAAGTCTGGGACGCACGCCACCGCCGTGCCGCACTCGGACCACGCCGCTTCACGGCGGCGAAATCCCGTCGTTCTCCGGGCTGGTCCGGGAGATCGCCCGCTCGGCGGCGGTGGAGCCCGCGGTCGCGGAGCGCCTCGCGCATGACCACGGGACCGGCTACCCGGAGGTGCTCCGGATCGCCGCGGAGCAGCCGGACTGGGGCCGCCCCATCGGCGCGACACCGTTCCTGTCCGCGGAGGTGGTGCATGCGGCGCGGAGCGAGATGGCCTGCCGTCTGGGTGACATCGTGTTCCGTCGCACCGGACTGGCCACCGCCGGCCATCCGGGTGAGGACGCGCTCGAGCGGGCGGCCTCGCTGGCCGCCCGGGAGCTCGGATGGGATGCGGACCGTCGGAGCGACGAGCTGGCGGACGTGCGTGCCCGGCTCACGCGCGGCGCCCCTACTGGTTTCCAGGCCGGCGCGCCACATTGATGGCATGCCATCACAGCTGCCTCCACTCGGGCGTGTCGTCGCCACCGAGCTCAAGCCCTCCACGCCGCATCAATTCCACTTCTGGACCGCTCGCGAGAATCCCATCGGCATCGGCGCGATCGTGCGCGTCGAGGACCTGGGACGGCAGGTGTTCGGGGTGGTGACCGACGGATTCGCGTACTCGGACCTGGTCACCCCGATGCATGCGGTGATCGGGGCCGACGGCGATCCGGTCGCCGCGGGACTCGAGCCGAGCCGGCGCGCCGAGATCCGGCTCTTCACCGCCGCCGTCCTGCGACAGATTCCCGAGGAGCCGCTGCAGCCGGTGCCGCTCGGGCCCGTCTGGCTCGCCACCGACGCGGACGTCGCGCTCGCGCTCCGCATGGATGCCTACCTCGCGGGCCAGCGGCCGACCGGCATTCCCGTGGGGCTCTACGCCGCCGGCGGGCTCGAGTCACCCGTCTACCTCGATTGCGACTTCCTCCTCGGTCCCGAGGCGGCGCACCTCAACATCACCGGCGTCTCGGGCCTGGCCACCAAGACCAGCGCCGTGGAGTTCCTGCTCGGCAGCATCTTCCAGACGTTCCCACGGCACAAGGGCTCGGTGGCGGCGCTCTGCTTCAACGTGAAGGGGCCCGACCTGTGCTTCCTCGACCAGCCGACCCCGCTGGCCGAGGAGGACCGGCGGCAGTATGACCGGCTCGGCCTCCGGCCGGTACCGTTCGCCGACGTGTGCTACTACGCCCCGTTCAAGGCCGACGGCGTCAATCTGAACACCCTTCGCAGCAACGAGGCGCTCGCGGCCAACACCCACCCGCTCGTCTGGGGGCTGCGCGAGGTGCTGGATTATGCCGAAGTGGTGCTCAACCGGGACGATGTGGACGCGAAGGCCGGCGGGTTCATCGATTTCCTGGCGGAACGGGTCGTCGGGCACGAGTACCAGGACGAGATGCTGCGGGGAAAGCCGTTCCGGGTGCAGAGCTTCGCCGATCTGGAGGAGTTCTTCCGCGCGATCTTCGATTTCATGGAGGTCCTCGGGAAGGGCGGCGAGGTATGGAAGACCCATCATCTCGCGACGATCCGGAAGGTGCGCAACCGGCTCAGCAACATCTCCACGCGCTCCAAGGGCCTGGTGACCGATGACGGGGCCGCCCACGACCTCCCGTGGGGCGAGTTCGCCGACCGGAGCGTGCACGTGGTGGACGTCGCGGGCCTCGATCCCCTGGCCCAGGACCTGGTCTTCGCACGCATCGTGTCCAAGCTGCGGGAGCACCTCGAGCGGCGCGACCTCGGCGTGGACCACGTGGTGGTGTTCGTGGACGAGCTCAACAAATATGCCCCGGCGGACGGGGCGGACACCTACGTGCGGAAGATGCTGCTCGACCTGTCCGAGCGGGGACGGTACCTGGGCCTCGTGCTGTTCTCCGCCCAGCAGTTCCGTTCGCAAGTGCAACGCCGGGTCGTGGGCAATGCCGGGACCGCCGTGTTCGGCCGCATGGACATGGACGAGCTCTCGACCCCCGGCTACGCCACCCTCTCGCCCGCTACCCGGATCAAGCTGGCCACGCTCCCCAAGGGCGAGCTCATGGTGCGCCACCCCCACTTCACGCAGCCGATCTTCGTGAAGTTCCCGCGCCCCGCCGTGCTCGGCGGCCGCGAGGGGATCGAGCGATTTCCCCCGTGCGCCGAGCTCGCCTTTCCTGATGCGGTGATCCGCCAGCTTCGCGGCCTCGACCGGCGGGTCTCGGCCGATGCGGTGCGCGCGCTGATCGATGGACGGCGGGAGGACGACGTGCGACGGGCGCTCGGCGCCACCAGGCGGGAGCGCCCGGACGACGCCCTGGCATTCTTCACCGCCTGCCTGGGACGCCGGGTCAACGGCGAGGTGCTCGCCGCGCGCCGCGGCATCCCGGCCGTCAAGCGAAGTGACGACGGCTACGGCTTCTGACGGCCGCGCGCCGGCGGCCACGATCCGTGTGGTCTGGCTCATAGTCCCCCTCGCGCCGATCGGCTAGCCTGGATACTGATTCCGGCCGCCCGGAGTCTCCTGTCAGACCGGGCGGTCGAACTCTCAGTCCTCCCGGCGAGGTGCCATGCCCCGCTCCAGGCTCGACCCCGTCCCGCTCCCACCGCTCGGCGAAGACGGCTGGCGCCTGCTGGTCGAGCAGGTCAAGGACTACGCCATCTTCATGATGGACACCGCGGGCCGGAACGCATCCTGGAACGAAGGTGTCGCCCGGGTCCTCGGGTTCGGCGAGGCCGAATTCCTGGGCCGGTCGCTGCGGGAGATCTTCACGCCCGAGGACCGCGCGGCCGGCGTTCCCGAGCAGGAGCTCGCGACCGCCGCGCGGGAGGGGAGCGCGAACGACGACCGCTGGATGATGCGCAGGGACGGGAGCCGGTTCTGGGCCACCGGGATCACGACCGCGCTGCGGGGCGATGACGGCGAGCTGCTGGGATTCACCAAGGTGCTCCGGGATCACACCGAGGAGAAGCGCCTCGACGAGGAGCGCAGGACCAGCGAGCACCGGCTGCTCACCGCCCTCGCCGCCGCCCGCATGGGCACCTGGGAATGGGAGATCGCGACCAACGGGGAGCGGTTCGACGACGGCCTGTGCCGGCTTTTCGGCGTGGAGCCGGGGGAGATCACGACGTTGGACGACGTGCTGGTCCGGGTCCACCCCGACGACCGGGCGGCAGTGGCCGTCGCCTACCGGCAGTCCGCGGAGAGCGGGGCCGATCTGGACGTCGAGTTTCGGATCGTCCGGCCCGACAGCAGCGTGCGCTGGCTTCGCAGTCACGGCAAGGTGCTCTACGATCGCGGCGGCGATCCCGTCGTCATGACCGGCGCCTGCGTGGACGTCACCGAGCGGCGGCAGATGGAGGAGCAGCTCGGGCAGGTGCAGCGGATGGACGCGGTCGGCCGCCTGGCGGGCGGGGTGGCGCACGAGGTCAACAACATGATGACCGCCATCCTGGGCTTCACCGACCTGCTGCTCGACCCGACGCGCCCGGGTGACCCGCGCCGCGCCGACCTCCTCCAGATTCGCAAAGCCGCCGGCCGTGCCGCCACGGTCACCGCCCAGCTGCTGGCCTTCAGCCGTCGCCAGCTGCTCCAGCCGCGCGTCGTCGACCTGAATCTGGTTCTGACCGATCTTCATCCGATGCTGCTCCGCCTGCTCGGCGAGGACAAGCGCGTCACCGTCCGGCTCGAGCCGGACCTGTGGCCGGTCCACGCCGATCGGGGCCAGCTGGAGCAGGCCGTGATCAACCTCGCGCTCAACGCCCGCGACGCGATGCCGCGCGGCGGGCACTTCAGCATCGAGAGCGCCAACGTCCAGCTCGACGAGCCCTACCTGTCGCGGCATCCCGCCACTGCCATCGCTCCGGGCTCCTATGTCCGGCTGGTCGTCGGCGACACCGGCGGCGGCATTCCGCCCGACGTACAGCCCCGGATCTTCGAGCCGTTCTTCACCACCAAGCCGGTGGGGCGGGGGACCGGGCTGGGTCTGTCCATGGTCTACGGAATCGTGAAGCAGAGTGGCGGATTCGTCTGGGTCTACAGCGAGCCCGGCCACGGCACGGTGTTCAAGCTGTACCTGCCCCGGGTGGGCCAGTTGCCGGAGGCCCGTGGCCCGCTGGCCGGCGGCACGATTCCCCGCGGCGACGAGACGGTTCTGGTGGTGGAGGACGACGAGATGGTGCGCCTGCTGACCGCGCGGTTGCTCGCGTCGCAGGGCTACACCCCGATCGAGGCGCGGGACGGCCGCGAGGCGCTGGAGCTGGTGGCTGCCCATCCGGGACAGGTCCAGCTGGTGCTTTCCGATGTGGTGATGCCCGAGCTCGGCGGCATCGAGTTCGCGCGGCGTCTGGCCGAGTTTCGGCCGGACCTGCCGATCCTGTTCATGTCCGGCTTCACCGACGATGAAGTGGTGCGCCGCGGGCTGCTCGACCCCGACGCGCCCTATCTGCAGAAGCCGTTCGACGCCGCGGCGCTCGGACGCCGGGTGCGCGAGCTGCTGGACGCGCGAGCGGTCTGACCGGCTTGACCCGAGGACCATCCCCGGCAATTTTGCGTCGCCGGCACGGCCGCGAAGCACCTTACGCCCATCACGAGGACGCCCGATCCTTGGCCGCAATTCCCAACTTCTTCATCGTCGGCGCTCCCAAATGCGGCACCACGGCCCTGTACGAATATCTTCGACCGCACGCCAACATCTACATGTCGGCGGTCAAGGAGCCGCACTTTTTCGCGGATGATCTCGGCAGATACCCGCTGATCAAGACGCCACAGGAGTATGCGCGGTTGTTCGAGGCCAGCACCGCGAATCATCTCGCGGTGGGAGAAGCGTCGGTCTACTATCTTCGCTCACTGGCCGCCATTCCGAACATCCGCGGGTTCAACCCGGATGCGAAGCTCATCGCCATGTTCCGGAACCCCGCGGACGTGGTGTATTCGCTGCACTCGCAGTTGCTCTATTGGTCGGAGGAAACCGTCGAGGACTTCGAAGCTGCCTGGCGCCTCCAGGAGCGGCGCGCCCGTGGCCTCGATGTGCCGCCGACCTGCCGCGAGCCGTTCCTGCTTCAATACCGGGAGATCGGCCGCTTCGGCACCCAGACCGAGCGGCTGCTCGCCCATTTCCCGCGGGCGCGAGTGAAATTGATCGTCTACGAGGACTTCGCCGCCTCGCCCCGCAAGCTGTACGAGGAGGTGCTCGAGTTCCTGGGAGTCCCTGACGACAACCGCACCGAATTTCCCCCGGTCAACGAGAATAAGCGGGCGGAGGTGACCTGGTTGCGGGACTTCATGCGCAAACCGCCGCCCCGGCTGCGCCATGCGTACCGCCGGCTCAAGCGTACCGTGGGGCCGCAGCGGATGAGCACCCTGACCCGAAAGCTGCTCGAACTCAACACCGTCAAGGCGCGGCGTCCGCCGCTGTCACCCGAGCTCCGGGCGGAGCTGGTGGACACCTTTCGCGAGGAGGTCGCCAGACTTGCGCTCATTCTGGACCGCGATCTGAGCCATTGGCGCTGAAGCGCTGAGCGCTCACTTGAGTGTGGCGTAGGTGCATCCGGGAACCAGCACGTCGGCCACGAATTTCGTCGGGGGCCCGAGCTGGATGACTCGCAAGGCCAGCCGATAGGCGCCACCTCCTTCGAACGGCTGGCGCAGATCCCAGCGATCGTAGATGGCATGGCGAAAGCCGGCTTCGCGAAGCATTCGCCGGGCCTTGCCCGGGGTGAACCAGTTGATCGCGGGCGCGTCGGTGTGGCCGATGAGGTGGGGCTTGTGCTGCTTCGTCCAGGCCATGACGCGTCGCTTCAAGGCGTCAGGGTACCAGCCGAACATCGGAAAGCCGTTGATTTCCTTCTGCCGTGGCGAACGGCTGCTCGCGGTGCAGAACCAGAAGATCCCCCCCGGCTTGAGAATCCGGTACATCTCGTGGAACGCGGCCTGCGCGTCGGTGACGTGCTCCATCACGCTGGAGCAGATCACGACGTCGAACTGCTCCGAGGGGAGCCCGGTGGCCTCCGCGCTGCCGGGAAGGACCTCGATCTCGAGCCCGGCGAGGGCCGCAAGCTGGGGCGCCTTCTCACGCGCGGGCGCCCACGGCTCGATGCCCATGGCGCGATAACCCAGACGCCGGCAGCCGATGACGAATCGGCCCTGGGCGGCGCCGACGTCCAGGATCGTGGTGGAGTCCGGAGGGAGTGGTCGGATGGTCTCCAATCTGGCCAGGATCTTTCTGACATATGCCTCGGACATGGGCAGCCGTTCGAAGGCGGCCTCCAGTGACAGTTGTTCGGTGGCGTGGCGGGCAGCGGGCACGGAACCGGTTCTCCTGTTGGGGACATGACGAGACGCCGCCGCTGCCGGCGCGAGCGCCAGACGATCCTGGATGGCTGATTCACGCGAGCTTGATCCGACACCGCAGGATACCGGGACCGCGGGCATCGGCGCAATCGTTCGAGAACCCGCCGGCGGATCAGCCGCGGCCCTCGCGCGCCGGGTGCCCGAGCGGCGGCAGGCGCGGAAGGGCTAGACCGGGGGGCGGTCCGTCCGGCGCCCGAGCACTCGCTTGACCTTGAGCCTGAGACGGCGGGTGCGGTGCGAGAGCCAGCCGGCCTCGCGCACCTGCTCCTCCTCCAGCAGTTGCTGCCAGGCCATCGCGATGCCGGTCCGGCCGAGATATCCGATCAGCTTGCGGGGGTCGTCGCGTGCCACCACCGGCAGCCGGCCGACTCCCCGGCGCACCATCTTGTCCACCGCCTCCTCCAGCATCTCATCGGGATAGGTCACGGCCGGCGAGGAGGTGCCCGCCTGCAGCACGGTGTGCGCCCCATCCTCCGCGCCCTCCAGGATCTGGAGCAGGTCGCCCCGGGTGACGAGGCCGACAAGCGCACCCTCCGCGTCCACCAGCGGCCACGCCTGGCGCCGGCCCAGGACCGGATCGTGGGCGGTCAGCATCCGGAGCACCCGATCGACCTGCATGTCCGCGGGAATCGTCGGCACGTCGCGCTCCATCACATCTTCCACCCGGACCCGGGCGAGCGGGTTCACGATGTACTCCCGCATGACGTGATAGCCCCGCCGGGCCACCTTCTCGGTGAGAATCGAGCGCCGCATGATCAACACGGTGACCATGTGGGCGGCGGCGCAGGCGACCAGCAGCCCGGGCAGCACCAGGATGTCGTCGGTCAGCTCCAGCATGAAGGCGACGGCCGTGAGCGGGGAGCGCATCGTGCCGCCCATGACCGCCGCCATGCTGATCATCGCCCAGAGCGCCGGATCGCCCAGCCGGATCCAGTGGGCCTCGAGCGCGCCGAGCGCCCCGCCCATGATGAGCAGCGGCGCGAGCACGCCCCCGGAGGTACCCGACCCCAGCGCTACGGCCCAGATCACGGCCTTCGTCAGCATCAGCCCGAACAGGGAGCTGCCGACCAGGCGGCCGTTGAGCAGGTCGGCGATCGTATCGTAGCCGACGCCGAGCGTGCGCGGATAGAGCAGCCCGCCCAGTCCGACGACCAGTCCTCCGATCACCGGCCACCACATGTAATGGAACGGGAGCTTGGTGAAGCCGTCCTCGCAGGTGTATACCAGCCAGGTCAAGAACCCCGAGCCGAATCCCGCCGCCACGCCGACGCCGAGCGAGATGAGCAGCTCCGGCCACGGAAGCGCGGGGTGCGGAGGCACCGCGAAGATCGGTCCTTGCCCCAGCAACGGGACCCGGAGCGCCGCGGCCACGGCGGCGGCCGCCGCCACCGGGATGAAGCTGCGGGGCTTCCACTCGAACAGGAGCAGCTCGACCGCGAGGAGGACCGCCGCGAGCGGCGTCGCGAAGATGGCGGCCATTCCCGCGGCGGCACCGGCGACGAGCAGCGTCTTCCGCTCGGCCGCGGAAAGATGGAACGCCTGGGCGAACAGCGATCCGAGTGCGCCGCCGGTCATGATGATCGGACCCTCGGCGCCGAACGGGCCGCCGGTGCCGATCGAGATTGCCGAAGAGATCGGCTTGAGGACGGCGACCTTCGCGCTCATCCGGCTGCGGCCGATGAGAATCGCCTCCATCGCCTCGGGGATCCCGTGGCCCCGGATGCGTTCGGAACCGTAGCGCGCCATGAGGCCGACGATCAGACCGCCGACCACGGGCACCAGCACCGCCGCCACCCCGAGCTGATTGGTGGCCGGCGACACCAGCGCGGAGTCCAGACGGTGATAGTAGACGAGGTTGGTGATGGAGCCGATGAGCCAGACCAGCACGAAGGCCACCAGCGCGCCGAGAATGCCGACCACGGCGGCCATCGGCGTGAGAATCAGCAGGCGGGCGTCCGCGGTGAAGTCGCCCAGGCGGTCCTTGCCCCGGCGGGTGGCGCGCCGCTCCGGCGCTGCGGGCATGGTCAGCTCGGGGTCTTGGTCACGGGCGCGTCCTGCCACGGCATCAGGATGCTCCGTTCCGCCAGCGCGGAATCCTCCAGCCGGGACTGGTGAGCTTCGAGCAGATCGCTTCGGGTGATGATCCCGATCACTTTCGGCGGGCCCGCGCGGTGGATCACCGGCAGGCGGCCGACTTTCTCGTGGACCATGTGATCGGCGGCGTCCCGCAGTGTGTTGTCCGGGTAGATGACGACGGGCGGACGCTTGAGAACGGCCCCCACCCTCAGGTGGCGCGGCGCCTTGGGGTCGTCCAGGTCCCGGCGGGTCACGACCCCGACCAGCGTGCCGTCCGGGTTGACGACTGGAAAACCGTTGTGCGTCTTGCCGGCCACCGCGCCGGATACCCGTTCCAGTGCCGACTCGAGAGTCTCGTCCGCCTGGATCGTCACCACGTCGGCCGAGGCGTAGTCCCGCACCTGCAGCTGGTCCAGGTAGTCCACCGTATACTCGGTCGGGACCGGGGTGCCCCGGCGCGCCAACCGCTCGGTCATGATGGAGTGCCGCATGAGGAGGATCGACACCAGGTAGGCGGCGCTGCAGCCGCCAAGCAGGGGGAGCAGCCCCAGCGGCTGCCGGGTCGTCTCGAAGGCGAAGATGATCGAGGTGAGCAGCGCGTGAGAGGCACCGGAGAACATCGCGGCCATGCCCACCAGCCCGGCGACCCGGATGTCGAACTGGAAGCCGGGAAACACCAGCATGCCCGCGGCCCCGAGCATGGAGCCGAGGCCGCCCCCGATGGTGAAGAGCGGCGCGAGCGTGCCGCCCGAGGTGCCGCTCCCCAGCGCCACCGACCAGGACACCAGCTTGAGCACGACCAGCCCCATCAACGTGTAGCCGATCACCGAGCCCGAGAGGATCTGCTCGATGTTGTCGTACCCCACACCCAGCGTCCGGGGGTCGAAGAAGCCGACGATCCCGACGACCACCGCCCCCAGGGCCGGCCACCACATCCAGTGGATCGGCAGCCGCTCGAAGGCGTCCTCGATGGCGTAGACGGCGCGGGTGATGTAGACCGAGGCGAGCCCGACGATCGCGCCGAGCAGGACGTACGAGGCGAGCGCGGTGCCCGAGGGGCGGGCCAGATCGGGCATCTGGAAAATGGGCGCGGAGCCGTGAAAGCTCATCCGCACCGCCGCCGCGACGGTGCTGGCCAGCGCGATCGGGATCAGCGACCGGGGCCGATACTCGAACACCAGCAGCTCGATGGCCAGCAGGATCGCCGAGACCGGACTTCCGAACGTGGCCGCCATGCCGGCGGCGGCTCCCGCGGCCAGCAGCACCTTGCGCTCGTCCGCCGTGATCTCCAGAAACTGGCCGATCAGGGAGCCCAGCGCCCCGCCGGTCGCGATGATGGGACCCTCGGCGCCGAACGGGCCGCCGGTGCCGATCGAGATCGCGGCCGAGAGCGGCTTGAGCAGGGTGACCCTGGCCGAAATCCGGGACTGATTGTAGAGCACCCGCTCCATTGCCTCCGGAATGCCGTGGCCCCGGATGGCGGGCGAGCCGTATCGGGCCATGACGCCCACGACCAGCGCCCCCAGCACCGGGATCACGATCACGGCGGCCCCGAGGGCATTGTCTCTCGGGGAGGTGAAGGCAAACGAGAACCGGCCGTAGAATCCGAGATTGGTGATCAGCCCGATGAGCGCGATGAGCGCTTCCGCCGCGAGCGCGGCGAAGAACGCGATGGCGATCGCGATGGCGCTGATGACGATGATCCGGTGGCGGTCGCCCTCGTCCTGGCGGGGGACCCGCATCGACTGGAGCGTCGGTCCGAGGGAAGGGGAGACCGGCAGCCCTTCGGTCGTCGACGCCCGCGAGGTTTCGTGATCGGTCACGGCACCAACGTACTCTGTTCTCCGCGGCAGGGGCAAGCCGCCGGGCGCCGAACCCCGTCCGGCTGCCCGGCTGAGGGCAGTTAACTCCTTGCAATTCCGGTCCTTTAGCTCCATTCTCCAGCCGTGAAACTGGCCCACATCGCCGACCCGCATCTTGGCATCCGGCAGTACCACCGGCAGACCGCCAGCGGCATCAATCAGCGCGAAGCCGATGTCGCCCAGGCGTTCCGCGCGGCGGTGGACGGCGTGCTGGAAGCGCGCCCGGACGCGGTCGTCGTGGCCGGCGACCTGTTCCACTCGGTCCGCCCCACCAACGCGGCCATCGTCTTCGCCTTCCGGCAGTTCCAGCGCCTGCGCGAGGCGCTCCCGGGAGCGCCGATCGTGCTCATCGCGGGCAATCACGACACCCCCCGGTCCACCGAGACCGGCTCCATCCTCCGCCTGTTCGAGGAGCTGGGGGTGGACGTCGCCGTGGACGAGGCGCGGCGGCTGGTCTACCCGGCACTCGATCTGGCCGTGCTGGCGGTGCCGCACCAGGCGCTCGTGAGCGGTGCGCGTCCGTCGCTCCGGCCCGAGGGTGGTGAACGGCATCGGGTGATGGTGCTCCACGGCGAGGTCGAGGGCGTCTTCCCCGCGGACCGAAGCGCGGCCGAGTATGGTGGCGCGCTCCTCGGGCTGGAGGAGATGGCGCCCGCGGAGTGGAGCTACGTGGCCCTGGGCCACTACCACGTCCAGCACGAGGTGGTGCCGCGGGTCTGGTACGCCGGCTCGCTGGAGTACGTGAGCCCCAACCTCTGGGGTGAGCTGGTGGAGGAGGCGGAGCACGGATCGCCCGGCAAGGGGTGGCTGCTGGCGGATCTCGAACGCGGCACCACGGAGCGCCGGTCGATCCCGCTCGTCCGGCCGATCCTGGACCTCGAGCCGATCGAAGCCGAGGGGCTCTCCCCGGCGGCGGTCGACGGCCTCATCGCCGGGCGGGCGGGTGCCATCCCGGGCGGTGTCCACGACAAGATCGTCCGGCTCCGGGTGTGGAATATTCCCCGCCACGTGGGCCGGGAGCTCGACCACTCGGCCATCCGCGCCCTCAAGTCGGCGGCCCTCCACTTCCACCTCGACTTGCGCCGGCCGGACATCCACCGCACCGTGGGCATGGGCGCGCCCGGGCGGAGGCAGACGCTTCCGGAGCTGGTGCGCGCGTACCTCGAGCGTCGACCCCTGCCGGCCGAGCTCGACCGGGAGGCGTTCGTCCGTCTGGGCGAGACGCTCATCGACGGCGTCGAACGCGACCTGGCGGGCACCTGATGCAGATCAACCGGCTCCGCCTCTGCAATTTCCGCCAGCACGAGAACACCGACCTCGAGCTCGGCGCGGGGCTGACGGGCATCATCGGGCCGAATGGTGCCGGGAAGACCACGCTGCTCGAGGCGATCGCCTGGGCGATGTACGGCATGCCCGCCGCGCGCGGCAGCCGTGATACGATCCGGCGACGCGGAGCGCCGCCGCGCTCGCGGGTGGAGGTCGAGCTGGAGTTCAGCCTCGGGGCGCATCAGTACCGCATTCTGCGGACGCTCAACAACGCCGAGCTCTACCAGGACGGCGACCCGGCGCCGATCGCGAACTCCATCGGCGCCGTGACCGAGCGGGTCACCCGCCTGCTCGGCATGACGCGCGACGAGTTCTTCAATACGTACTTTACGGGGCAGAAGGAGCTCGCCGTCATGGCCGCCATGTCGGCGCCCGAGCGCGCGCAATTCCTTTCCCGTGTGCTCGGCTACGAGCGCATCCGGGCGGCGCAGGACCGCCTGAAGGAGCGCCGATCCGCCCTGCGCGCGCGCCACGATGCCCTCCGGGCCGGGCTCGGCGACCTGGCGGAGATCGAGGCCGCCGAGACCCGCGCGCGCGAGCGCGTGGCCGCCGCCGGAGCCGCGGAATCGGCGGCGGCGGACGCGGCTTCCGTCGCCGAGCGGCGGCTGGGCGAGGTGCGCCCCCGCTGGGAACAGCTCCAACAGCTCCGCGACACGGCGCGCGCCCTCGAGGGCGAGCTCCGGCTGGCTCAGCACCAGTTGGCCGCGGCCACGGAACGCGCGGCACGGCTGCGGAGCCAGGCGGAGGAGGCCGCCGGCGCCGAACGGAAGCTCGAGGAGGTGGGACGGCGGCTCGCGCCGCTCCAGGCACTCCGTGAGGAGGCCGGCGCGCTGGAGCGGCAGGCGGAGGCCCACGCGCAGCGTCAGGGCGTGCTGGCACAGCTCGAGGACGTGCGCCGCCACCTGGGCTCGCTGGAGGGGCGGCTGGCCCGGCTCCCCGAAGCGCCCCGGCTCGAGGGCGCGCGCGTGCGGGTCAATGACCTGCGCGCCTCGATCACGACCGTGACCCTGGACGGCGAGACGCTGCGCTCCGCCTGGGTGCGCGACGCGCAGGATGCCAGGACCAAACGCCAGGGGCTGCTCGACCAGTACCAGGAGCTGAAGGAGCAGCGCCAGCGCATCGTGGAGGCGGGCCCCGAGGGGCAGTGTCCCACCTGCGCGCGGCCGCTCGGGACCGAATACGCCAAGGTGCTCGAGCTGCTCGACCGCCAGATGGGGGAGGTCGTCGCCAACGGCAATTTTTACAAGCAGCGCATCGAGCAGCTCCAGATCGAGCCGAAGGAGCTCGACGAAGCGGACCGCCTGCGGCTCGCGCTCGAGGCGGAGCTCGCGGCGGCAATGAGCGAGCTGGGCCGGCTCGACGCGCAGGCACAGGAGGGCGGGGTGCTCGAGGGCGAGCGCCAGCGGCTGCTTCCCCGGCTCCAGGAGCTGGAAGCGGCACTCGAGCGGCTGCGCGGCGCCTACGATCAGGGTCGCCACCGGGCGGTCGCGGCCGGCATCCGCGAGCTCGAGCCGCTCGCGCTCCAGGCCGAGCGGCTGCGCGCGGTGGCCGACCGGGGCGCCGGCGTGTCGGCCGAGCTCGCGGCCGCGGAGGCCGAGCGCGCCGTCGCGGCGGGACGGGACGCGGAGTTCGCGGCCCGTCTCGGCGAGCTCGGGTATACCGAGCAGGTCTACCACGAGGCCCGCGATGCGGCGGCGGCGGCCGAGCGGGCGCGTGGGGAGGCCGAGCTCGCGCTCGTGCGCGCCCGGGGCGAGTCGGCGGCGGCGGCGGAGGCGGTGGCCGCCGCGGCGCGGCGCCGGGCCGAACGGGCGGAGCGCGAGCGGGAAGCGAAGGCCGCCGGCGCCGAGCTCGCCCTGCATCAGGAGCTCGACCGCGCCCTCACCGATCTCCGGACTGATCTGAACGCGACGCTCCGCCCGGACCTGTCGGAGCTCGCCTCCGGGTTCCTGCGCGACCTGACCAACGGCCGGTACACGGACCTGGAGCTCGACGAGGACTACGGTGCCACGCTCCTCGATGACGGCGACCCGAAGGCGGTCATCTCCGGCGGCGAGGAGGACGTTGCCAACCTCGCGCTCCGGCTGGCCATCAGCCAGATGATCGCCGAGCGGGCGGGGCAGCCGCTCTCGCTCCTCATCCTGGACGAGATCTTCGGCTCGCTGGACGAGGACCGCCGCGCCGCCGTGGTGGATCTGCTGAGGAGCCTGGCCGACCGGTTCCCGCAGGTCATCCTCATCACCCACATCGACTCGGTGCGCGAGGGCTTCGATCGCGTGGTGCGCGTGGGCTACGATCTGGCGCGGGGCGTGGCTATGGTGAGCGACGAGCCAGCGGGAGGCCACGATGTGGCGGCCTGACCGCAGTCTGCGCGGCCCCGAGCGGCCGACCCTCCGGGATATCGAGCCGCTCAATCGGGTGTTCGCGGACGCGTTCACCGACCGCTACGGCCGGGACGGTCTCGTCGGCGTGCGGGTGCCGCACCTCAACACCCTCGTGTGGCGCTACGCCCTGGAGGACGCGGGCGACGGCGCGATGATCTGGCGGGACGCGGAGGGGCGGCTCGTGGCATTCAACATGGTCCATCGTTCCGGCACCGAGGGCTGGATGGGCCCGCTCGCCGTCCGCCCCGACCGGCAGGGCGAGGGGCTCGGCTCCACGATGGTGCGGATCGGCATCGACTGGCTCAAGGGCCAGGGCGCCGGCACGATCGGCCTGGAGACGATGCCCCGCACGGTCGAAAACATCGGCTTCTACAGCCGGCTCGGCCTCGTGCCCGGCCGGCTCACGGTGACGCTGGTGCACGATGTGCCGCGCCGGTTGGCCGGTGCGCCCGAGCTTCTGTCCGCCGCCGGCCATCAGCTCTCGCGGCGGCTGGAGGAGTGCCGGCGGCTGACGCACGAGCTCGCGCCTGGCGTGGATTTCTCGCGCGAGATCACCCTCACCCGCGACCTCGGTATCGGCGACACCACGCTGGTGCGCGACGGCGGCGAACTCCTCGGGTTCGCTCTCTGGCACTCGACGCCCCTCGCGGCGGGCCGGGGCAAGGACGAGGTACGGGTGCTCAAGCTCGTCGCCCGGGATGCCGCCGGCTTCGAGCGCCTGCTCGATGCACTGCACGGCGCGGCCGCAGGGGAGCGGGTCGGCCGGATCGCGATCCGCTGCCAGACCGAGTACGCGGAGGCCTACCTCCGCCTCATCGCGGCGGGGTATCGGGTGCACTGGACCGACCTGCGGATGCTCCTGCAGGGGTTTCCGCCGAGCGCCCGGGAAGGGATCGTGCTGTCGAACTGGGAGATCTGAGCCTCAGCCGGCGCTCGCGCCCCGGTAGTCGAGCGCGGCCGCCTCGGGTCGCCTGGTGGCGGCCAGCACGTCGTGGTAAACCGCCAGCGTTTTCGCCACGCTGTGGCCCAGGGTGAAGAGCTCTTCGTAGCGGGTGCGGCCGTTGGCTCCCAATCGGGCCCGCAGCGCGGGATCCGCGAGCAGGCGCCCCAGGCGGTCGCGGAGCGATTCCGCGTCCCGGCGGGGCACGAGATAGCCGGTTTCGCCCTCCTGAATGGCCTCCGACACTCCGCCGACCGACGAAGCCACCACCGGCAAGCCCGCCCGCATCGCCTCGAGGATGCTCAACGGAAATCCTTCCCAGTTGGTCGCCAGCAGGGCCACTTGTGCCTCGGCCAGAAGCTGCCCCACATCCATCCGCTGCCCCAGGAGGCGCACGCGGGATGCGAGCCCGAGTGAGCCCGCCAGCGCCTTCATCTGACCGACGAGCGGCCCATCCCCGATGAGGTCCAGCTCCCAGGGCTGGTCCTGGAGGCCCGCGAGTGCCCGAAGCAGCGTCGGATGATCCTTCTGGGCACCGAAGCGAGCAACCATCACGAGCCGGGGCGGCGTGCGGCTCGGAACGGCCCGCAGATCCGGGGATACGTCGGCGATGCCGTTGTGCACCGTGATCAGACGATCCGGGCCGGCGATTCGGGCATCCAGTGCGAGCTGGCGGTCGAACTCCGATACGGTGATGATCTTGCCGGCGAGCGGTGCGACCGAGCGCTCGAGGCGACGGTACACCGCGGCCTGCCATGCCGGGATGCCGGGCGTGAAGGTCCAGCCGTGGGCCGTATACACCACGGGGATGCGCAGCGCCCGGCCGACCAGGCGGGCCAGGATGCCCGCCTTCGCGGAATGCGCGTGGATCAGGTCGGGGCGCGACTCCGCAACCACCGCATGAATCTCCCGCAATGCCAGCAGATCACCTATCGGCGCGATCGGGACGGTGAGGTGCCGCAGGACCCTTGTCGGCACTCCCTGCTCGCGCAACTGATCGACGAAGGGCCCGTCGCCACCGGTGAGCACGGTGGCCGAATGGTCTCCCGCGCGAACCGAGACGGCGAGATCCCGCACGTGGATCTGGGCGCCCCCGATGGGGTCCGCGCGCGTTACGACGTAGCAGATCCTCACGTCATCCACCTCCACTGGTCGGGGCCACGGACTCCGTCGGATTCGGGAGCAGCCGGGGCTCGACCGGCGAGAATAATACCACGGGCTGCCCAGCCCCCGGACCGGGACGGCCCCAAGCAGTGTAACGGGACTGTCCGATGTCAGAAAATGTACGGCACCGACATTTGGGGCTGGCGGCTTGACAGTCGTAATTGCATAAACATCAACATGATACAAAATCCATCCGATGTAATCCGACAAGCAAACGTTCGATTATTGCGCATTGCACCGGGTCCCGGAATTCCCTAGATACCAACTGCCCAAGGGTGGCGGCGGAGCTGGGGAACGGTTGGGCGTCACCGCAGATCCAGTGACGAAAGGGCCGGAGCAATGACGTACACCTTCAAGCTTGCGCGCAGACTGGCGGTCTCGCGACACTTCAGCGTGCTCACCACCCTCGTGTTGTTGGCAGCGTGCGCGGGAGAGACCACGGCGCCCGATGCCGGCTCTTCCGCCCCTGCGACGTCCCCCATAGCCCTCCAGGTGTTGCCCCGCTCGGTAGTGATCGAGACCAATCAGCGCGTGCGATTCTGGGGCCAGACGCGCACATCGAGGGGCGACCGCACCCCGCTTCCGGTTGCGTGGCACGCGACCGGCGGCACCATCAATCCCGATGGCAGCTTCCTCTCGACCACCTCCGGCACGTTCAAAGTGATCGGGCGCGGCCGCGGGCTGAACCAGATCGACACGTCCGTCGTGACGGTGGTCTCGCCGCCGACGAATCTGGCACGAATCGAAGTCACCCCCGATTCCACCACGCTGAATCCGGGCGCCACCCGGACCTTCGGCGTGATCGGCTATCGAAAGAACGGCTCGACGGTGAGCGTCGGCGTGAACTGGTCGGCCACCGGCGGCGACGTGGATGCGGCCGGTGACTACACGGCGGATTCGGCCACCGGCAGTTACCGCGTCATCGCCACCACTACGGGGGGCACGTTTGCCGATACTGCCATTGTCCGCATCAACCAGCCGGCGCCAACCCTCACGCAGCTCGTGATGTACCCGGCCAGCACGTCGCTCGAGGCGGGCGCCTCACAGCGGTTCGGCGCCTACGGACGCAACTCCGCGGGCGACAGCGTCGCCGTCGCCGTCAAGTTCAGCGCGACCGGTGGTACCATAAGCAGCACCGGGCTGTACACGGCCGGCCAGGCGTCGGGAACGTTCCGTGTCACGGCCGCGGTGGACGCCATTGCGGATTCGGCCACGGTCCTCGTGAAGGCGGTCGCCGCGGCCCCGACGCCTGCGCTCACGGGCTCGACCCTGGCCTTTGGCCCCTTCGGCCTGTTCAACACCGCGGGGCTCACCAATCCGGACGCCGCGTTCGCCACCCTGGGGCAGGACAGCTACAACGCTTCGAACGTCGTCACCCGAATCGAGGCGGCCCGCGCGCGCGGCATTCACCTGATCCTCGCCCTGACCGGCGGCAAGCACGAGAACTACCTGAGCACGATCGACGGGGTGTACCAGTTCGACCGCGACAAGTGGGAGGCCAAGCTCCAGACCTTCAACACCACGAGCATCCGGCAGGCCATCGCCGCGGGTGTGGCCGATGGGACGATCATCGGCGCGAGTGTGATGGACGAGCCGAACGTCTCGGGCGCCGGCGACGGCAACACGTGGGGACCCCCGGGCACGATGACCAAGGCCCGGGTGGACTCGCTGTGCGGCGACTTCAAGGCCCTCTTCCCCACACTCCCGGCCGGGGTGGGACACCGCTGGGACGTCTTCGAGCCGACCAAGTCCTACCGGGTCTGCGACTTCGTCACCTCACAGTATTCTACGCGGATCGGCAGTGTCACCAACTGGCGGGATGGTGGTCTTGCCATGGCCCGGCGCGACGGTCACGAGATCATGTTCAGCATGAACCTTCTCAACGGCGGCACCCAGGACAGGGACGGGACGTGGGACTGCGCGGGAACCGGCGGTCGCGGGCTGCTGAGCCCCAACTGCCGTATGACCGCCGCCCAGATTGCCGAGTATGGCCTGGCGCTCGGCCCCGCGGGATGTGGGGGGCTGTTGATGTGGGAGTATGACGACTCATTCATGGCCAACGCCGATAATCAGAGGGCATTCAAGCAGATCGGCGACCGGCTGTCGACATTGCCGTCGAGACCCTGCCGAAGGCACTAGGCAGACCGGCGACCCGGCGACCGGGAGGGGTTCCCCCCTTCCGGTCGCTTCGCATTCGCGGTGTGTCGGCCGTGCCACAGTGTTGCATCGTCAGCTTCCAACTCCAGGCCCCCTCACGGCGCCGGCGAACCGCCGGCGCGCGCCATCGGGGCGCGCCGCGACCGCGATCCGAGGTGCCGTTCGGATCTTACTATGGTAAATTGTCTTACTCGGCCACCCGGGCGAGTGAGTGGCCCGCTCGGGGCATGGATCGTGCTCCGAGGTTCCGGGATTTCGGCGAGGATCTGGATTCCTCGCTTCCACCTTCATCACGCCTCGAGGTGTATGCGAGTTCTGGCTCCCGTTCCGCTGCTGGTCGCGTGTGTCCTGCATTGGTCTCCGGCCGTCGCTCAGCAGCAGCCTCGTGGGCAAGCGGAGCAGTGGGTGCTGACGCCTGGAGACTCGGTCCGGGTCGTGGTGTGGCGGAAGCCCGAGTTCAGCGGAGATTTCGTGGTGGCTCCGGACAACACCATCACCCATCCCCTGTTTCGCGCGGTCAAGGTCGGCGGCATTCCGTTCGCCACCGCCGAGGCCAATCTCCGGGCCTTTCTTTCCCGCTTCGAGGAGAACCCCCAGTTCGTGCTGGAACCGCTCATCCGGGTGTCCGTGTCTGGTGAGGTGACCCGGCCGCAGGTGTTCGCCACGCGCCCGGAGACTACCATCGGCGAGGCCGTGGCGCGGGCCGGGGGCACGACCGAGGACGGCGCCCGCAACCGCGTCCGCGTGCTCCGTTTCGAGCCCGGCGGACAGCAGGACCAGGTCACGGTCAACCTTTCCGACCCCAACAGCACGAGTGCCACGCTGCCGGTGCGCTCGGGGGATCAGATCATCGTCGATCGCCGGAAGTCGTTCTTCAGGGACGTTCTCCAGCCCGCGCTGGTGGTCATCGGCTCGATCGCCTCCCTCGGCCTGCTCATCGACCGCGTGAGCCGAAGGTAGTGACCATGCCGAATCCGACGCCCAACCATCGGCTGCTCGCCGGCAGCACCGAGCCTCCGATGCGGCCGATCGAGTCGGCCCCGGCCGAGGACTCCGTCTCCTTCCGCCAGATCCTGACCGTCCTGCGCCGGCGCTACCAGTTGATCCTGGCGATGACGCTGATCGGCGCGAGCATCGGGCTGTTTCTGGCCTCGCGCTCGCCGGCGACGTATCGGGCGGCGGCGATGCTCAGGCTGGCGGGCGAGCGGCAGACCCTCACCGGGGACGAAGAGGAGGCGCCCGGGCTGGGGAAGACCGCCGACCCGCTCCTGTCCATCATCGAGCTCCTGAAGAGCCGGACCGTCGCCCGGGTGGTCGTGGATACGCTGGGCCTGCAGCTCCAGAGTCGGACCCCCGAGTTTCCGGTCTCGAGTCTCGCCCAGGTGCACGTGGATCCCCGGGCCGCCGGCGACTCCGTGCAGCTCGTCTTCCACCAGAACACCGTCGAGGCGCGTCGGGCCGACCGGACGGTGACCGCGCCGTATGGGCCGCTCATCAACCTCGGCGTGGTGCAGTTTGCCGTGCGCGCCCGTCCCGCGGTCGATGCCGCCACCCTGGGCATCATCGGCCAGGAGCAGGCGATCGATGGACTCCTGGGGGGCCTGCTGGTGACCCGTCGGGAAATGACCGACGTCATCGACGTCGCGTATTTCTCGAGCGAGCCCGCCGCCGCTCAGCGCATCGTCAACGCGACGGTGCAGGCCTTCCAGTCGCTCAACGTTCAGTGGGCGCGCGAGCGTTCACGGCGCCGCCGCGAATTCCTCGCCGAGCAGCTCGCCCAGACGGACAGCATGCTCGAGCGGGCGCAGGCCGAGCTCAGCTCCTTCCGCAGCCGCCAGCAGCTGGCCAGCAGCCATGACAAGCTCGCGGCGGAGCAGTCGGCCGTGCTCGCGCTCGATACCCGCTCGGCCGAGCTCGAGGCCGACCGCGAGACCTTCGGTGCCCTGCAGCAGCAGCTCAAGTCGGGCGACGACGCCGCCCGCGCGGAGGCGCTCCGGACCCTGGCCACGTCCCCGGCGATGACCGACAATCCGGCGGTCGGCAGCCTCTACCATCAGCTCCTCGATTACCAGGACCGCCTCGACTCGATGACGACCGGACCCTGGAAGGCTGCGCCCACCAACCCGGACGTGATTCAGCTGAAGGCGCTGGCGAAATCCACCCAGGACAAGCTCGTCGGGGCCGTGAGTGGACACGTGAAGTCGATCGACGCCCGGATCGCGTCCCTGGGCACGCTCCGCCGCAAGACCGGCGCGTCCATGGAAGTCCTCCCCGCCATGGCCGAGGAGGAGATGCGGCTGAGCCGCCGGGCGGATGCGCTGGCCAGCATGGGCGACGAGCTTCGCAAGGACTTTCAGAAGGCCCGCATGGCGGAGGAAGTCGAGGCCGGCGATGTGGACGTGGTCGATCTGGCGGACGTGCCCTACGCGCCGCTCCTGAGCGCCTCGGCGGTGAAGCTGGCCCTGGGTCTCGTGCTGGGGCTGATCCTCGGCCTGATCCTCGCCTACGTGCTCGAGGCGCTCAATACCTCGATCCGCCGGCCGGAGGATCTCGAGGCGGTGCTGCACGTGCCCGGCCTGGCCGTCATCCCGAGAATCACCGGCGGCTCGTCCAACGGACGCTCGCGGCTGCGGGCCCTGCTCGGGTCCCCCAAGCCCGTCCGCTCGGACACCGGGGCGCTCATGTCGGGCGGCCAGACCTTCTCCATCGGCATCGAAGCCTTCCGCAATCTGCGGACGAGCCTGATCTGGTCGGACGGGGGGGAGGCGCTGAAGACCCTGGTGGTCACCAGCGCGGCGCCCGGGGAGGGCAAGACGCTCACCGCCGCCAACCTCGCGGTCACGCTGGCGTACGATGGCCTTCGCGTGCTGCTCGTCGACTGCGACATTCGCCGGCCCCGCGTGCACGGGCTCTTCCGCATGCCGCGCTCGCCGGGGTTGATGGAGTTGCTGACCACGGCGCTTCACCCGTCCGGTGATCCGGTCTCGTCACCGGACGCCATCCGGGAGAGCTCGATCGCGGGGCTCTCGGTACTACCCTGCGGCGCGCTGCCCTCCAACGCCGCCAACCTGCTCAGCAGCACCCGCATGCGGGTGCTGCTGCAGGAACTGCGGGAGCAGTACGACATCATCGTGCTCGACACCCCGCCGGTGCTCGCCACGGCCGATGCCGGTATCGTGGCCTCGCTGACCGACGGGGTGCTGCTCGTCGTGCGCGCCGGCACCACCGACCGGAACGCGGCGCAGCGCGCCTGCCAGCAACTGGCCAATGTCGGCGCCCGGGTGGTCGGGACCGTGCTGAACGATCCCGGCGGGCAGGTCGCCAAGGAAGGCGACTACTACTATCCGTACGACTACGCCGCCGAGGAGCAGTGAGCCATCCTCCCGCGGCGCCGGCCGAACTCCCGTAGACCAGGTAGCGCGGTGCGCCAGGCAGCCCGGCCGCTCGAGGCGGCCGCTGCCCCGGCGCGACGCGTGAACTCTCGCTGACGCTCACGGAGGAACTTCCCGCCAGCATGTCGACTTCCATCGCCCCTCCCGAACCGCACGTGGCCGCTCCGCCGGGTTCGCAGCGGATGAACATCGTCATCGTGGGCCACGTGGACCACGGCAAGAGCACGGTCATCGGCCGGCTGCTGGCCGATACCCACTCGCTCCCCGACGGGAAGCTCGAGCAGGTCCGGGCCGACTGCGAGCTCAACTCCAAGCCGTTCGAGTACGCGTTTCTGCTCGACGCGCTCAAGGACGAGCAGGCTCAGGGCATCACCATCGACGCCGCCCGCGTGTTCTTCCGGAGCAGCCTGCGTCCGTATCTGATCCTCGACGCGCCCGGGCACATCGAGTTCCTGAAGAACATGATCACCGGCGCCGCCCGGGCGGAGGCGGCGCTGCTGGTGATCGACGCGGCGGAGGGGGTGCAGGAGAACTCCCGGCGCCACGGCTACATGGTCTCGATGCTCGGCATCCACCAGCTGGCGGTCGTGGTGAACAAGATGGACCTGGTGGGCTGGGACGAGGCGGTCTATGACCGCATCGTCCGCGAGTACAGCGCCTTCCTCGAGCAGGTCGGCATCCGGCCCTCGTGCTTCATCCCGGTATCCGGCCGCGGGGGCGACAACATCGCCGATCGCTCGAGCAATCTCTCCTGGTACACGGGACCCACGGTCCTCGACGCGCTGGACGCCTTCCGGAGCGAGCCGGCCCCGGTCGAACAGCGGTTCCGGATGCCGGTCCAGGACGTCTACAAGTTCACCAAGCAGGGTGACGACCGGCGCATCGTCGCGGGCACGATCGATTCGGGCACGGTGCGGGTGGGCGACGACGTGATCTTCTACCCCTCGGGCAAGAAAAGCCGGGTCAAGAGCATCGAGGCGTTCAACCGGCCGGTCCACACCCGTGCGGAGGCGGGCTGGGCCGTGGGGTTCACGCTCCAGGAGCAGATCTACATCACCCGTGGCGAGATCGCCACGCTGGAGGCCGAGCCGCGCCCGCAGGTCACCACCCGCCTGCGCGTCAGCCTCTTCTGGCTGGGCAGGGAGCCGATGGTCAAGCGGAAGGAGTACCTGCTCAAGCTGGGCACCGCACGGGTGACCGCCCGGCTCGAGGAAGTGCTCCGGGTCATGGACGCCTCGAGTCTCGAAACGGCGCAGCAGCGCAACGCCGTCCAGCGTCACGATGTAGCCGAGTGCGTGCTGAAGCTCGACCGCGCGATCGCCTGCGACCTCGCCGCGGACGTCCCGTCCACCAGCCGGTTCGTGATCGTCGACGACTTCGAGATCCGGGGCGGCGGCATCGTCCGCGAGGCGCTCCCCGACCGGCAGACCGCGGTGCGGGACCGGGTGCTGCTCCGGAACTACAAATGGGAGCCGAGCATCATCCAGCCGGAGCACCGGGCGGAGAAGTACAATCAGAAGGCCGCCCTCATCCTGGTCACCGGCGAGCACGAGAGCGACCGGAAGGGCATCGCCAAGGCGCTCGAGGGGAAGCTGTTCGAGGACGGCAAGGTGGTGTACTTCCTGGGCATCGGCAGCGTGCTCTACGGCGTGGATGCCGACATCGAACGCAAGCCGGAGAACCGGCTGGAACACATGCGCCGCCTGGCCGAGGTGGCGAACCTCATGCTCGATGCGGGCATCATCCTCGTGGTCGCGGCCGCGGAGCTCACCCAGGACGACCTCGAGGTCATCAAGACCGCCGTCCCGCCCGACTGGATCGAGACGATCTGGGCTGGCGACACCATCACCACCGATCTCGCCTGCGACCTGCAGCTCCCGGGGGGGGCCGTGCCCGAGGCGGTGGACCGCCTCAAGGCCCACCTGCAGGACAAGGGGATCATCTTCCGCCCATGGTGACCGGCGAGCTGCGGTTGGCGGTCTGCAACCTCGCCCGCGAGGCCGGTCGCGCGACCATGACGTACTACGACGGCGCGGCGCCGGCCGAGGTGCGGGAGAAGGCGGACCACAGTCCCGTCACGCTCGCGGACGAGGCCGCGCACGCCATCCTCCTCGAAGGGCTCCGCCGGCTCGATCCGGCCACGCCGGTCGTCTCCGAGGAGGCCGAGGCGGCCTCGTTCGAGACCCGGCGCACCTGGCACCGGTTCTGGCTGGTGGACCCCCTCGACGGCACCAAGGAGTTCATCAAGCGCCGGGCCGAGTTCACCGTGAACGTCGCCCTGATCGAGCAGGGCGAGCCGGTGTTCGGCGTAGTGCTCGCGCCGGCGCTCGACCTGCTCTATTGGGGGCTGAAGGGCGGGGGCGCCTGGCGGGAGGAGCGGGGCGGCCCCGCCGAGCGGGTCTACTCCACCGCCCCCGCGCCCGGGACGCCGCTCACGGTCGTCGAGAGCCTCTCCCACCCTTCGCAGGAGCTCGAGGAGTATCTCCGGACCATTCCGGTGGCCCGGCGGGTCAAGGCCGGCAGCTCCCTCAAGTTCTGCTGGGTGGCCGACGGACGCGCCGACGTCTATCCCCGGCTCGGCCCCACGATGGAGTGGGACGTCGCGGCGGGGGACTGCGTCTACCGGCAGTCCGGCCGGGACGGCGAGCGGCCCTCGCCGCTCACGTACAACAAACCCGACCTCCGCAACACCAGCTTCGTCATCGGACTGTGAGTCCGGCACCCGTGTTATGGTTCACCGGGCTCTCGGGCTCAGGGAAGAGCACCATCGCCACCCGGGTGCACGGGGAGCTGGTCCGGCGCGGGGCGGAGGTGGAGTACATCGACGGTGATGCGCTGCGTGAGGTGTTTCCGAACACCGGCTTCACCCGGGCCGAGCGCGAGGAGCACCTGCGCCGGACGGGGTACATGGCGGGCCGGCTGGCCGCCCACGGGGTGACCGTGGTGGCCTCGTTCGTCTCGCCCTACCGCGAGTCGCGCGAGTTCATCCGGCGGCTGTGCCCCCACTTCGTCGAAATCTACGTCTCGACGCCGCTGGAGGAGTGCGAGCGCCGGGACGTCAAGGGGCTCTACGCCCGCGCGCGGCGCGGGGACATCCGCAACTTCACGGGAATCGACGACCCGTACGAGCCGCCCGATCATCCCGAGCTCACACTCGATACCCGCGCCCTGAGCGTGGACGAGTGCGTCGCCAGGGTGCTCGAGCGATCTGGAGGGCACGACTGATGGCAGGTGGCATGGAACATCTCGACGAGCTGGAAAACCGGAGCGTCCACATCCTCCGGGAGGCGTACGCCAACTTCAAGAACCTGGGCATGCTCTGGTCCATCGGCAAGGACAGCACCGTCCTGCTCTGGCTGGCGCGGAAGGCGTTCCTGGGCCACGTGCCCATTCCGCTGATCCACATCGATACCTCGTTCAAGATCCCGGAGATGATCGAGTACCGGGACCGGCTGGCGCTCGAATGGAACCTGACCATGATCTACGGTCAGAACCGCCAGGCGCTCGACGAGAAGCGCACGTATCCCGACGGCGCCCTGGACCGGATCGCGTGCTGCAAGGCGCTCAAGACCGACGCGCTCAAGTACACGCTGAGCGGCGAGTGGCCGCGCTACCGGCTGAACCATGCCAAGAAGGTGTACGAGGTGGACCGCAACACCGAGCCCTTCACCGGGGTCATCGTGGGGGCCCGTGCCGACGAGGAGGGAAGCCGCTCGAAGGAGCGCTACTTCTCGCCTCGCAACGCCCAGGCGCACTGGGACGTCGGCGACCAGCCGCCGGAGTTCTGGAACCAGTTCAAGACCGAGTTCGCGCCCGGCACGCACCTGCGCATCCACCCGTTGCTCGACTGGACGGAGCTCAACATCTGGGAGTACATCAAGCGGGAGAACATCCCCACCGTCTCGCTGTACTACAACAAGGGCGACGGCAAGCGGTACCGCTCGCTCGGCTGCTATCCCTGCACCCTGCCGGTGGAGTCCGATGCCCGCAACGTGGACGAGATCATCGAGGAGCTGCGGTCGGGCAAGTTCGCCAACGTCGCGGAGCGCTCCGGGCGCGCGCAGGACAAGGCGGGCGGCGGCGGGCTGGAGGTGCTGCGGCGGGACGGGTACATGTAGGCGTCCGCGCATCGCGATCGTGCGCGCGATGTTCGGCCGGGCCGCGTCACGGCCTCGCGCCCGATCGCACCCACGAAACCGCACGGGGAGTGGGCCCGGCCGATGAAGAACGTCATGTCGGTGGACGTCGAGGACTGGTTCTGCGTCTACAACCTCAGCGGGCTGATCCCGTACGAGAGCTGGGACCGGTGCGAGTCCCGGGTGGAACGCAGCACGCTGCGGCTGCTCGAGCTGTTCGGACAGCACGGTGTGGAGGCGACATTCTTCGTGCTCGGCTGGGTGGCCGAGCGGTTTCCGGACCTGGTGCGGGAGATCGATCGCAGGGGACACGAGATCGCGACGCACGGATATTCGCACCGGCTGCTGACGTTCATGCGGCCCGCGGAGTTCCGTGATGATCTGCAGCGCTCGCTCGAGGTGCTGGCCAGGGCGACGACTCAGGAAGTGCGCGGCTTCCGCGCGCCCTCCTTCTCGCTGACGCGGAAGACGGTCTGGGCCGTGGACATCCTCCGTGAAGCCGGCATGCAATACGATTCCTCGGTCTTCCCGGTCGGGTTCCATCCGGACTACGGCTTCGCGGGCGTGCAACTCGCGCCCTATCGACTGGCCGAGGGCTTGACCGAGCTTCCCGTGGGAGTCGCGGAGGTGTTCGGGCAAAGAGTCCCGTGCAGCGGCGGCGGCTATTTTCGGCTGTTTCCCTATGCGGTGACGCGGCGCCTGATGCGGATGTGCAACGAGCAAGGGCGCCCGGTGATGTTCTACCTCCACCCGTGGGAGCTGGACCCGGGGCAGCCTCGCGTCCAACGACTGGGGTGGCTGAGACGATTCCGGCACTACACCAACCTCGCCAAGACGGAGGAGCGGCTGGAACGATTGCTGGCGGATTTTTCGTTCTACTCCGCGCGGCAGCTGATCGCGGGTCGGGAACCGCCAACCTCCTGAAGGGTCGCGCCCGAAGGCGGCCGGCCCGATCTTTCTTTCCTCTTCCAGTGTGGAGATCCCCGAATGAACGCCGACAGGCTCCGGGAGTGCTTCAGCCACGCTCTCGGCATACCGCGGGAGCGCGTTACCGACGACCTCGCCTACAACACTCTCGAGGAGTGGGACTCGGTCGGGCACATGGCACTGGTGGCGGAGCTCGAGGGCGAGTTCGACGTCATGTTCGACACCGACGACATCATCGGAATGAGCACGGTGGCCAAGGCCCGCGAAATCCTGAGCCGACTCGGGGTCGCTTTCGATGCTGCTTGACGGCCGGATCGCGCTGGTGACGGGCGCGAGCCGCGGCATTGGCGCGGCCATCGCGCGCGGGTTCGCCGCCGAGGGGGCCACCGTACTGCTGACCGCCCGCGGTGAGGGGGTGGACGAGCTGGCCCGCGAGCTCGACGTGCCGCCGCGCCGGGCGGGCGCGATGCGCGGGGACATCAGCGATCCCGCCTTCGCGCGCGAGCTGATCGCCTGGGTCCGGAAGGAGCACGGCCGGCTGGACGTGCTGGTGAACAACGCCGGAGTCCTCCGGCGTGGGTTGATCGGCATGATGTCCGCCGACCACATGCGCGAGCTGCTGGATGTGAACGTGCTCGCGGTCATGCTGCTGACGCAGTACGCCACGCGGATCATGGACTCGCAGCGGTTCCCGAGCGTCGTGAATCTGACGTCCATTGCGGGTACGCAGGGCTCCGAAGGCCTCACGGCCTACGCGGCATCGAAGGCGGCGGTGGTGGGGTACACGCTGGCGAGCGCCAAGGAGCTCGCCCCGAAGGGCATCCGGGTGAACGCGATCGCGCCCGGCCTGATCGACACCGAGATGATGCGATGGGTCACGGACGACTGGCAGGAGCGCCGGCTGCCGGCCATCCGCATGGGCCGCGTGGGAACGCCCGAGGACGTCGCGGGCGTAGCGGTGTTCCTGGCTTCCCGGCTGTCGCGCTACGTGACCGGCCAGGTGATCGGCGTCGACGGGGGCATGACGGCGTGATCGAGGCGGCGCTGCGGCACTCCGGTGCACAGCCGGCCCTGATCGCGCCCGCACAGGGCGTCCGCCTCACGTACGCCGAGCTCCGGACGCAGGTGGACGATGTCGCGGCGCGCCTGCACGGACTCCTGCCGGAGCGCCGGTTGGTGTTCCTGGCACCCGGACCGGATGTCCAGGCGGTGCTGTTGTATCTCGGCTGTCTGCGTGCCGGCCTGCCCGTGTGCCTGGCCGAGCCGCTCCCCGATCCGTTGGCGCGCCTGTCCCGCACCTACGGGCCCGCACTCGTGCTGGGCCCCGAAACCATGCGGCTGCCCGAAGGCGGGACGGTTGTCGCCTCGCCCGTTCCGGGCTACGCCGCCGTGCTGGCCGACCCTGCCGGCGAGCAGGCGCTCCACCCGGAGCTGGCGCTGCTCCTGACCACTTCGGGCTCCACCGGGAGCCCCAAGCTGGTTCGCCTGACGGCGCGCAACCTGGAATCGAACGCCACCGCGATCGCCACCTACCTCGCACTGGGACCGGCGGAGCGGGCGGTGCAGAGTCTCCCGATGCACTACAGCTACGGACTCTCCGTCTTGAACTCGCATCTGGTGGCGGGGGGCTGCGTCGTGCTGACGCCGCACTCGTTCATCCGGCCGGAGTTCTGGCGGGAGGTGGACGAGCAGCGAGCCACCTCGTTCGCCGGGGTGCCCTACATGTATGAGACGCTGCACCGCCTGCGGTTCGACCCGGCGCGCCATCCGTCGCTGCGGACGCTGACGCAGGCGGGCGGGGCGCTGCGCCGGGACTTGATCGCGCATTTTCACGCCGCGGCCACCGCTGCCGGCGCCCGGCTCGTGGTCATGTACGGCCAGACCGAGGCCACCGCGCGCATCGCCTACGTGCCGCCGGAGCGACTGGGTGAGAAGCTGGGCGCGATCGGCGTCCCGATTCCGGGAGGCCGGTTGAGACTTGAACCGGCCGAGGGCGCTGGCGGCGGTGCGACGGAGCTCGTGTACGAGGGCGAAAACGTGATGCTGGGCTACGCCGAGGGCCCGGCCGACCTGGCCCTCGGCGACGTCCAGCACCGACGGCTGCGCACCGGCGACCTCGGCACAATGGACGCGGATGGCTACTTCAGCGTCGTCGGGCGCCTGAAGCGGTTCGCCAAGCTGTTCGGCCGGCGCGTGAGCCTGGAAGACGTCGAGCGGGAGCTGGAGTCGGTCTTCCCGGTGCGCGCCATCGCCACGGAAGCCGGCGGCCGCCTGCGACTGCACGTCGTGGTGGACGGCGTGCTCCGCGATGGCCTGCTCGTGGCCCACCTGGCGCGCTTTCTCGCCGTGCCCCCATCCGCGATCGGGATCCACCGCGTGGCCGAGCTGCCGCTCACCACCACCGGGAAGAAGGACTACAGGGCGGTGGAGGCTGCGCCGTGACGAGCCCGGCCCGCGCATTGATGGAGCTGCCGCCCTTCGGGCTGAGCCAGGCCGAGAAGCGGGCCCGGCTGCTGCCCATGCTGCGGGAGCTCACGGCTCACCACGCCGCCCGCTGCGAGACCTATCGAAATGTCCTGGACCGCGTCTTCGGTGGCGCCGACCAGCTCCGGATCGAGCGGATCGAGGACGTCCCGTACCTGCCCGTGATGCTGTTCAAGTCGCATCCGCTGTCGAGCGTGCCGGATTCCGAGGTGGTCAAGGTGCTCACGTCCAGCGGCACCACGGGGCAGCAGCCGAGTCGGGTGTTCCTGGACGCCGAGACCGCGTCGGTCCAGTCAGCGGTGCTGGTGAAGGTGGCGCAGCACTTCCTGGGCAGGGAGCGGCTGCCGATGGTAATCGTGGACCACCCCGGGGCGGTCCGGGACCGGCGCCATCACTCGGCGCGCGGCGCGGGGATTCTGGGCATGATGCAGTTCGGCCATCGCCCGTTCTATGCATTGGGCGACGACATGAGTCTGAACGAGGACGGGCTGCGCGCATACCTGGAGGGCGCGGCGGGCCGGCGCACGCTGCTGTTCGGCTTCACCTTCATGGTGTGGCAGTATCTCGTACGCGCGCTGGAGCGTGCCGGGCGCCGGCTGGAGCTGCCGGGCGGAGTCCTGGTGCATTCGGGAGGCTGGAAGAAGCTGCAGGACGAGGCCGTGGATCCGGCCACGTTCCGCGACCGGGTGCGGGCCGCGACCGGCGTGGAGCAGGTGATCAACTTCTACGGCATGGTCGAACAGGTCGGCGGGGTGTACTTCGAGAATCCGATCCATTACCTGCAGGCACCCATCTACTCCGAAGTGATCGTGCGCGACCCGGTGACCCTGGTGCCGGTCCCCGACGGGCAGCCGGGGCTCGTTCAGGTCCTGAGCTGCCTGCCGACCAGTTACCCGGGCCATTCGCTGCTGACCGAAGATCTGGGTGTGATCCGGGGCGCCGACGCGGAGGGCACCGGCATGGGCGGCCGGTACTTCGAGATCCTGGGTCGGGCGCCGAAGGCCGAGCTGCGCGGATGCAGCGACACGTTCGCGGCGAGGGTATGAAGGGCGAGCCGCGCCCCTGGAGCACCGTGGCCGGGCGGGTCCGCGTGCTGGCCCCGGTGGGGCACGCAGCCGATCTGGCGGCCTTTCTTGACGGCACGCGCGACGTCCACGCCGAGCCGTTTTCCATGGCCCGGATGGATGCTCTGGCGCGGCTCTCGGCGGCGTTGCTGGCCGACCCCGTCCTCCGACGGGACCCGGCCAGCGTGTCGGTGGCGTACTGGCTGCGCCGGGCCCGGCTCGCCCGGCTGGCCGAGGAGCACGCCCGCCGCACCGCGGCGGAGCCGGACGTGCTGCGGGTGCCCGTGGGCCGGGTGCTTCACATGGCGCCCTCCAACGTGGACACGCTGTTCGTGTACTCGTGGGCGCTGGCGTTCCTGTGCGGCAATGCCAGCGTGGTGCGCCTGTCCCAGGAGTCGAGCGTCGTGGTCGACGCCCTGCTGCGCGTCATCTGCTCGGTGGCCGCCGAGGACGGCGAGCTGGCTGCATCGAACCGGTTCGTGACCTACGGGCACGACGATGCGATCACCGCGGCGCTGTCGGCCTGGTGCGCCCACCGGGTGATCTGGGGCGGCGATGATGCCGTCGCCGCCATCCGGCCGTTGCCGCTGCCGTCGCACGCCAGCGAGCGGGTGTTCGGCAGCAAGTACTCGTTCGCGGTGATCGACGCCGACCGCTACCACGCCGCGCCGGCCGACGAGCGGGAGCGGGTCGCGTCCGGCTTCTTCAACGACCTGTTCTGGTTCGATCAGATGGCGTGCTCGTCGCCGCACGTGGTATTCTGGATCGGCGCCCGCGAGGCAGCCGAGACCGCCGCGCACGAATTCGAGCGCGCCCTTCAGGCCGAGGTGTCGCGCCGTGGCTTCGCGCCCCCGGTCTCGAGCGCGGTGCACCGGCGCAACTTCGCGTTCGACCTGGCGGCTTCGGCGGACGTGCGCGTGGTGCTCGAGCACCCCGGCTTCGTGGGGATCCACGTCCGCGACCCGGCGGCCCTCGACAAGGACATCTGCGGCGGAGGTCTGTTCCGGCACGCCACGGTCACGCGGCTGTCGGATGTGCTGGCGTTCATCGACGAGCGCGACCAGACGCTCACCCACTGGGGGATCGCGGGCGAGGCCCTCCGCAGCTTCACGGCCGCCGCCGGCGCGCGCGGACTCGATCGGGTCGTGCCGATCGGCGAAGCGCTGGCCTTCGACGTCGTATGGGACGGCTTCCACCTGATCGACGACGTGCTTCGCCGCGTGCGGGTGCGGTGCTCGTGATCCCCGGTGCCGCCGGGGCTCGCCGGTGAGACTTCGGCTCTCTCCCCTGTCGGCCGCGACCGGGGAGGCATTGCCGGAGATCGCCGGACTGCTCGAGCGCGTGTTCCCCCGCGCTCGACCGTGGGCCCCCGATCTGGAGTGGCAGTATCTGCGGAATCCGGCGGGCGTCACCCGCTACGTCAACGGCTACGCGGAAACGGGCGAACTCATCGCCCATTACGCGGTGCAGCCGATGGTGCCGCTGGCCGAGCCGCCGTTCGCGTTCGCGGGTACCTATTTCCCGCTGAACACGGCCGTGCATCCGGCTGCCCGGGTGCCCGGGCTGATGGTGGCGACCGCGCGGGCGCTGTTCCGGGAGCTGGAGCGGCTGGGCCCGGCCCTGGTGTTGGGAGTCGCCAACGAGAATTCGTTCCCGGCCTACGTGCGAATGCTGGGCTTTCGGTCATTGGGCAGGCTGTCGCTCACCCTGCATGCCCCGGGGACGCTCCCCGCCGTCGTGGTGCCCAGGGCGCTGGGACACGACGCGGCACACCTGGCCTGGCGCACTCGGCGGCCGGGCGTGGCCGCCTACGGCGAGCCCGGCAGGGGCGCGCTCACGGTCCGGCTGCGGCATCGCGGCGTGGGGCTCGATGCCGTGCTCTCGACGGGCCTGCCGGGGGACCTGATCGCCGGCCTCGGGCTGGCCCGGCCCGCCCGGTGGGCTCCGAGACTCTACGCCGCCTTCGGCGGGCGGGTCGGGGGAGGGCTGCCCGTGCCCGGACGACTGCGACCAAGCCCCCTCGAGTACGTCATGCGCGTGCTGGGCGACCCGGCCCTGGCCGAGCCGGTCGCCCGACACCTTGGGGCGCGCCGGTTCGAGTTCCTGGATTTCGACGTGGTATGAGCCGGGCACGGAGGGCTGCCCTCCCGGGCTCGCGCTTTGGTAGATTGCCCGTTGCCGGCGGCCAGGTCAATTGTGTGTGGAGGGCACGAATTGTGCACGCCGGTCGCGGGATCCCCAAACCCCGCCGGCGCCTCGAACCGGGAGCCATGAACCGCTGATGCAGATCACCAGACCGCTCATCATCGTGGGCACCGGCCGGTGCGGGTCGACCGTCTTCCACCGACTGCTCGCCCAGCATCCGCGAGTCATGTGGCTGTCGGGCTTCGCTGAGCGCTATCCCGACAAACCGGCATGGAACCGGTGGGCGGTTACCGCGACGGGTACCCCGCTGCTTCACCCGCTGCTCGGCGAGAAGATCCGGCCCGCGGAGGCGTACAGCTTCTGGGACCGATACGCGTATGGGTTTTCCGAGCCGTGCCGCGACCTCGGCCGGGCCGACGTGACTCCTCGTGTCAAGCGGCAGCTGCGGAGCGCGATCGAGCGGATGCTCACCCGGGCGCGCGACCGTCTGCTCGTCAAGATCACCGGGTGGCCGCGGATCGGCTTCCTCAACGGGGTCTTCGAGGACGCCGGGTTCGTGCACATCATTCGCGACGGCCGCGCCGTCGCCAACTCGCTGCTGCACGTCAATTTCTGGCGTGGCTGGCAGGGGCCGCAGGGTTGGCGCGCGGGTCTCCTCTCGCCCGAAGACCAGGCCGCCTGGGAGGCCTACGACCGTTCGTTCGTCGCCCTCGCGGGGATCGAGTGGCGCATCCAGATGCGGGCGATCGAAGCCGCCCGGCGCGCGCTCGACCCCGGGCTCTTCCTCGAAATCCGATACGAGGAATTCTGCCAGGCGCCGCAGGAAACCTTCCGGCGCGTCCTGGAGTTCGCGGAGCTGCCCCGCTCCCCCGGCTTCGAACGGCGTATCGAGTCGGCGTCCATCAGAGACATGAGCAACCGGTGGCGCGACGATCTCACCCCCGAGCAGCAGGTCGTGCTGGACGATCTGTTGCGCGAGGATCTGCGGCGCTATGGCTATGAGCCGTCCGACAAGGACCAGAGAGTCGCGGAAGCCGCCGCCGCCAGATGAATCCGCCGGACCTGCGTCGCGCCGAGGCGGGGAGCGGTGTCTCCCCGTCCCGAGGCTCGCTGCACCCCGTATGACTCCGACTCCCGCAGCGGGCAACGGATCCACCGTGACACCGGCCGCGGGGAGTATCCGGTGACGCCCGCGGAAGCACGCCCGAACTCGCCCCGCGGACTCACGCAGCGGGCGCTTGGAGGCATGCTCTGGACCTTCAGCGGGACGGGCGTGCAGGCCGTCGTTCAGCTGATCGTGCTGATGGCGCTGGGTCGGCTGCTCACCCCGGCGGACTTCGGGCTGATGGGCGCGGCCGCGGTCGTGATCGCGCTCTCTCAGATCGTCTCGCAGGTCGGGGTCGGGCCGGCGATCGTTCAGCGCAAGGAGCTGAACCTCAAGCACGTGCGCGTGGCCTTCACCATCTCCGGCGTCCTGGGGTTCGTTCTCGGGGCCGCGGTCTGGTTCAGTGCACCGGCGCTCGCTGCGTTCTACCGCATTCCGGCCGTCGAGCCCGTGCTTCGGGGGGTGGCGTTCCTGTTTCCCGTGGACGGCCTGAACACGGTGGGCGAGTCGCTCCTCACGCGACAGCTCCGTTTTCGCCTGTTCGTCGCGCTGGACCTCGGCAGCTACGTCCTGGGATATGCCTGCGTGGGCGTCGTAATGGCCTGGCAGGGATACGGCGTATGGGCGCTGGTCGGAGCCAGCCTGTCCCAGGTGGCGCTGCGCACGATCGCCATGTACCTCGCCACGCGGCACGCCGTGCGGCCGAGCCTGGACCTGCGAGCGAGCCGAGAGCTGCTCAGCTTCGGCTTCGGCCATTCGCTGGCCCAGGTCGGCTCGGTGCTCTCCCAGCAGGGCGACAATCTCGTGGTCGGGCGGTGGCTCGGCCCGACCGCGCTGGGTGTCTACGGGCGGGCCTACGGCCTGATGGTCATGCCGGCGACCGTGTTCGGCCGAATCGTCAACCGGGTCCTGTTCCCGGTGATGTCGCAGGTCCAGGACGAGCGTCATCGGCTTGCCGGCGGATACGAACGCGCCCAGGCGATCGTGGCCCTGGTGGCGCTTCCAGTGAGCGCGTTCCTGTGGGTCGTGGCCCCGGAGTTCATCCCGGTGCTTCTCGGGCCCGCCTGGACCGCCGCCGTCCTGCCGTTCCGGCTGTTCACGATCAGCCTGCTGTTCAGGATGAGCAGCAAGATCAGCGACGCCTGCACCAAGGCCGCCGGGGCGGTGTACGCGCGGGCATTGTTGCAGGGCGCGTACGCCGCCCTCGTGCTGGTGGGAGCGATCATCGGGCAGCGCTGGGGTGTCGCCGGCGTCGCGGTGGCGGTCTCGATCGCGATGGGGATCAACTGGCTGACGATGGCCGAGTTGAGCCGTCGGGTGACCGGCCTGTCCTGGTCCCGCTTCGCCCGGGTGCAGGCGCCCGGGGCCCTCTTTGCCGTGCTCCTCGGCGCGACGGTGGCGCTCCCGGTGCACGGGGTACGGCTCCTTCAGCTGGGCAAGCTGCCGACGCTCGTCGTGGCGGGGCTGACCGCGGCCGTCGTCACGTTTGTCGCGTCGAGGGTCGGATCGGAGCTGTTCTTCGGCCCCCACGGTATCTGGGCGTCGGAACGGGCGGTGGAGTTCCTCCGGCAGGGGTCCCGGCGTGTGGCCCGACTCCGTGCGGCGCGCGCCGACGGACTCGCCGGCGTGAATCCGAAGTGAGCGCGGGCGGCCGCGAGGCGCTCGATTGAGCGCCGTGAGTCCGGGTCGCGGTGCGAGGCTCATGGAGCAGGTCAAGCGGCCGTTGCGCCGGCTCCGCGCGGACTACCGGGATCTGACCGGCCCGCTCCGCGGGCTGCCCTCGCTCCTGATCATCGGCGCGCAGCGCAGCGGCACCACGTCGCTCTTCAATTATCTGGTCCAGCACCCCGACGTTCTGCCCCCCCTCGGCAAGGAGATCCACTACTTCGACCTCCATTACGACCGCGGGCTGAACTGGTACCGCGGACGGTTTCCCTACGCGCACCGGCTGCGCCGCGGCGCGCTGACGCTCGATGCCTCTCCGTACTATCTGGTGCACCCGCTCGTGCCCGAGCGGGCCGCCCGGCTACTGCCCGAGCTCAAGCTCATCGCGCTGCTCCGGAATCCGGTCGACCGGGCACTCTCGCATCACCAGCACGAGGTCCGGGGCGGTCGGGAACCGCTCGCCTTCGCCGACGCGATCGAGCGCGAGGGCGCGCGGCTGGCCGGCGAGGAGGAGCGTCTCCGAAGCGACCCCGCGTACTACAGCTTCAATCACCATCGCTACTCCTACCTTCGGCGGAGCCTGTACCTCGAGCAGCTCCGCCACTGGCTCCGGTATTTCCGGCGCTCGCAGCTCCTGGTCCTGCAGAGCGAACGGCTGTTCCGCGACCCCGTCGCGGTGACCGCCGAGGTCCATCGCTTCCTGGAACTGCCGCCTCACCGGCTGGAGCGGTACCAGCCGTTCCAGCACGGGAGCTACGACCGCGGGATGCCGGCGGAGTTGCGAGCCCGGCTCATGACCTACTTCGAACCCCACAACCGCGAGCTGTTCCGGTGGCTGGGCGAGGAGTTCGACTGGGCATGACCGTCGCGAAATCCGGGACCATCGCGCTGTTCGTGCCCTCGGTGCGTGGCGGAGGGGCCGAGCGGGTGGTCCTGAACCTGGCCCAGGGGATGAGCGAGCGGGGGCTTCCGGTGGATCTCGTGCTCACGACCACCGAAGGGCCGTTCCTCAATCAGTTGCCCCCGGCGGTCCGGCTGGTCAACCTGGGCGGCGGCCGGATGCTCCGCACCGTCGGCCCGCTCGCCGCCTATCTTCGGCGGGAGCGCCCGAGGGTCGTGGTCTCGTCGATGAGCCACGCGAACCTGGTCGCCCTGTGGGCCGCGAGGCTGGCGGGGCGGGGAACGCCCGTGATCGTGACGGAGCACAATACCATGTCCCGGTCGGCAGGAGAAACCGCGCTTGCCCGGCGGCTCTGGCCGATTCTCCTGCGCACCTTCTATCCCTGGGCCGCCTCGGTGGTCGCCGTCTCCCGAGGTGCCGCCGAGGACTTCGCGCTCACGTCGGGCTTCCCCCGGGAGCGGGTGGAAGTCGTCTACAACCCGGTGATCACCCCCGAGCTGATGGCCCGGGCCCGACAGGCGCCGGACCATCCCTGGTTCGCGCCCGGAGAGCCGCCGGTCATCGTGGCCGTCGGCCGTCTCACCCCGCAGAAGGACTTCCCGACGCTCGTCCGGGCGTTCGCGCGGGTCCGGCGATGCCGCGGCGCCCGGCTGCTTATTCTTGGGGAGGGGGAGGACCGGCCGGCACTGCAGGCTCTGGCCACCGAGCTCGGCGTGATGGACGACGTGGCCATTCCCGGATTCCGGGAGAACGCCCTTGCGTACATGGCGAAATCGGCGCTGTTCGTGCTCTCCTCGGCGTGGGAAGGACTGCCCACGGTGCTGATCGAGGCGCTGGCCGCGGGCACCCGAGTGGTCTCCACGGACTGTCCCAGCGGGCCGAGGGAGATTCTCCAGGACGGCCGGCTCGGCGCGCTGGTGCCCGTTGGCGATGCCGTGGCGCTGGCGGACGCGATGCTCGACGCGCTCGAGCGGCCGGGCGATGCGACCACGCCGTCCGATGCGCTGACGCCGTTCACCAGGGATGCGGCGGTCGACCACTACCTTCGTCTCGTCGAGAGCGTCTGAATGACCTCGCTCGCCTACGCCGCGCTGTGGATCTTCGTCTTCGCCCTGCCCTGGGAGGCGATCCTGGTCATCGTTCCCGGCATCGGCGTGCTGAGCAAGGCGACCGGCGCCCTGGCGCTGGGCGCCGCGCTGGGCATGGCGGTGATCAAGGGACGGTTTCGGCGTTGGCATGCATTCCACGTCGCCGGGCTCCTGTTCGTGATATGGCTCGTGGTCCTGGTGTTCCTCTTCCACTTCGGGGAGAGGATGCCCAGCACCTTCTTCACCTTCGTTCAGCTCTTCGTGGTGCTCTGGATCATCTGGGAGCTCGCCCCTTCCTGGGACCGACAGGTCGGGCTGCTCACGGCCTACGTGCTCGGCGCCCATGTCGCCGCGCTGGGTACGATCATGGCGTATCTCAGGGCCGCGGGGACGATGAACCGCTACGTGGTGGGCGGTCTCGACGCCAACGACCTCGCGATGACGCTGGCGCTGGCGGTGCCGATGGCCTGGTACCTGGGGATGGCGCACGGCCGGCCGCTGCTGCGCTGGGTGTGCCGCGGCTACCTGGCGACGGGCCTGTTCGCCATCGGGCTCACCGGCTCCCGCGGGGGAATGCTGGCGACCGTGGTTGCGCTCCTGATCGTTCCGGTCACCATGCTCAGGCTGTCGTCGGGCCGGCGGGCGGCCGCCATCGCGATGCTGGTGCTCGCGGGTACGCTTGCGGTGGCCTACATCCCCGAGCGGATCGTGCAGCGGCTCGCCACCACCACCGACCAGGTGGAAGAAGGCCGGCTCAGCGGCCGTGGCAAGATCTGGAAGGCGGGACTGATCGCCTTCACCCGGAAACCCGTGGCCGGTTTCGGTCCGGGCGGTTTCCGGTCCGCCGTGCAGCCCTACCTGGGATCGTCGACGCAGGTGGCGCACAACTCCTATCTCTCGGTGCTGGTGGAGGAGGGATTGGTGGGCTTCGTGCTGTACGCGACGATGGTCGGGTCGGTGTGGCTGGCGGTGCTGAAACTGCCCACGCTGGAACGGCGGTTCGCGCTGGTCCTGCTCGCCACGCTGGCCGTCGCCATGCTCCCGCTGACCTGGGAGGACCGCAAGGTGGTCTGGTTCGTGCTGGCAGCCCTGCTGGGATTGTCGCAGGCACCACGGCCGGCATGGCTCGGAGCCGCGGGGCGGGCGCTTCCGCAGAGGACGGTACCCTCGGTCCCCGCGAGGGTCGCGCGCAGCACGGAACCGATGCTCGCGTCCAATCGGAACGCCCGGCCGGGTACCGCGTCGTGACGCCCAAGGTGAGCGTGGTCACGACGGTGTACAACGGGGAGCCCTATTTCGACCGGGCGATCCCCGGGATCCTCACGCAGACCTTCGAGGATTTCGAGTACATCATCGTGGATGACGGCTCGACCGACCGGACGGCCGAGCGTTTGCGCGAGGTGGCGGCGCGGGACACCCGCGTCCGCATCCTCTCACCCGGCCGGATCGGGTTCTGCCGGGCCGCCAACCTGGGCATCGAGCAGGCCCGCGGGGAGATCATCGCGCGGCAGGATTTCGATGACCGCAGCTATCCCGACCGCCTCCGGCAGCAGGTGGCGATTCTGGAGCGGCAGCCACCCGTCGGCGTCGTGGGCGGACACTACGTTCTGGTCGATGAGAACCGGGGCGAACGATACGTGCGCATGACCCCGACCGAGCACGAGGACGTCGTGCCGGCCCTGGCCAGGGGCATCCCGCTCGCGAATACCTTCGCCACCTTTCGCCGGCGGGTGTGGGTCGAGGCGGGGGGCTACCCGGTGGTGGCCGACCTCGAAGACCTGCTGTTCTGGCTCAAGGTCGCGCAGCTCGGGTGGCGCATCATCAACCCCCCCGAGGTCATGGGTGAGCACTTCGTGCATCCCGCCAGCTTCTTCCACCGCACGTTCAAATACGCCGATCGCCAGCGCAATCTGGCCCGGGTGCAGGCGCGGGTGGTCCGCGAGCTCCGGCTGCCGCGCTGGATGTACATCTATGCCGCGGGGCGGTATGCGTACGCGTACTCGCCCACCTTCGTGAAGCGCGCCGTGCGCCGCACGCTGGGCCGGTCGCGGGAGCGCGATCTGTGAGGATCATGTTCCTCTCGACCAGCATGGGGATGGGCGGTGCCGACCAGCAACTGCTCTCCGCGGCCCGGGAGCTGCGCGCCCGGGGTCACGACGTGCTCATCGTCTCGCTCACCACCCTCGGGCCGATGGGCCTGGAGTCGCGGGGCCTCGGCATCCCCACCGAGTCGCTGGAGATGGCGCGCGGCATTCCGGATCCCTTGGGTCTGCTGCGACTGGTCCGGCTGGTCCGGGCGTGGCGGCCCGAGGTCGTGCACAGCCACATGGTCCACGCCAACCTCATGGCCAGGGCGCTCCGGGTCCTGGCTCCGGTGCCGGCGCTGGTCTCGACCATCCACAGCATCTACGAGGGCGGCCCGCTCATGATGGCGGCGTACCGGCTGACCCATGGCCTGGTGGACCGGATGACGATCATCAGCCAGGCCGCCGCCGATCGCTTCGTCAACGACCGCATCGTACCGAGGGCGCTGCTCAGGGTCGTTCCCAACGGCGTGGACGTGGACGCCTTCCAGCACGTGCCCGCGGGCACCCGGGAGTCGCTGCGGGCCACCCTGGGATCGGGGAGCGAGTTCGTCTGGCTCGCGGTGGGTCGGTTCGAGACGCCCAAGGACTATTCCAACATGCTGCACGGGTTCGCGAAGGTCCGGCAGGCGCACCCTCGGACGGTGCTGCTGCTGGTCGGTCGCGGATCGCTGCAATCCGAGACCGAGGCGATTTCCGAGTCACTGGGGCTGGGACCTGCGGTGCGCTTTCTCGGAGTGCGGCGGGATGTGCCGGAGCTGATGAGCGCCGCCGATGGTTACGTCATGTCCTCGTCCTGGGAGGGGATGCCGATGGTGCTGCTCGAAGCCGCGGCCGCGGGGCTCCCGATCGTCACGACGGCGGTCGGGGGGAGTCGCGAAGTCGTGCAGGACGAGACCAGCGGGTTTCTCGTGCCTCCGCGTGACGCGCACGCCCTGGGTGAGGCGATGCTGCGGCTGATGGGGCTGTCCGGCGCGCAGCGCCGCGCGATGGGCGAGCGTGGGCGCGAGCATGTGCGGGCGCGCTACGGCCTCACGCAGGTCGCCGAGCGGTGGGAGGCCATCTATCACGAGGTCCTGGCGCGGCGCGAAACCCCCACCGAGGTGCCGGCGTCCTCTCAGCGCGTGTCGGCTGTCTCCGGGGAAAGCGCCGGCGGGCAGCGATAGACGTGCAGATACTGCTGTCTGAAATCCACCCTGCCGTGGCCGATGGAGTTCCGCAGCTGGCAGTGACTGAAAATCCACTTGGCCAGCCCTCCCTGCCTGAGATTGGTGCGAAACGGATGCGCCGGGGCCGGCGCGACGATCCAGAGGGCCGCCGCAGGCCCGGACCGCTGCGCCGCGCGCATGGACTCGTCGAGCGGGGCGGTATTGTACCGTAGGCGCTGCACCTCCATCCCGGGGAGATAGTGCGCCAGTGCGACCGGCTGGTCGGAGAAGACGGCGTCGCTCGGCGTGAGCTGGGGTACGAGCCATTGCGCCACGCCCCTGAAGTCGTAGCGCCTTCCATTGAGGTATTGCGACGCGAGCGTGGGTGTCCCGGGGATCAGAACCAGGAGCGTGACCGTCGCCGGGAGCAGCCACCGGGGGCGCACCTTCCAGTCGAGCGCGGCCACGCGATCGAGAAAGAAGCCGGCGCCCAGGAACAGGACCGGTGCGGTCGGAATGAGATAATAGGTGGAGACCGGCGTGCGAATCGAGATCAGCGTCAGAAACACGACGGGGAAAAGGACCAGGCTCGTCAGGAACCGCGCGAGGATCCGATCCCGTGCGTGCCACAGCAGATACACGCCAACCACCGCGGCGAGCACCACCGAGACGGACCACCCCTCCACGAAGGCCATCAGGTAGATCAGCTGCTTGAGGCCGAGCGGAGGCGGGCGCAGCAGGAACTGGCCGCTCCCGGGGTTTGCGTCGTGCTGGGAAATCCAGCCCTGCAAAATGGGAAGGAACCGCGCCGCGATGACGGCCACCAGGGCGAGCAGCAGCAGCGCCCCCCACCGTACGACGTGGCGGCTCCACAGCGCCCTGAGATATCTCGGTCGCAGGTACGTCACGAGGGCCCAGATCAGCGGCCCTCCCACCAGCAGCACGGAAGCGGGATGCGCCAACGAGGCCAGCAGCCCGGTCACGATCCCGATTCCCAGCGCCCGACGGTCCCCATCGCGCAGGCCGAGGAACAGGGCATAGGGGTACACCGCCGAGAGGAGAAACACCAGCGACCAGTAGCGACCGAACTGCGAATAGTTGACGTGCAGACCGCTGAGCGTCAGCAGCAGCGTCCCGAAGAGCGCCGCACGCGTGCCCACCAGGCGCCGGGCCACCCAGTAGAACGCCGGAATGGCCAGCACGCCGAAGACGGCCGGGAGCAGTCGCAGCCCCAACTCGTCCAGCGGCATCAGCGGCAGGACCAGGTAGTGATTGATGAGATAGAGCAAGGGCCGCGGGTTGGTGAGTCTCGGATGCAGCGAGTCCCGCAGCATGAAGATTTCGTCGCTGTCGAACCCCCAGTGGCTCAACCGGGCGAAACGGAGGATGACCGCAAGTGCGATCAGTCCGGCCAGCAGGAGGAGAGCGGCGGCGGATCCCCGGTATTTTTCCGCTCCTCGAGCTTCATTGGACGGCATGACGACCTCGCAGTGGGTGACTGGCCTGCTCTCGGGTGGCGCCGTACTCTAACAGCCGTCGGCGCGTCCGACCACGTGCGCTCCGGCGGGGCCACGCCCGGCCGTGTCCCCTTGACAAATGTGACGTATCTCACGATCCTTGTCCCGGCGCAAGCATTGAGAAAACGAGATGACGCCACCTTGGTGCTCATTCCTTCGCGCCCTGACCGACTAGTTCCCTAGTCGCAGCGGACCCACACCTCACAACACACATAGGGCCGGGCAGAGATCCTGCCTGACTCAGCGTCAGCCCCCTGCCGCGATGAGCCGCCGTTTCGGCCGTGCCGTGCGATGGCCCCTCGCCTGACGCAACCAGTGTCACCTCCCACACCCACGTGACGGAGAGAGGAACGCCCGCGTATGACCCACAGCTACAAGTTGTCGCGCCGGATCGCTCGCCTTCGAGTGCCGATGCTGGCCGCCGCCCTGATCGCCTTCGGGGCCTGCGACAGCGGTGACTCGTTGAGTCCCGAGAGCAGCACCCTCCCGGATCAGGGTTTGGAAACCGGCAGCCAGGCTCTGCCGGTCGACGCGCCCGAATTCGCCACGGCGTTTGCCGGCGGCATCCCGATCGGCACCTCCGACCAGCCGCTGTCCCAGTACGGCAGCCGCTACAACGGCAGCCTCCAGGTCATCTGGCCGGGGCTGCTGCGCGACGAGCTGGCGGCCATCAAGGCGCGGGGCGGCAAGGTCGTGCTCTCGATGGCGGGCAACGAGAAGTACTACAAGGACGGCAGCGGCCACTTCAGCATGACCAAGTGGAAGCAGCGGATCGACCGGTACAAGGGCGTCAACTTCGATGCCTACA
>DASSBA010000154.1:0-2534 GCA_035699205.1 Gemmatimonadales bacterium
TGCGCGTGGCCGAGTTCGAGCGGGTGATGGACGCGGCGGACATCGAACTGCCGCCGCTCCGCGCGTTCGTGCTGCCGGCCGGCACGCCCAAGGCCGCGGCGCTCCACGTCGCCAGAGCGGTCTGCCGCCGGGCGGAGCGGAGCGTGGTGGGCCTGGCGCACGAAAACGAAGTGCCCGCCCTCTTTCTGATTTATCTCAATCGGCTGTCGGATCTCCTGTTCACGCTGGCGCGGCTGGCCAATCATCGAGGCGGCGAGGGAGACGTGACGTGGTAGATGCCGCCGGGGAATCCTGGGCGATGGGGGACGTGCGCCCGGGGAACGACACCGCCGGCGCCGCTTCGCCGGTGATGGTCCGCCACGCGCTCGGCCGGTACCCCGTCTACGTGGAACCGGGCGGGCTCGGCCGGCTCGAGGCGCTCGTGGCCGAGTACCTCGGCGCGTCGCGCGCCGTGATGATCGCGGACGCCTCGGTGCACGCGCTCCTCCAGGCGGGACGGCTGGGCCGCGCGCGGTGGGCCGGCGCCGCGCTGACGTTCCCGCCGGGTGAGCCGTCCAAGACGCGCGAGCAGTGGGCCCGGCTGACCGATCTCCTGCTGGACCAGGGCTACGGGCGGGACACCGGCATCGTCGCCCTCGGCGGCGGCGTCGCCGGCGACCTCGCGGGCTTCGTCGCCGCCACCTACATGCGGGGGCTCCGCTACGTCCAGGTCCCGACGTCTCTGCTCGCGATGCTCGACGCTTCGGTCGGCGGCAAGACCGGGGTGGACACGCCCGAGGGGAAGAACCTGATCGGCGCCTTCCATCCGCCCGCCGCGGTGCTCGCCGATCCGCGCGCGCTGGCCACGCTGCCCGAGCGGGAGCTCCGCGGCGGCATGGCCGAGGCGGTGAAGCACGGGCTCATCGCGGACGCCGGGTACTTCGAGTGGATGGAGCACGAGGCGGACGCGCTCCTCCAGCGGGATGAAGCAGCGCTGGCGCACCTGGTCCGCCGGAGCGTGGAGATCAAGGCCGAGGTGGTGAGCGGGGACGAGCGCGAGTCCGGACGCCGCGCGATCCTGAACGCCGGGCACACCGTGGCCCACGCGCTCGAGCGGGTGACCGCGTACGGGATCCCCCATGGCGAGGCGGTGGCGCTGGGGCTGGTGGCAGAGTGCGCGCTCGCCGAGGGGCTCGGCGTGGCGGCTTCCGGGCTTGGCGCACGGGTGGCGGCACTGCTGTCCCGGCTGGGGCTGCCGGTCAGGCTGGCCGAGCCGGTCGCCGCCGACGCGCTGGTGAGCGCCATGGCGACCGACAAAAAGAACCGCGCCGCGCGAGTGCGGTTCGCGCTGCCCAGCGTGCTCGGATCCATGGACCCCGGTGATCAGTGGACCCGGGAAGCGCCGGGGCCGGCGATTCGCGAGGCGTTGGGGGGGATCGCGTAGTCGGTCGGCGGCGGTCGGGGTGCACGGCTGCGGCGGCCAGCGGTCGGGATGCACGGCTGCGGCGGCCGGCGGGGCACGCTCTGGTCGCTGCAGTGCGCGTGGGCGTTCAGGATCGCGCAGGGACCTGGAGTGCGCACTGACGCTCCCGCCGCGCGCCCCACCGCCCGCCTGCGCCCGCCCATCGGAGCGCCGGCCGGGCAGTGTCCATCTCCTCACCCCGCAATGGGCCACTTCTGTATGAACCGCGCGGCTCTGCCGCGCGGCCGCGCCCCCTTTTTGGGGGGCGCGGAAGGCCCGGGCCGGCGGGGGTCGCAGAGGGAGCGTCAGTGCGCACTCGAGGTCCCTGCGCGATCCCAACCGCAGAGCGCACTGCAGCGACCGGCGCGACCCCCGCCGGCCCCCGCGCGATGCCCGCCCGCACCTACCCCGACCCGGCCCCCCGCAGCACCCGCTCGATCGCCCCCAGCTTCGCCTCGATCTCGACGGGCCGGTTGGCTCCAGCCGGCGCCGGGTCCATCTCCCGATGGTACTCGAGCAGCATCCCCGGATCCTTGAGGATGTGCCCCGTCAGCACCGCCACCACGTGCTGATCCGCTTCGATGAGCCCCCGCCGCACCAGCTCCCGCACGCCCACCACACTCGCCGCGCTCGCCGGCTCGCAGCCGACGCCGCACGCGTCCACCGCCGCCTTGGCCTCCAGAATCTCCTCGTCCGACACCGCGAGCACCACGCCCTCGGTCTCCCTGATGGAGTGCACGGCGCGATCGAACGACGCCGGGTCGCCGATCCGGATGGCGGTGGCCACCGTCTCCGCGCGGACCTTGTAGCGATGCGCGAAGTCCTCCGCGAAGCTCCGCGCGAACGGCGCCGCGCCGACGGCCTGCACCGCCGCCAGTCGCGGGATGCGCGAGATGAGCCCCCAGCGGTGGGCCTCGAGCAGCGCCTTCCCGAACGCCGCCGTGTTCCCCAGGTTGCCCGCCGGCAGCACGATCCAGTCGGGCGGCTCCCACTCCAGCTGCTCCAGCAGCTCCAGCACGATCGTCTTCTGCCCCTCGAGCCGGAACGGGTTGACCGAGTTGAGGAGATAGACGCCCAGCTTGCGGCTCGCCTC
>DASSBA010000155.1:0-1974 GCA_035699205.1 Gemmatimonadales bacterium
ATCTCGATGGCTTCGTCAAGGTCTTTGGCGTCGATTAGAAAGTAGCCGCCGAGCTGCTCGTGAGTCTCCGCGAACGGGCCGTCGGTCACCAGGCGCTTGCTGTCGCGCACGCGGACGCTGGTAGCCGTCGCCACCGGGTGCAGCGGGGCGGCGGCGAGATACCGGCCGCCGGCATCGAGTTCGCGCGCGAACGCCGCGGACTCGCCGTAACACTGCGCCCGCTCCTCTTCGCTCCAGGCCTGTTCGTCACCGTAGATCAGCAGCATGTATCGCATTCAGACTCCGTCTTCAGGTACGTGAATCGCCCGGATCTCATCAGCCGCCGGCCATCGCTCCCACCACCAGCAACGGCTCGGCCCCGGCCGCGACCGCATCCGGCAGGGGAGTATCGGGCGATTCGTGGGACAGATCCTGCTCGCACGCGAAGAAACGCACGAACGGCCGGCGCCGCTGCGTGCCGTGCCCGCGGATCGTGCCGCGCAGCACCGGATAGCCGGCCTCGAGCGCGTCGAGCACCGAGCGGACCGTGGCCGGGCCCTCGACCTCGAGCTCCACTTCCTCGGCCACGCGCGCCAGGGTCCGCAAGTGTTGCGGCAGCACCACCCGGATCATGTCAGCGTCTGCACTTCCACGGACAGCACGGCCGGCAGGTCCCGGACGATGGGCGCCCACTTGTCGCCGGCATTCGCCGATGCGTACACCTGGCCGCCCGTCGTGCCGAAGTACACGCCGCACGGATCGAGCGAATCCACCGCCATCGCGTCGCGCAGCACGTTGACGTAGCAGTCCTTCTGCGGCAGGCCCTTGGTGAGCGGCTCCCATTCGTTGCCGCCGGTCCGGCTGCGGTACACGCGCAGCTTTCCCTCGGGCGGGTAGTGATGGGAGTCGCTGGTGATCGGGACGACGTAGATGGTCTCCGGCTCGTGCGCATGCACGTCGATCGGGAAGCCGAAATCGGTCGGCAGGTCCCCGCTGACCTCGTGCCACGACTCGCCGGCATCGTCGCTGCGCATCACGTCCCAGTGCTTCTGCATGAACAGTACGCCCGGACGCGATGGATGCATCGCGATGCGGTGGACGCAGTGGCCGACCTCCGCGTCCTGGTCGGGGATGCTCCCGGACCTGAGCCCGCGGTTCACCGGCCGCCAGGTCTGGCCGCCGTCGTCGGTCCGGAACGCGCCCGCGGCCGAGATGGCGATGAAGATCCGCCCGGGATCCGTGGGGTCAAGCAGGATCGTGTGCAGGCACATCCCGCCGGCGCCCGGCTGCCACTGGGGCCCGGAGCCGTGGCCGCGCAGGCCGGAGAGCTCCTCCCAGCACTTGCCGCCGTCGGTTGAACGGAACAGCGCCGCATCCTCCACTCCGGCGTACACGGTGTCGGGGTCGGTCAGCGAGGGCTCGACATGCCAGACCCGCTTGAATTCCCAGGGGTGCGGCGTGCCGTCGTACCACATGTGGGTGCCGGGGACGCCCTGGTACGCGAACTCGTTCCCGACCGCGTCCCAGGTCTTCCCGCCATCGTCGGAGCGCTGCATCACCTGACCGAACCAGCCGCTGGACTGCGAGGCGTACAGCCGGTTCGGGTCGGCGGGCGACCCCTTGAGGTGATAGATCTCCCAGCCCGCGAAGTGGGGGCCGCTGACGTCCCATTTGTCGCGCTTTCCGTCGGACGTCAGGACGAAGCCGCCCTTGCGTGTGCCGACCAGGACCCGTACGCCGCTCATCCCGTGCTCCTTCCAGCGCTTGCCGTAGACAGGGTTTCCCACTCGTTCTGATCGGCGCGGGCCGGCAACGGGGATTTGATGACCCCTCCAGCGCGACATCGAACGGGGGCGGACACCAGCTAGTCGTTCGGGGAAACCCAAAATCGACACCGGGCGTCCCGGGCGCAACGGGCCGCCGGCAAATGGCTCCCCTGCCGGCCCGACTCCGGTGATCCGGCGCACCGGGGGTGGTCCGGGTGATATATTGCGA
>DASSBA010000156.1:0-2501 GCA_035699205.1 Gemmatimonadales bacterium
CCGGAGAGCGCCTCCGTGCACTCGTCGGTCAACCGGGCCGCCGCCTTCTCGGCCGGCCGGCCGGTGGGGGAGCGCGACGACGCACATCCGGTCCTGCGCGAGGCGGTGCGGCAGCTGAGCGCCTACTTCGACCACGATCTCAAGGAGTTCGACCTTCCGCTCGAGCCCGCCGGGACCCCGTTCCAGCTGCTGGTCTGGGAGCAGCTGCAGAAGATCGGCTACGGAGAGACCGCGTCGTACGGCGAGATCGCCGGCCGGCTCGGGAAGAGCCTGACGGCCTCACGCGCCGTCGGCCTGGCCAACGGCCGCAACCCGATCCCGATCGTGATCCCGTGCCACCGTGTCGTCGGCGCGAACGGGATGCTGACCGGTTACGCCGGCGGCATCGAGCGCAAGCAGACCCTGCTCGAGCTCGAGCAGGACGCACTCTTCTAAGAGCGTCGCTTCCTGCCGAGCGAGCGCGCGGACGCGTTCTCCTGGGCCATCCGCCGGATCGTCAGCAGGACCGGCTCGAGCAGGAGCGTGCCCACCACCGCACGCTCGGTGGCGGTCTCCCGCTCGCCGTCCGACACCGCGCCGGCCACCTCGCGCTCCGCGACGGAGGCCATCGCCGCGACGTAGGCGTCGAGCAGGGCATCACTCACGTCATGGTCCACGGAGGCGAGCGCGTCCAGCGCCCGCGCCAGAGCCGCACGGTGGGCGCTGTCCGTCGACACCTTCCAGCCGGCCCGCCTGAGCAGGGCCGCGACCCGACGCGAGGACGCGGCCGACGGCGCCCGCGCTGACGTGCCCGACGCGCTCGCGGAGAGCCGGGTGTGCGCGCTGCCCAGCGCCTCGTGCAAAGAGACCGACGGGTCGTCCACGGCGGCGAGGATGTCGCGCACCTCGTCGAGCCGCATCCCGGCCACCTCGACGAGCGCCCGGATCAGCCGGAGCCGGCGGACGTGCCCGTCGTCGTAGCGGGACCGGGTCGCACCCGTCGCCTCGCCCGGAGGGAGCAGCCCCTCGCGCAGGTAGTACTTGATCGTCGCGACCGGCAGACCGCTGCGCTGGGAGAGCTCCGACATCCACATGGCAAACATGTTGACATTAGATAGTGCCAGTGTCCAATATTGGAGTGTTTAACTATCTAAGGAGCTGCGCACATGGAAGACGCCCTGGTCCTCTCGACCGAGTCACGACAGCTGGCCGGCATCCTGCTGCTCGCGCTGGTCACCGTGGAGACCGGCGGGATCTACATGGTCAAGCTGGTGCGTGGTGCCGCCGACGCGACGCCGTTCCAGGTCTCCTTCGCCCGCGCCGGGCACGCGCACGCCGGCGTTCTGCTGATCCTCGCGCTGGTGTGCCAGCTGCTCGCCGATGCGACCGCGCAGTCCGGGTTCGTGGACTGGCTGTCCCGCAGCGGCGTGGCCGTGGCGGCCCTGCTGATGCCCGGAGGGTTCTTCTTCTCCTCGATGGGCCGCGGCCGCGACAAGCCGAACGCACTGATCGCGCTCGTGTTCGTGGGTGCCGTGGTGCTCGCCGCGGGCCTGGTCAGCCTCGGCGTGGGTCTGCTCACCGCCGGCTGATCCGGCCCCAGTTTCCCCAAGGTATGTAGGTGAACCCGCACTTTCCCAGGTGCACGGAGCGCGGGGAGTGCGGGTTCGCCAAGGGAAGTGGCGTTACTCGGCGGCGCGGCGAAGGGACTCCGAGAGCCGTTCGGCCGCAGCGAGTACGGCGGGCGCGTGCATGCGACCGGGCTGGCGCGACAGCCTCTCCAGCGGGCCGGACACCGACACCGCGGCGATGATCTTGCCGGAGGGCGAGCGGACCGGTGCGGAGACGGAGGCGACACCCTGCTCGCGCTCGCCGACCGACTGCGCCCAGCCCCGGCGGCGGATCCCCGCGAGCGCGGTGGCGGAGAAGGCGGCGTTCTGCAGGCCCCGGTGCATCCGCTCCGGGTCCTCCCAGGCGAGCAGGATCTGGGCGGCCGACCCGGCCCGCATCGTGAGCTGTGACCCGACGGGGATGGTGTCGCGGAGTCCGGAGGGGCGCTCGGCCGCGGCGACGCAGACCCGGTACTCGCCCTGGCGGCGCCACAGCTGGGCCGACTCCCCGGTGATGTCGCGCAGCCGGGCCAGCACCGGACCCGCGGCGGCCAGCAGCCGGTCCTCGCCGGCCGCGGCGGAGAGCTCCTGCAGGCGAGGTCCGAGCACGAACCGGCCCTGCATGTCCCGGGCCACCAGCCGGTGGTGCTCGAGCGCCACGGCGAGCCGGTGCGCCGTGGGACGGGCGAGCCCGGTGCCGGCCACGAGACCGGCGAGGGTGGCCGGCCCCGCCTCGAGCGCGGCCAGAACCAGGGCGGCTTTGTCGAGCACGCCGACTCCGCTAGAGTTGTCCATATGCCAATATTGCCGTCTCGCATCCTGGGATGCAAGTGCAGAATAGGCAGAGCCCAGCCGAGGTGACGCACACCTCGCGCGAGAACGGTCGGACGGACCAGTGAAGGAGCCCGCGATGGG
>DASSBA010000157.1:0-5600 GCA_035699205.1 Gemmatimonadales bacterium
CGGGCCAGGCAACTTTCGCGAAGCACATCACGGCGGTTCGAATGCAGGCCCGCCGATCGAACCGCCATGGCCGAGCCTGAGGATCTCCTACTCGAGTTTGCCCACCGCGGCGTGGTCGCGGCGCAACGGCTCTGGCTGCGCTACCACCCGGATGCCGATGCCGCGGGCCGCTCCTTCGCCGGACTCCGCGCCCACCTCGAACTGGTGCTCGCCGGCCTGGCCGACCGGCCCGTAGTCCTCCTCCCGGCCGAGCCGCCCGCGCCGGCAAGCTGGGCGGCACGGCTGGCGCGTCCCACACCGCGCCACCTGCGCGACTCGCCACCCGCGGCCACTGACGGCGCACGAGTCTACCTGCCGCGCACCCTCCCTCCGGCGCTCGCCCGAGCCGACCTCTCGCCGCCGCGCGCGTACCGACTCCTCCTCGCGGGTCAGGTGGCGAGGCTTCGGCGCCGGGCGCCCGCATCGGCGCCGGGCGATCCCGCCATGCCCCTCCACCTGCTTTACGAGCTGGCCGAGGCCATGGCGGCCGAGCGGTGGCTCGCCACGAGCCTGCCGGGACTGGTGCCCGACCTGCTCACCGGGCGGCGGGCCAGTCTGGCTTGCCGCCCCACACCGGCGCTGCTCAGGCCTGCGGAGCGCGAGATCGAGGAGTTGCTCCGGCGCGCGCTCGCCGCGCGGCCGGGCGAACCCGTCCCCGGAGTTCCCTGCCCCGGCTCCCCGGCGGAGTCGCGCCGCTGGGCGGCGGCCGCCGCTGCTGCACTCCCGACCAACGGCGGAAGGTGCCGGGGGCTGCCGGCCGTGGCCTCGTGGGGACGGTTGCTCCCGCCCGCGCCGCCGGACCCGCTCCCCACCGCTCGCGGTGACGACTCGCCCGCCGGCCGGACGCGCCCCGGCCGCACGCTCACGCTCCGGCGTACGCCCGAGGCCCGCGAGCCCGAGGCCGACGAGGACTGCGGTTCGATGGGCACCTGGATCATCCGGCCCGACGAGCCGCAGGAAAGCGTGGAGGACCCGTTCGGGATCCAGCGTCCCGCGGACCGCGACGACGACGCCGCGCCCGAGGAGCTGGCCGACGCGCTGGCCGACCTGCCTCGTACGCGCGTGGTCACCACGCCAACCCCGCCGGAGGAAGTCCTGGCGAGCGATTCCCCGGTGCCGCGCGGCGCCCGCGCCCTGGCCTCGGCCGAGGGTTCCGGCCTGGTGTATCCCGAATGGGACTACCGGACCCGGGCGTATCGTCTGCAAGGAACGGTCGTCCGGGAGTATCCGCTCCAGCCGGGTGACGGCGCGTGGTCCGAGGAGGCGCTCCACCGGCGCTCGGCGCTGGTGCGGCAGGTGCGGCGGCAGTTCGCCGCGCTCAGACCCCAGCGCTCGCGCCTCCGCCGGCAGCGGGACGGGGCCGACCTCGACATGGAGGCCTGGGTCGAGACCTGGGCGGACCGCCAGGCAGGGGTAGCCGGCGCGGTGGGCGAAGACCGGTTCTACGTCGCGGAGCGTGCCGCCCGCCGCAGCCTCGCCATCGCCCTGCTGATCGACGTGAGCGCGTCAACCGACAGCTGGGTCGCCGACACGCGGCGGGTGATCGACATCGAGAAGGAGGCGCTGCTCGTGGTGGGCGAGGCCCTCGGTCGCCTGGGCGATCGTTGGGCGGTCTACGCCTTCTCCGGGGAAGGACCGGGGGCGGTGCGGATCTACGTGGCCCGGGAATTCGGTGATCGCGGGGGAGCACGGGTGGCGCGGCGGATCGAGCGGCTCGAGCCCGACGGCTATACCCGGGTCGGCGCGGCGGTCCGCCACGCCACGGCGCGGCTGGCGGCCGAGCCCGCGCATCGCCGGCTCCTGCTCATCCTCACCGACGGCCGACCCAACGACGTGGACCAGTATGAAGGGCGCTACGGGATCGAGGACACCCGGCAGGCCGTACGCGAGGCGGCCTGCGAGGGCGTCCTGGTGTTCGGTCTCACCGTGGATCGCACGGCGCCGGCATATCTCACGGCGATGTTCGGCCCCGGTCGCGCGGCGCTGCTCCGCCGGCCCGAACACCTGCCCGCCACGCTCGTGGAGGTGCTGCGGCGGTTGCTCGGCGGCGGCTGACGGCATCCGGCGCGTGCGCCGGTACTGGCGTCAATGGGCAGAATCGCCCCTTGTTCGTCCGAAACCCACCTGCTACGCTGCGCCGCGCGCCGCCGTGTGAGCGCACGCATGCACGGACCTCCGGCGTGGACCGCACCCTTCCGCTCACCACGAGGACCCCCCCATGTCCCAGTCACGTCTTTCCGGACGGGCCTGCCTGACCCTCGGGCTCGCCCTGACCACCGGCACCCTCATCACCGCCTGCAGCGACGACACGGGGCCCAATCCCGCCGTCACCGAATCCGGCACCCCCGCGACACAGCTCCCCACCTACGACGAGTTCAAGGCCGCCCTCCAGGCGGTGCAGCAGGAAGCCAACGGCGGACTCGGATTCAACATGTGGGGCACCCTCGTGGACCGGCGGGGTGTGGTCATGTCCGTGGTCTTCACCGGCCAGTCGCCCACCGACGAGTGGCCCGGCAGCCGCGTCATCTCGGCGCAGAAGGCCAATACCGCCAATGCGTTCAGCCTGACCAGCTTCGCCCTGTCCACCGCCAACCTTTACGCGGCCACCCAGCCGGGCGGGAGCCTCTTCGGTCTGCAGGAAAGCAATCCGGTCAACGACGGCATCGCCTACGAGGGCGAGGTCGCGGACTTCGGCACCACGGCCGACCCGCTGGTGGGCAAGAAGATCGGCGGAGTGAACGTGTTCGGTGGCGGGCTGGCGCTGTACGGGTCCGACGGCGTGCTGCTCGGCGCCCTCGGCGTGAGCGGTGACCTCTCGTGCGCCGATCACATCATCGCCTGGAAGCTGCGCGACCGGCTCGGGCTGGACTTCGTGCCGGCCGGCGTCAACACCAAGAACGAGGCGAGCCCCTCCGGCGACGACAACATCATCTACGACCTGGACAAGAAGGACAAGAGCGCCGGAGGCTTTGGCCATCCGGTGTGCAACGATGCGACGAAGGACATCGGCGAGAACCTGCCGACGACGAACCCGCTGGGGGACGCGCCGGGGGCATGAAGGGGACTGCCTGCGCCCGGGCCCGCAGCCCTGGCGCAGGCCGGTGCATCAGATCTCGTACCGGTCCGAGGGTTGTCCCCCGGGCCGGGAGCGCTGATCTTCCCAGGCGGCTTTCTTCGAGCCGCGGCCTGCCCCGCGAAACCTGACCCGACAGACGAGGAAACCTCGAGATGGGCACCTGGGACTATTACGGAAAGCACGACCCGTACTACGGGGTGTTGACGTACGACCAGTTCCGCACCGGGACGCTGGACGCCGCGGCACGGGAGAAGTTCTTCGCCTCGGGCGTCGAGGTGGTGGACAGTTTCATCGCCGCCGCCGAAGCCGCCTTCGGCAGTGTCCGGAAGAACGTCGCCCTGGACTACGGCTGCGGGGTCGGGCGGCTGACGCGGCCACTCTCGGAGCGGTTTCAGCAGGTCATCGGCGTCGACATCTCGAGCTCCATGCTGGACGAAGCCCGGCGCAACCTGGCGGATCGGCAGCACGTCACCTTCGAGCTCGCCGCGTCACAGTCGAATCGATCGGTGGATTTCGTCCTGAGCAAGATCGTGTTCCAGCACATCCCGCCTCGCGAGGCGACCCGGATTCTCGGGCAATTGGCGGGGCGCCTCACGCCTGGCGGCGTGGGGATCCTCGATCTGCCGGTTCGCTACACTTCGGGGAAGCTCCGCCGAGTGCTGAGCGCGGTGCGAACCATGCTGCCGTCGCGCGAGCCGGTGATCCCCCTGCACATTCACGACCTGCGTGGGATCGACGAGGCCCTTCGCCGCGCCGGCTGCGAGACTCGCCACCAGCTCTCGCAGACACCGATGTTCGAGAAGGCGGTGGTGATCTTTCGGCGGAACCGCGTCAGTTGAAGCTGAACAACGACCGGCCGCCGAATGGGCCCTCCAGGATTCGAACCTGGGACCGACGGATTATGAGTCCGCTGCTCTAACCACCTGAGCTAAGGGCCCCGCAGCATCCCTGCGCGCATTAATCTCTACGCCTCCGGGAGCCTCGAGCAATCCCCGGCATCCACCCCGACCCATCAGGCGCCCCTTCCTCGCCCCACCCCGGCCGGCCATAATACCGGATCCGACTTTCCGCCTTCCACCTTTCCGCCTTTCCACCGTTCCCTCGTCCCGGAGCCCCATGCACCTCGACCCGCTCCTCGCCCTCGCCGCGTTCGGGATCGGCATCATCGTGGGCCTCACCGGCATGGGCGGCGGGGCGCTGATGACGCCGGTGCTGGTGCTCTTCTTCAACGTGCCGCCGCTGACCGCCGTGTCGTCCGATCTGGTGGCGAGCGCCGTGATGAAACCGGTGGGCTCGGTGGTGCACCTGCGGCGCGGCACCGTCCACCTCGGCCTGGTCAAGTGGCTGTGCCTCGGCTCGATTCCGGGTGCCTTCAGCGGAGTGCTCATCGCCCGGGCCCTGGGACACGGGCAGGCGGTGCAGGACTTCATCCGGGTCGCGCTGGGCGTCGCCCTGCTGCTCGCGGCCATCGGGCTGATCGTGCGCGCCTATCTCCGGCTGCTCGAGCACGCGCGCCGGCGGGACGGGCGGGCCGCGCCGCTGCCGCACGGTCCGCCATCCCTGAGTCTGCGGGTGGCTCCGACGGTGGTGCTTGGCCTGCTCGGGGGCCTCGTGGTCGGGCTCACCTCGGTCGGCTCCGGGTCGCTGATCATCATCGCGCTGATGGCGCTCTATCCCAGGCTGACGGCCAACGAGCTGGTCGGGACCGACCTGGTACAGGCCGTGCCGCTCGTGGCCTCCGCCGCCCTGGGACACATCCTCTTCGGCGACTTCCACCTCGATCTGACCACGTCACTGCTGGTGGGGTGCATTCCCGGTGTCTGGGTGGGCGCGCATCTGTCGGCCCGGGCTCCGGGTGGCCTGGTGCGGCGGGCGCTGGCCTTCGTCCTGCTGGCCTCCGCGCTCAAGCTGCTGCGGGTCTCCACGAGCGATACCGGAATCATTCTCGCCCTCGTGCTCGCCGTCGCTCCGGCGCTGTGGATGCTGGTTCGCCGGCACTACGGGTTCCCGGCGCTCGCGCCCGGGCGGCGCCGCGCGGGGAGCGCCCGACCCCCCGTCGGCGGGGCCGACGACGTCCCGACACGGAATCAGGCTGCGTCGGAATAGTCACGCCGCCAGGTCACCCCGGCTTCGCCGCCGACCGGATCCGCTCGTACAGCTCGATGTGCCGCGCGGCCATCGTCGACTGGGTAAACTGCTCCGCGACGCGGCGGCGGCCGGCCTCGCCCATGGTGCGGCGGCGCCCCGGATCCTGACTCAGCGTCTCGAGCGCCCGTGCCAATGCCTCCACATCCCGGAGCGGCACTTCGAGCCCGGTGACCCCCGGCACGTTCACCTCCCGCACCGCGCTCGGCAGTGCCGTGGTGATGACCGGCCGGCCGGCCGCCATCGCTTCCAGCACGACCAGGCCGAACATCTCCTCCACCGTGACCGACGGCAGCACGAGGAAGTCGGCGTCGGCCATGCGGCGCGGCAGGTCCTCGTC
>DASSBA010000158.1:0-3749 GCA_035699205.1 Gemmatimonadales bacterium
ATGGAGATGATGGACCGCGCCTGCGTCGCCGCCGTCGAGGCGTCCATCTACGCCGCGGGCTATCCCACCGACGCCGCCGCGGTGCTCCTGGTCGAGCTCGACGGCCAGGCCGGCGCGGTCGAAGCCGAGGCGGACATGGTGCGCGCCATCCTGCTCGAGCGCGGCGCTCGCGCGGTGCGGAGCGCCTCCACCCCGGCTGACCGCGCGCGGCTGTGGCAGGGGCGGAAGAAGGCGTTCGGCGCGATGGGCCGCATCGCCCCCGACCTGGCGGTGCAGGACGCCGTGGTCCCCCGCTCCGCGCTGCCGGACATCATGGACCGGATCGCCGAGATCCGCGACCGGCACGCGCTCAGCATCAGCAACGTCTTCCACGCGGGCGACGGCAACCTGCACCCCAACATCTCGTTCGACCGGCGCGACGCGGGCGTGGCCCACCGGGTGCACGTGGCCTGCACCGAGATCATGGCCGCGTGCGTCGCGGCCGGCGGCAGCATCACCGGCGAGCACGGCGTCGGCTCCGACAAGCTCGACTACATGCCGCTGATCTTCGACGCCGAGACGCTGGGCGCGATGCGCGCGGTCCGGCGGGTGTTCGACCCGGCGGAGCGCGCCAACCCGGGGAAGGTCGTGCCCCTCCACGCCTGCCGCGAGTGGCGCGCGGCGCCGGGCGGGCGGCTGTGAGCGACGTCGTCCACGGCCGCCTCCGCGCGCTGCTCGGCACCGCCGGCGTCGAGCGCGAGCCCTCGGGCCTCCCGCGCGCCATCCCCGAGTCGGCCGACGCGCTCTCGCTCGTCTGCCGCCTCGCGCACGACGAAGGCTGGAAGATCCGCATCGAAGGCCAGGGAAGCTGGCTCCCCGCCGACGCCCCGGCCGACCTGGCCGTCAGCACGCGCGCGCTCGACCAGGTGGTCTCGGTCAGCCCCGCCGACCTGGTCGCGACCGTGCAGGCGGGGACGCCGCTCGAGGCGCTGAGGCGCCGGCTGGCCGACGAGGGGATGTGGCTCGCGCTCGACCCGCCCGGCCGTCCCGAGCGGAGCCTGGGCTCGATCATGGCCACCGCCACCGCCGGCCCCCTCCGCCACGGCTTCGGTCCCGTGCGCGACCACGTGCTCGGCTGCACCGTCGCGACCGGCGACGGCCGGCTGGTGAAGGCGGGCGGCCGGGTGGTCAAGAACGTCGCGGGCTACGACCTCACCAAGCTGCAGGTGGGCGGCTTCGGCGGCTTTGGCATCATCGCCGAGGCGCATCTCCGGCTCCGCGCGCTCCCCCGCGCCGACACCACCCTCGTCGCCCGCGGGATGCGCGACTCGCTCACCGCCGCCGCGCGCGACGTCATGGCGGCGGACCTGGTGCCCGCGGCGCTCGAGCTGCTCTCGCCCGCGCTGGCGGCGGAGGCCGACTGGGTGCTTGCCGCGCGCTTCGTCGGTACCGACGCCGCCGTCCAGGGCGACGTCCGCCGGCTGGCGCCCATCGGCAACCTGGCCTGGCAGCCGCTTCCGCCCGACAAGACCGCCGCGTTCTGGAACCTGGTGGCCCGCGGCAGCCAGGGCGGCCCCGTCACCATTCGCCTCGGCGTCCTGGGCGACGGGGTGGACGACACCATCGATCTCCTGGCCCACGACCTGGACGACAACCTCCTTTCCGCGGGCGCCGGCTCGGGAATGATCCGCTGGACCGGCGATGCCCCCGTCGAGCGCCTCCGCGCCGTCCGCCGCGCCGCCGCCGCGCGCGAGATCCCGATGACCCTCGAGCGCGCGCCGTGGCCGGTGCGCCGCGCCCTGGGGCACTTCGGTGCCTACCGTGAGGGAGTGGGCCAACTCGTGGGCCGGCTGCGGGAGACCTTCGATCCCGGGCAGTGCCTGCAGGTGGCGCTCGAGGGGAGCGGGGACGACGGTGAGCGTTGAGCGGCGTCGCTCGCGCGCAGCACTGCCGTGGGCGCGCATGCGATTCACCACAGAGGCACGGAGGGCACGGAGGAACACAGAGGGACTTGGAAACGGAGCGCCTCGGAACCCGGAGCCACCACCAGATTTGTTGGTGTTGTCCGGGTCCAGGGAGCCTCTCCTGATCGGGGTCCCTCTGTGCCCTCCGTGCCTCTGTGGTGAATCATGACAAATCGTTGCCTGAGCAACGACGGCTGCACGGAGCGCCGAACTCGATGACGACCACGCCCGACTACTCCTCCCTCGATCCCTGCGTCCACTGCGGCTTCTGCCTGCCGGCCTGTCCGACCTACCTCGCCACCGGCGACGAGGCCGACAGCCCCCGCGGCCGCATCGTGCTCATGCGCGCGCTCGAGCGCGGCGAGCTTGGCCCCGAGGACGACGCGCTCGTCCAGCACCTCGACGCCTGCCTCGGCTGCCTCGGTTGCGAGCCCGTGTGCCCGTCCGGGGTCGGCTACGGCCGCGGCATCCAGACGGCGCGCGAGCAGCTCTTCGCCGCCCGGCGACTGTCACCCATCGCGGCCGTCGTCCTCGCCGTCTTCCGCCGCGAGTGGGTCTGGCGTCCCCTCTTCACCCTGAGCCGCGTGCTGCGGGGGACAGGGGTCCCCAGGCTGCTCGCGGGCGGAAGCCGCCTGGGCTTCAGCATGGGGATGCTGGCGGCGACGGAAGGGCGGAAGGATGGAAGGACGGAAAGACGGAAAGTGGGAAGGACGGCGAGGGCGGAGGGAGCGGCGAGGGCGGAGGGGGCGGAGGGGGCGGAGGCAGATGCTGGCAGGCGAGTCACCCTGAGCGGAGCGAAGGGGCCATCACCCCACGCATGGCCCCTTCGCTCCGCTCAGGGTGACTCGGGGGTAATTCCCGGCGCGCCGGCGACACCACCCCGCACCACGGTCGCCCTCTTCCGCGGCTGCGTCATGGACACCCTGTTCGACCACGTCCACGCCGCCACCATCCGCACCCTCGAGGCCAACGGCTATCGCGTCGTCGAGGCACCGGGCCAGGCCTGCTGCGGCGCCCTCCACGAGCACGCCGGCGACCGCGCCTCCGCCGAGGCACTCGCCCGCCGCAACGTGGCGGCCCTGGCCGAGGCGGCGGACTACATCGTCGTCAACAGCGCCGGGTGCGGCGCGCTGCTGAAGGCCTACGACCACCTGCTCGGCACCGCGGCCGCCGCGACGCTCGCGGCCAAGGTGCGGGACGTCACCGAGCTCCTCGCCGAGGCGGGCCCCCGGCCCGGCGGCCCGCTTCCGCTCGACGTGGCCTACGACGCCCCCTGTCACCTGCAGCACGCGCAGCGCGTGCAGGCCGCTCCCCTGGCCGTGCTGGCCGCCATTCCGTCGCTCCGGCTCCGCCTGCTGCCCAGCTCCGACAAGTGCTGCGGCAGCGCCGGGATTTATTCCATCGTCCGCCCCGCCATGGCCCGCGCCGTGCTCGATTTGAAGATCGAGAGCTTCGCCGAGGCCGATCCCGTTCCCGCCATCGTCGCCACCGGCAATCCCGGGTGCCTCATGCAGATCGGCGCCGGCCTCCGCGCCGCACGCCTGCCCATTCGGGTGGCGCATCCGGTGGAACTACTGGATGAGAGCTACCGGCGCGGGGGACTTTACGGTGAGCGGTGAGCGGTAAGCGGTAAGCGGCGGCTCCTTGCGTGTCCGCTTACCGCTTACCGCTCACCGCTTACCTCTCCTGCATCACCCGGTTATACCTTCCTCATGTCCTCCGCCATCCTGTTCGATTTCAACGGCGTGATCATCGACGATGAGCCGCAGCACTGCGACGCCCTCATCGCGACGCTGGCGGAGTACG
>DASSBA010000159.1:0-1174 GCA_035699205.1 Gemmatimonadales bacterium
AGGTCCCTTGTGTCTTCATCCCGCAGTAGGTTGGGAGCGGGAGGAGCCCGTTATCCCTCTGGATCCCAGCCCGTCGACGAGCTAGGGCCCTCCCACCTCAGGTCCCTCGAGCCCGTACAGTTGCCCGGAGGTCACTCCGCACCCACAAGGCCGGGCCGTCGCGACCGTTTCTCGGGAGGCGTGATGGCTTCGCTCTATCTCGGACTCGATGTGGCGAAAGCCAGCGTCGAGCTCGCCAGTGAGCCCGCCGGTCTCGGCGGGCAGTTCGCCACCGACCCCAGCGGCCTGGCGGCCCTGGTGGTGCAGTGTCAGGCGCAGCCGGTGACCCTGATCGTGCTCGAAGCGACCGGGGGCTACGAGGCGCCCGTCGCCGCGGCGCTGGCGAGCGCAGGGCTGCCGGTCGCGGTGGTCAATCCGCGCCAGGTGCGCGACTTCGCCCGCGCCCTCGGCCGGTTGGCGAAGACCGATCGGATCGATGCCCAGGTGCTCGCACTCTTCGGGGCCCGCCTGCAGCCGGCGCCCCGGCCGCTGCCGGAGACGGCCACGCAGGAGCTGGAGGCGGTGCTGCTGCGCCGCCGCCAGTTGCTGGAGATGCTCCACGCCGAGCGCCAGCGGCTGCCCCGCGCCCACGGGCGCGAGGTGCGGCGGAATCTGCAGGCCCACATTCGCTGGCTGGAGCGGAGCCTGGGGGAGACCGACGCCACCCTGGCGGGGCTCATTCAGGCCAGCCCCCTCTGGCGGGTCCAGGACCAGCTGCTCCAGAGTGTGCCCGGCGTCGGCCCCGCGCTCGCCCGCTCGCTGCTCGCCTTGCTTCCCGAGCTCGGGCACCTCGACCGCCGCCAGATCGCCGCCTTGGTGGGCGTGGCCCCCGTGGCGCGGGACAGCGGGACGCAGCGGGGCCAGCGCCACTGTTGGGGCGGCCGGCCGGCCGTGCGCACCGTGCTCTACATGGCGGCCTTGGTGGCCGCGCGCTGGAATCCTGTGCTGCGGCTGTTCTATCAGCGGCTGCGGGCGAAGGGGAAGCCGGCCAAGGTCGCCGTCATCGCCGTCGCCCGCAAACTGCTCACCATCCTGAATGCCATGATGCGCGATCAACGACCCTGGCAGAGCGCCCATGCCTAAACGAGCCACGCCGCCAAGACAGTTGCTCGTCGCTTGCGCTCCTCGGGATGAC
>DASSBA010000160.1:0-16765 GCA_035699205.1 Gemmatimonadales bacterium
GCCCCCGTCCTTTCGCCCCGCGACAAGGCCGACGCGATGGACGCGATGCACGAGAAGGGGATCAAGGCCTTCCCCGCGAAGACCGAGGGCAAGGGCAACCGGATCATGGAGCCCCGCCTCGACCAGGGCGTCAAGGTGTTCGAGCTCGTCGCCGAGGAGATCCAGTGGGAGACGGAGCCCGGCCGGAAGGTGAAGGCGTGGGCGTACAACGGCCAGGTACCCGGCCCGCAGATCCGCGTGCGTCAGGGTGACCGGGTCCGCATCCGGCTGGTCAACAAGCTCGCCCAGTCCACCTCCATCCACTTCCACGGGCTCGAGCTGCCGAATGATCAGGACGGCGTGCCCTTCATCACCCAGCCGCCGGTGAAGCCGGGCGACAGCTACACCTACGAGTTCACCGTGCCGAACGCCGGCTCCCACATGTACCACTCGCACCACAACGCTGCCATCCAGGTCGGGAACGGCCTGCTCGGCGCGTTCATCGTCGAGCCCAGGCGGCCCGTCCCGGCCCACTGGGCCGACGTGGATTACGTGATGGTGCTGAACGACGGCGTCCACGGCTATACTCTCAATGGCAAGAGCTTCCCGGCCACGGAGCCGATCGTCTGTTCCCAGGGGCAGACGGTGCGGATCCGGTTCATGAACGAGGGAATGATGATCCACCCGATGCACCTGCACGGGATGCACATGACGGTCATCGCCAAGGACGGCTGGGACCAGCCAATGTCGTGGAAGTGCGACACCCTCAACATCGCGCCGGGCGAGCGGTGGGACGTGCTGGTGAAGGCCACCAACCCCGGCACCTGGGCGTTCCATTGCCACATCCTGCCCCACGCGGAATCCGAGCACGGGATGTTCGGGATGGTCACGGTGCTGAACGTGAAGAAGGCCGGTGTGGCCTGACCCGGCCTGAGCGGCGCGTGTGCCGCCGCTGACCCGCTGGCTGGTCAAGGCGGCGCTGCTCTACCTCGTCGCCGCGCTCGTGCTCGGCGTGGCGGTGCAGTTGCCGGTGGCCGGCCGGTACCCCCTGCTCGCGGTGCTGTGGCCCACCTACCTGCACGTGCTGGTGGTGGGCTGGCTGACGCAGCTCATCTTCGGCGTGGCGTATTGGCTCTTTCCGCGCTACTCGGCCGAGCGGCCGCGCGGGAGCGAGCGTCTGGGATGGGCCATGTTCGTGCTGCTCAACGCGGGGCTGCTGCTCCGGATCGTGGGGGAGCCGTGGCGCGCGCTGGGCCACGGCGGACACGCGGTGCTCCTGGTTTCCGCCGTCGCCCAGCTCCTCGCCGTGTGGGCCTTCGTGCTGAACACCTGGCCCAGACTGAAGGAGCGTTAGCGTGCCCCGGCTCAGTGTCTGGATGGTGCGGACGGCGCTGCTGGCGCTCGCGGCCGGCGCGGCACTGGGCGCCGTGCTCCTGGCCGATCCGTCGTTCGCCGGGGGGGTGGCCCGGTGGCGCCCGCTGCATGCGGAGCTGCTCACCGTGGGGTGGACGGTCCAGCTTGCCTTCGGCGTGGCCTACTGGATCCTGCCCCGGTTCCGGAGTGGGAGCGAACGGGGGCGCGAGGAGCTCGGCTGGGCGGCGTTCGTCCTGGTGAACCTCGGCGTGGTGCTGGTGGGCGTCGGCCGCTCGGTACCGGGCGCGGAGAGCTGGGCGCTGGCCGGACGGAGCGCGGAGGGGCTGGCCGCGGCGGCGTTCGCCGCCCAGGCGTGGCCAAGGGTGAAGCCGTTCCGCTGACGGACGATCCGGAGTTATACTATGCGGCGCCTTCCCCCATCCAGACCCATACGACGGTTCATCGTGGTTCCGCGCGGCGCCTCTGGCGCACACGCGTCCGGCATTTCCCCGCTCCGAGGAACATCCGTATGCGCCGAAACTCGTCCGGCATGATCACCAGGCTCGTTTCGCTCTGCGCCTCGCTAGGCCTGCTGCTCGTCCTGGCCGGTAGCGCCGCCGCCCAGGAGACCGGTACCGTCACCGGCACCGTCACGCGGGCCGCCGAAGGGTCCGCCTTGAGCAGCGTGTCGGTTACCGTGCAGGCCACCGGCCAGAGCACCGTCACCGGCACCGATGGCAAGTACACGCTGCGCCGCGTGCCGGCGGGGCCGCAGCGGATCGTGTTCCGCTGGCTGGGCTACCGGCCGACTCAGGTGGACGTGACCGTGGAGCCGGGGACGACGGTGACGGCCGACGCCGGGCTCGAGGCGGTGACGATCTCCCTGGGCGAGATCGTCGTCGAAGGCGCCTCCCGCGCGCCGGAGCGGATCGTCGAGGCGCCCGCGGCGATCTCGGTCGTGCCGCCGGCGGTGCTCGAGCGGGTCTCGATCACCGGTCAGGCACCGCTGGCGCTGCAGGCCGTGCCTGGCGTGGACGTGGTGCAGAGCGGCGTGAACGACTTCAACATCAACGCGCGCGGCTTCAACTCTTCGCTCAACCGCCGGGTGCTGGTGCTGCAGGACGGCCGCGACCTCTCCATCGCGTTCCTCGGCTCGCAGGAGTGGAACGGGCTCACCCAGCCGCTCGAGGACCTGGGGCGGGTCGAGATGGTGCGCGGGCCGGGGTCGGCGCTCTACGGCGCCAACGCGTTCAGCGGCGTGGTCAACATCACCACCCCCACGGCGCGCGAAGCGCTCGGCACCAAGCTCGGGCTGGGCGGCGGCGAGCTGGAGACTTTCCGGGGCGACCTCCGCCACGCCAGCGTCTTCGGCGACGGGCGGTTCGGCTTCCGGGTCAACGCGGGCTACAGCCGGAGCGACACCTGGTCGCGGACCCGCACCCTGGCCGACGGATCGTCGCTCCAGAAGGAGTACGCTGACGCCACCGGCGAGCCGGTCGGGCCGGTACGGGAGACGCGCCCGCTCAACGGCCAGTCGGTCGACCCGGTGACCGGCGCGGTCTCCGGCGACCGGGATCCCGTCGTCTCCGGCTACGGCTCGGCCCGGATCGACTACTACGCGGACAACGGCTCGGTGTTCTCGGTGGACGGTGGCGCATCGCAGGTGCAGAACGAGATCTTCGTGACCGGCATCGGGCGCGTCCAGGTGAACAAGGCGATCAAGCCGTACGTCCGGGCGGCGGTCGCGGCCGACCGCTACAACGTGTTCGCCTACTGGAACAGTCGCACCTCGCTCGACCCGCAGTTTTCGCTCCAATCGGGGCTCCCGATCGAAGAGCGGAGCGACATCTTCCATGTCGAGGGGCAGAACAACTGGAACTTCCTGCAGGACCGCGGGCGCGTGGTGTATGGAGCCTCGCTCCGGAACACCCGCGTGAACACCAGCGGCACGCTCATGAACCTGGCGAACGACGACCGGAGCGACAATCTCTACTCCGGCTACGCGCAGGTCGAGTACAAGATCCTTCCGCAGGTTCGCCTGGTAGGGGCCGCGCGGATCGACGACGGCGATCTCTTCGACACCCAGTTCTCGCCCAAGGGCGCGATCGTCTACAGCCCGAACGACGACCACTCGTTCCGCTTCTCCGTCAATCGCGCCTTCCAGACTCCGAACTACTCGGAGTTCTTCCTGCAGGTGCCGGTGGCCTCACCGACCACGAGCCCGGCCACGCTCGAGGGCGGGATCGAGCAGTACTACGCGGCGGTGCGGGCCAGCCTGCCGCCGCAGGCGCTGGCCGGGCTGTCGATCACCGACAATCTCCCCTGGAACTTCTCGGGCCAGACCCAGGCGCTGGCGCTCGGCAACGCGGATCTCGAGGTGGAGAAGGTGACCGGCTGGGAGCTGGGATATAAGGGCAACCTGTCGAACAACGCATACGTCACCGCCGACTTCTACATCAACTCGCTCAAGGACTTCGTCACCGACCTCCTGCCGGGCGTGAACCCGGCGTATCCGAGCTTCGCGCTCGACCAGGGTGTGGACGTGCCGGCGGAGCTGGCCGCGCTCGACCAGCGGATCCAGCAGCTCCAGGCGGGCGGCCAGCTCACCGCCCAGCAGGCGGCGCAGCTTCGCGGCCCGATCCCGGTGCTCCAGGGCGGCTATGCCCAGCTCCAGGCCGGCACCCGTATCCAGGGCGCCAACGCGCTCGCCACCCTGCCGGACGGCACCCGGGCGATCGTGCTCTCGTATACCAACGCCGGCAAGGTGACCGAACGCGGCGTTGAGCTGGGCGTGGGCTATCAGTTCACCCCCGAGTTCCGCGGCGACGCGTCGGTCACCGGCTTCGACTTCACGGTCAAGTCGCAGCAGGTGGGCGACCAGCTCGTCCCCAACACCCCGAGCAAGAAGGCGACGCTCTCGATGACCTACACCGGCCAGCAGGGACTCGACGCCGGCGTCACGGTGCGGCTGGTGGACGGGTACGCCTGGGCGGCCGGCATCTTCCAGGGCTACGTGCCGTCGAACGAGCTCGTCAACCTGAGCGTCGGCTACCGGTTCAACAATTACTTCCGGATCCACGCGATCGCCACCAACGTGTTCGACCAGAAGCGGTTTCAGCTCTATGGCGGGTCGGTCATCGAACGGAGGGTGTTGGGCGGGATCACGGCGACGTTCTGAGCCGCCATCGCGGCTCGGGCGGGCATCATGTCTGTATTCACCACGAAGACACGAAGGGCACGAAGGGGGCTTGGAGCACGGAGGGCCTCGGGAAGCGGAGCCACCACCAAGTTGTTGGTGTTTATCCGGGTCCAGGGTGCCTTCCCGGTTCGAAAACCCTTCGTGTCCTTCGTGCCCTTCGTGCCTTCGTGGTGAAGACAGCCACGATCTACTCCGGTTCGCGCGCTCCCCCGGCCACCGAAGCCGCCGCTCGCTGCCGCGTCCGAAGCGCCTCGCTCGGTACGACCGGGTACGCCGCCGCGTCCCGCAGCCGGCGCAGCCCCCGCGGCAGCGCCGCGAGCTGCCCGGCGCAATGCGCCCGCAGCTCCGCCAGACTCGGGTGCGGCCGCATCAGCTTCCCCTCCCGCATGACCGGCTCGAGCAGCCCCACCGCGTCCGCCGGCACCGGCTCCTCCTCCAGCGCGAGCGTGTCGCCCTCGAGCCGCCCCTCGGCATCCACCCGGCGGACGACCTGCTTCCCTCCCACCCACGTCTCCTTCCCGGGACTCAGCTTGAGCACGTCGCGCCCGTCGAGCCGGACCAGCTTGTACACCATGTCCAGCGATGGCGCATCCGCCGACACGTTGAGCCGCGTGCCGATACCGAAGGCGTCGATCGGCGCTCCCGCGGCGAGCAGCGCCGCGATGTCGTGCTCGTCGAGCCCGCCGCTCACGATGATCTCCACGTCGGGGCAGCCGCCCGCGTCGAGAATCCGGCGCACTTCCCTGCTGAGCGCGGCCAGGTCGCCGCTGTCCAACCGTACCCCCGCCAGCCGGTGCCCCCGCGCCGCGAGGCGGCGCGCCACCTCGACCGCCAGACGCGCGGCCGCGGCCGTGTCGTAGGTGTCGAGCAGGAGCACCGCGCTGTCGGGAAAGGCTCGGGCATACGCCTCGAACGCGTCCATCTCCCGCGGGAACGCGCTCACGAAGGAGTGGGCCATCGTGCCCGAGAGCGGCATGCCGTAGGTCCTGCCGGCCAGCACGTTGCTGGTCGAATCGAAGCCCGTGAGGAACGCCGCGCGCGCCGCCTTCATCCCCGCGTCCATCCCGTGCGTGCGGCGGAGCCCGAACTCGGCCAGCGTCCGCCCGCCCGCCGCGAGCACCGAGCGCGCCGCCTTGCTGGCCTGCACCGTCTGGAGGTGGCAGAAGTGGATGACCGCGGTCTCCACGATCTGCGTCTCGATCAGCGGGCCCGTGACTTCCAGCAGCGGCTCGTCGGCGAACACGATGGTGCCCTCGCGCGCCGCGCGCACGTCGCCGGTGAAGCGGAACGCGGCGAGGTACTCGAGGAACCCGGGTTCGAACCGGCCCAGGGAACGGAGGTAGTCCAGCGCGTCGGCCGAGAAGCGCAGGTCACGAAGGTACTCGAGGACATCCTCCAGTCCCGCCGCCACGAGAAACCCCCGCTCCGCCGGCAGCCGGCGCACGAACAGGCTGAACGTGGCGGCGCCGTTGCGTCCCTCCCGCAGAAAGGCGGCAGCCATCGTCAGCTCGTAGAGGTCGGTCAGCAGCGCGGCATCCGCCAGCGCCAGCGGACCGGAGACGAATGGGTCGGCGTCCTCGGCGGGCATCGGATTCCTCGGGAAGGTGAGTGACCCTGGGCTCACAATATTATCGAGGCTCCGGCTTGCGCGCGCCCGGTCGCCCGCCCTACGTTCGAAATCACCCTCGGGAGCAGCCAGTGCAGCAGATCAAGGGCGCCGTGCTCAAGTCGCGGCTCGCCTTCGTGCAGGATCTTGCCGGGAAGGACGGACTCGAGCGCGTGCTTGCCGCCCTCCCGGAAGGCGACCAGCGCACCGCCAGAATGCTCTTCACTTCGAACTGGTATCCCTTCGAGCTCGGCAAGCGGCTCGACGACGCGATCGTGCGCGTGCTCGGCGGCGGCCGTCCGGAGTTCTTCGAGCGACTCGGCGCCGCCTCCGCCGAGAAGAATCTCGGCACCATCCACAGCGGCTACCTCACGTCGGGTGACGCGCACGGCTTCCTGGCCAAGTCGCCGTCGTTCTACTCGCTCTACTACGAGACCGGCCGCCGGGAGTACGCGCCGGCCGGCCCGAAGGAGGGCGTCTTCACCACGCACGACGCCGAGACCTTCAGCGCGCCGGACTGCCTGACCGTGGTGGGATGGTACAAGAAGGCGCTGGAGATGTGCGGGGTGAAGGGGGTCAGGATCGAGGAGGAGGAGTGCCGGGCGAAAGGCGGGTCGGTGTGCCGGTATCGGGTGAAGTGGGAGTGACGGAAGGCGGAAAGTGGGAAAGAGGGAAAGGCGGAAAGGCGGCTGTGGGCGGCACTGTCATCCCGAGCGGAGCGAGGGATCTGGCCGGCCCGAGTTCGAACCCCGGCAGAGTAGATCCCTCGCTCCGCTCGGGATGACAGCACCGTCAAGGCCCGCCGTCCGTCTTTCCGTCTTTCCGTCCTTCCGCCTTTCCGCCTTTCCGCCGTTCCGCCCTTCCGCCCTTCCGCCGTCTCACCACACCCGCACCCGATCCCCCGGCGCCAGATAGAGCCTCTGCCCCGGCTTCACGTCGAACGCCCGGTACCACGCGTCGAGGTTCCGTACGGTCGAGGCCCGGTACTCCGCGGGCGCGTGTCCATCGGTCAGAATGCGGTTCCGCAGGGCGGGCGCCCGGGTCTTGCCGCGCCAGCTCTGGGCAAAGCTGATGAAGAACTGCTGGTCGCCGGTGAAGCCCTCCAGGGCCGGCGCCGGCTTGCCGCCGAGCGACCGGTGGTACGCGTCATACGCCGCGGCCAGGCCCGCCAGGTCCGCGATGTTCTCGCCCAGCGTCTGCTGCCCCTTCACCGCCAGATCGGGAAACGGCTTGTACGCGTCGTACTGCGCGACGAGCTGCGACGAGGACGCCTTGAAGTGCTTGAAGTCTCCCGGGGTCCACCAGTTGTGCAGCCGCCCCCTGGAGTCGAAGAGCGCGCCCTGGTTGTCGAAGCTGTGGCTCACCTCGTGACCGATGACGGCGCCCATGGCGCCGTAATCCATGGACAGGGGACGCTTCGGATCGAAGTAGGGCGGCTGGAGGATGGCGGCCGGGAAGTTGAGGGCGTTCATCGCCGGCAGGTTCACCGCGTTCACGGTCTGCGGGGTCATGACCCACTCGCCGCGATCCACCGGCTGGTTCAGCCGTTCGAGGCTCCGCCGGTAGCGGAACAGCCCGGCACGCTCGGCGTTGCCGTAGGCGTCGCCCTTCACGACCTCGAGCCCGGAATACCCGGGCCACTTGTCCGGATAGCCCACGCCCACCTTCAGCACCGCGAGCTTGGCCTTGGCTTCCTGCTTCGTGGCCGGCGCCATCCAGTCGAGACGGTCGATGCGGTCCCTGAACGCGGCGATCAGGTTGGCGACCATCGCCTGCGCCCGGGCCTTCTCTGCCGGCGGGAACCAGCGCTCGACGTAGAGCCGGCCGACCGCGAAGCCGAGCGCCTCGTTGGTAGCGGCCACGCCGCGTTTCCAGCGCTCCCGCTGCTGCCTGGCACCACTCAGGACCGGCCCATTGAACGCGAACGACTCCCGGTCGAAGGCGCCGGGAAGTACGGCGACCCGGGACTGGATGGCGTGGAACGTCAGGTAGTCCTTCCAGGTGTCCAGCGGCACGCTTGCCGTGAGGGCGGCGATGCCGGTGACGGCGCTGGGCTGCCACACCACGAACTCCGCGGGCTGCTCCAGCCCGGCGGCCGCGAAGAAGGTCTTCCAGTCGAGACCCGGGGCCTTGGTGTCGAAGTCGCCCCGGGCCCAGTGGTTGTTTCCCCTGCTCACGTCGCCCGATGCCTCCCGGCTCCAATGGGCATTGGCGATCCCGGTCTCGAGCTGCATGATCGATGCGGCCCTGGCCCGCGCACCGGGAACGTTCGCGAGCTCGAGCATCGCCGCGACGTGCCGCGGGTACTTCTCCCGGATCGAGGCCATCGCCGAGGATGAGTCGAGGTAGTAGCTCCGGTCCGGCATCCCGAGCCCGCCCTGGAGCAGGAACGGGGAATAGTGAGTCGGATCGTCCAGGTCCTGCGCCACCCACAGGCCGAGCAGGTTCCCGGTATGGAAACGCGCGGTGTTGAGCACATCCACGTCGGCGCGCAGGGTGCTGCCAAGGAACCGGGCCAGGTCCGCGCGGTCGCCGATGGCGGCGATGGAATCGAGCGTGGGTTGCAGCGGCTTCAATCCGGCCGCGTCGATGGCGGTCGAGTCCATGAAGCTCGCGTAGTAGTCGCCGATCTTCCGCGAATCGGAGCCGATCGGGGCATCGGCCTTCGCGGTCGCCTGGATCAGGTCGGCCACGCGCCGGTCGGTAAGCTCCGCCAGGACGGCGCCCGCACCGTAGGAGCTGCGATCGGCCGGAATCTCGGTCCGCTCGAGCCAGGTGCCGTTGGCGTACCGGAAGAAGTCGTCGCCCGGCGTGACCGACCGGTCCATGCCCGCGGTGTCGAGGGCCGGAGGGGAAATCGGCTTCGTCTGGGCTGCGACGATTTGGAGCCGGGATGAGACGGTCAACGCAGCGGCGGCGCCGAGCAGAAGGAGCGGGTGGAGGCGGGCCATGGTGATTCCTCGAGTTCGACGGTGGCCCAAAACATAAGCGGCTTGCCGGCCCGCGCTCGTCAGGGCCGCGGAACCATCGCGTGGCCGCGCCGGTTGCCTCCTTTCAAGGCCGGACTCACCGGCCGGGCCCCGGGGCGATTTCCCGGGGCCACGCTGGAGCACCAGTAAGGAGGAGATATGAAGATCGGCATCATCGGCGCGGGCCAGATCGGCGGGACGCTGGCACGCCGCCTCACCGCACTCGGGCACGACGTGTCCATCGCCAACTCGCGCGGTCCCGACACGCTGGCCGCGCTGGCGGAGGAGACGGGCGCCGCGGCCGTGACGGTCGAACAGGCCGCCCGCGCCGGAGACGTGGTCATCGTCACCATCCCCGAGAAGAACATCCCCCGACTGCCGGCGCACCTGTTCGACGGGGTCTCCGCCGACGTGGTCGTGGTGGACACCGGCAACTACTACCCTCAGCGCGACGGCCGGATCGAGCCCATCGAGAACGGCACCACCGAAAGTCGCTGGGTGTCCGACCAGCTCGGCCGGCCGGTGGTCAAGGCATTCAACAACATCTACGCGCGCCACCTGCTGGAGCGCGGCACGCCGAAGGGGGCGAAGGATCGCATTGCCCTGCCGGTGGCGGGCGACGACCGGCGCGCCAAGGACGTCGTCATCCGGCTGCTCGACGAGCTCGGCTTCGACGGCGTGGACGCCGGGAGCCTGGACGAGTCCTGGCGGCAGCAGCCGGGAACGCCGGTCTATGGCACGGACTTCGACGCCAGCGGCGTGCGGAAGGGACTGGCGGAGGCAAAGCCGGAGCGCAAAGCGGAGTTTCGCGCGAGCGGGGGCAGCCCGGCGCCCGCCGGCCGCCGCTAGACCGATCGCACCGCGTACTCGCTCTGGACCAGGCCGGTGGCATAGACCCGCGTCGCGACGTGCTCGAGGACGATATCGGCCTCGGTCGCGCCGAACAGCGGGATCCCGGCGCCGATGAGCACGGGAAGGCGGCTGATGATGAGACGCTGGATGAGCCCGGCCCGGAGAAATCCCTGGATGGTGATCCCGCCGTCCACGTAGATGTGCCCGATGCCGCGGCCGGCAAGCTGAGACACGATGTCGGCCGGGGCACCGGACAGGCGCTCCACGACGGCGCCGGAAGGTGCGGGGGCGAGCGGGCGGGAGCTGAGCACGAATACGGGCTTCACGCCGTAAGGCCAGGCGTCGAACGCCAGCACGGTCTCATACGTCTTGCGGCCGATGACCAGCGCATCCACCGTGGCGATGAACGCCTCGTAGCCGTGGTCTCCGCCGCTGCCTTCGCCCCCGCCGGCATGCAGCCAGTCCATGCCGCCGTCCGCCCGGGCGATGAAGCCGTCCAGGCTGGCGCCGACGAACACGGACGCCTTCATGGCCTCGCGACCCGATAGGGAAGGTCGGCGGGGAGGCCGTCGAACAGGCGGACGCCCTTGAAGACCTTGCTCATGGCCGGAAGATCCATCGCAGTGTCTCCCAATACGTCTGCAGTCGCGAGGGTGGCGACGGTGGCGGCGGCGCCGTCCAGCACTCCTGCTCGGCGTGCATGAGCGCCCGGAAAGACGGGTAGCGGTTCACGCCGGGCACCCAGTGAGCGAAGTAGAACGCCTCCCACTCGCCCCCGCCGTCCACCACCTCAGGGTTGAGCAGATAGACCGCCGTTCCGATCCGCTCGACGGCGCTCACCTGCAGGGCCGCGGGCAGATACTGCTCGAACGCATCGGGGCCGCCGGCGAACCCTTCCGGACCCGCGCCCGCACCGAGGTTCCAGGCGTCGATCGTCTCCTGGTGCGCGACGCGGAACCAGTCCACTTCGTCGGTGCCCAATAGCCGGGGCACGATGACGCCGGGCTGCAGGAAACCGTTGGAGGCCTGCAGGAACCATCGGTATGACGGTGGCAGCGGAACGCCGAGGCGTCCTTCCAGCGCGGCAATCTGCTGCTCGGTGGCGCCAGTGAAGCCGAGCCAGCCCGAGGCAATCACCTGGGGCGTGACGGCGGGATCGACGAACGCGTTGTGCTCGCGAGGGTCGTAGCTCGCCAGGAGCTGCCGGTTCCAGTCGGTGAGCCAGGCCTCCCAATCATGGGCATGCATGGACGCGGCCTCCGTGACCGTACGTTAGCGCATTTGACCATTCGCCGTCAAAGCATGGAGAGCGAGCCTTGGGTATGTTCTGTCATGGGCACCGCTTTCCGGCTCATGAATGACGACGCCGGTCAAGCTATGTCCAGACCCTCACTCACAACAGGAGGATCGGATGTCATCAGTCCCCGCCGGCCCGCACCGGGCCCGGCGTGTTCTTGCGGCGGCCGCGGCGGCCGCCAGCCTGGCCGTTGCCCTGAGCTGCGGCGACGATTCGACCGGCGCGTCCAGCGCGGCTTACGTGTACGGCACCCCCGTCGCCGTGGGAGGCGGCCAGGCGCGAAGCTATGTCCTGATGGATCAGGGTAAGCCGCTCGAGTTCGGAATCGCTTTGACCGAGGCGGCGCTCACCAACCTGCCGACGGCGCAGATGATGTACGAGTACCTGCTGCCGCTCCCGGCGACCAACCCGACCCAGCTCGAGCTGGTCGAGCTCGACTGGAATCCGCAGGGCCACCCGCCACCGGCCGTCTACACCGTGCCGCACTTCGACTTCCACTTTTATTCCATCACCCAGGCGGAGCGGGACGCGATCGACCCGGCGGACCCGGATTTCCAGGCCAGGACCGCCAACCATCCGGCGGACGGGTTCATGGCGTCCGGCTACGCAGCCGACCCGGTGGCGGTGCCGCACATGGGAGTGCACTGGACCGATCCCGCGTCCCCGGAGTTCAACGGCCAGCCGTTCACCCGGACGTTCATCTACGGCTCGTGGGACGGCAAGCCTACGTTCATGGAGCCGATGGTCACGACCGCCTTCCTCCAGACTCAGCCGGCCGACACTATCGACGTGCCGGTGGCGAGCCGGCACGACCCGCTGGGCTACTATCCCGACAAGTACATCGTGTCGTGGGATGAGACGGCAAGGGAGTGGCGGGTGGCGCTCGGCGGACTGGCGGCGGTGACCCAGTAGCAGCGGGATCTCCCCTAATCAAAGACGCCCAGGGTGCGAGCCCTGGGCGTTCGGCGCAGAAGTCCAGCATCTCCTGAGTCTCCTTGGACGCGGGCGTGGACGGCGTCGTGGGTACCGCGGTCCCATCGGGGCCCGGTCGTACCAACGCCCAGGGCGCGAGCCCCGGCGTTGGCGTTGCCGCGTCACGACCGAACGGCTATTGACGCCGCCACAGGACCGCGTGAATGGCGCCGCTTGCCTTCTGGCTGAACCCGGCGATGTCGTTGTTGCCGTTGATTCCGGTGGCGCCGGAGTGGCCGTCCGACAGCTCGGGCAGGCGCTGCGTCGTGCCATTCTCGTACACCCAGGCCTCCTCCGTCGCGTCCGGATTCGTGCTGTCCTCTGCCCGGCCCACGACGAGGCCCCGGGGGCTGATGGCGAACGCGTCCGCCGAGGGGCGGGTGACCAATCTGGGAATCACGGTCATGACCTCGCTCTGGTACAGGAAGGCGGTGGTGAGCTCCTCTTCCTCGCCGACGGCGTCCGCCGGCGGTCCCAGGCTGCCCGTGATCTGCCCCGCCGCATTCACGGCGGTGGCGACGCTGGACTGGTGACCCAGGGTGCCGAGATCCTTGAACACACCGTTCTTCCACTTGAACGCATGGTGCTTGCCCGATGCCACCGTGCTGTGTCCCACCACCGAACCGGCCCGGTTGATCCCGGTCGCCTCGGCGAACGTGCCGCCCAGGGTCCCGAGGTCGGTCATCACCCCGTCCTTCCAGAGGAAGGGATGGCGCGCGCCGCTCGCCGTCTCGCTCCAGCCGACGATGTGTCCGAGCGGGTTGATGGCGAGGGCCTGACTGTTGCGCCCGCCGAGGGTGCCGAGATTCCGCTTGACTCCATTCTTCCAGCGGACCGCGCGCATGGCGCCGGACTTGACCCGGCCCCAGCCGACGATCACGCCATCCGGGTTGATCGCGGTGGCCTCGCTCTCCCCGCCGGCCAGGGTGCCGAGATCGGTCATGGCGCCCCGCTTCCAGACGAAGGCGTGGTGCCGGACGTTCCCGCCGGCCACGTTGCTCCAGCCGACGATCACGCCGGTGTTGTTGATCCCGTGGGCCTCGGAGCTGCGGCCGCCCAGCGTGCCGAGATCGCGGATGGTGTAGGTGGCGGCAGCCGTCGCGAGCTCGGGCTCGGCGGCGGGCCCGGTGGGCGCCTCGTCAGGGGTGCAGCCCCAGCCGGCCAGGGCCAGGAAGACGGCGGCGAACGGGATGGATCGGGACGCTGCTCGGCGCATGGAAGGATCCTTGAAGAAGACGACGTGCCGCAGGACCAAGGCAATGTCGCGTGAACCCTTCAAGCGGAGTTCAAGTGCAGTCCGCCCACACGATTGACCAAGGCGGCCGGAGCCCCGCCGCCGCGGACAGGCGACGTGTCGTCACCGTGCATCACCCGTCCCGCGCGAGCGTCGCCAGGTCGATCACGAACCGGTACTTCACGTCGCTCCGGAGCATCCGCTCGTAGGCTTCGTTGACCGCCTGGATCGGGATCAGCTCGATATCCGAGGCGATCCCCCGCTCGGCGCAGAAGTCGAGCATCTCCTGCGTCTCCCTGATGCCGCCGATCAGCGAGCCGGCGAGCTGCCGCCGCCGGGAGATCAGGTTGAACGCGGAGGGTGACGGGTGCGGCTTGTCCGGCACGCCCACCAGGCAGAGTGTGCCGTCGCGTTTCAGCAGCGTGAGGTACGCATCGAGACTGTGCGGCGCGGCCACGGTGTCGAGGATGAAATCGAACCGCCCGCCGTGGCGCTTCATCTCGTCCGCATCGCGGGAGAGGATCACCTCGTCGGCGCCGAGCCGCCGGGCATCGTCCGCCTTTCCTGGCGACGTGGTGAAGAGCGACACGCCGGCGCCCATCGCGTGGGCGAGCTTGACGCCCATGTGGCCGAGCCCGCCCAGGCCCACGACGCCCACCCGCTGTCCCGGCCCCACTCGCCAATGGCGGAGCGGCGAGTACGTCGTGATTCCGGCGCAGAGGAGCGGGGACGCGCCGGCGGGATCCAGCTTCTCGGATACCCGGAGCACGAAGTCCTGGTCCACCACGATCTGGCTGGAGTAGCCGCCGTAGGTCGAGCCGCCCAGGATGGGATCGGGGCTGTTGTACGTGAGCGTGAGCGTGTTCTGGCAGAACTGCTCCAGCCCGTCGCGGCACTCGACGCAATGGCCGCAGGAATCCACCATGCAGCCCACGCCAACGAGGTCGCCGGCCGCGAACCGCGTCACCTCGGCGCCGACCTGCTTCACCCGTCCCACGATCTCGTGTCCCGGCACCATGGGGAACAGGGAACCGCCCCATTCGTCCCGCGCCTGGTGCAGGTCGGAGTGGCAGATGCCGCAGAAGAGGATCTCGATGTGGACATCCCGCGGGCCGGGCGTGCGACGCTCGAACTCGAACGGCGCCAGTGGCGCGCGGGCGCTCGCGGCGGCATAGCCCCGGGTCGTCAGACCATGGGTCAGGGTGGCGGCGCCGGCCGCCGGTGCATCATGCGTATGGGTCATGGAATGTTGCCTCGGTTCAGGTCGTGAGTCAGGTCCGGCAGGCCAGCTCGTCGGCGATTCGCCGCGCCACGGCGTCCCGGCCGGCCTCCAGCGCCTTCCAGTAGTCGATCTTGCGGCGCACGTAGTCCAGGTGGCCCCGCATTGCCTGCATGCGCTCCTCGAGCGCGGCTTCCTGCTGCTCGAGCAGCGCCCGGAGCTCGAGCGCGGCGCTCCGCCCCCGTGCCGCCAGTTCGAAGTACCGCCGCATCTGCTCCAGCGGCATCCCGGTGGCGCGAAGGCAGGCGAGGGTGCTCAGCCGCGCGACGTCCTCCCCCGAGTACCGCCGGTGCCCGCTCGAGCCGTCGCGGCGGATCGCGCTCAGGAGCCCGGCCCGCTCGTAGTAGCGCAGCGTGTGCTCGCTCAGGCCGGTGCGCTCCGCTGTCTCCTGGACCGTGAGGCCTTCGCTTGCGGGTTCCGCGGGCGTGACCGCCCCGCGCCGCGAGTGCGGCGGCGTCCTCCGCCGGACGAGGGGCGATCGGGTCTGCGCGTCCATCAAAGCCTGTCCTTCCGGGTGTCGGGTGTCGGAGCAGCTTGCTGGAGGGAGTATAGGGGACTTTGAGCGCTCTAAGTCAAGGGCGGGAACGGATCGTCGGTCCTTTCGCCCGAAATGCTTCCTTGACAGGTTTGGTGGGGGGAGGCCGGCACCTCATGCGGCAACCGCCGAATCGTGACACATGAGAGAGGAGTGCGATCATGGCGACGCTGAAAGCGATCACCCCCTGCCTCTGGTTTGACACCCAGGCCGAAGAGGCAGCCCGGTACTACACCGGGATCTTCAGGAATTCGAAAATCGGAACCATTTCGCGGTACACCGAAGCCGGGCGGGAAGCGCACGGCCGGCCGCCGGGGTCGGTGATGATGGTCGAGTTCGAGCTCAACGGGCAGCCGTTCACGGCGCTCAACGGCGGCCCCGCGTTCACCTTCAACGAGGCCATCTCCTTCCAGATCATGTGCCGCACGCAGGAGGAGGTGGACCAGTACTGGAACAAGCTCTCCGAAGGCGGGCCGAGTGAGGCCCAGATGTGCGGCTGGCTCAAGGACAAGTACGGCCTGTCCTGGCAGGTGGTGCCGACCGTGCTCACCGAAATGATGGCCGATCCCGACAAGGAGAAGGCGGGCCGGGCCATGGAGGCGATGCTGCAGATGAAGAAGCTCGACATCGCCGAGTTGCGGCGGGCGTTCGAGGGAGAGGCCGCGGGCAGCCGGCGCTGAGCGCAGCTCGGCGGCAGGCGGTGATCTGACTGGAAGCGCGGATCCTCGTGGGGATCCGCGTTTTTCCGGTTCACCACGGAAGCAGCGGCGAGGGCATGCCGCCGAGGATACCGGGTTCTCACGGCCTCCATCGGGTCGCCGACAGGCGCAACGTTCTGCACTCCACTCGGCCGGTCCCGCAAGCTGCGGCACGCCTGCCGCCGCGCTCTTGCATCCTGCGGGGCCGATGACTCGGCGACCGGCCCGCACCGTCTATCTCTCGAACACCGTCCAACTCTTCAGAATTGCGGGTCGCGCGCCGGTATCCGATCGTGAGCAGGCCCAAGCGGGGCGGGGAAAGTGAGCGAGGGTTGGGCTCTCACCGAAGCGGCACTTTCGGATACAGGAGGCGACATGCGCAGCGTGTCTCGATGGGTCCCACCCACCGTCGCTGTTCTCGCACTCACCGCCATCGCCGGCTGCAGTGACGAGACCACCGGTCCCGCCCCCGGGTCGGCCGCGGGTCCGAGTCCCGCCCTTGCCACGGCCACCACGGGCAACGGCGCGCCGAGCGGCGCGCACTACACGTTGAACATCATCGGCGTGCCCAAGGACAAGTCGGCCAACTTCGGCGGCGGCAACGGAAGCCGGATCTTCGTGGATCTGGGGAAGACCGGCGTGCCGGCCAATACCCGCATCAACCTGATCGAGGGCGATTTCGGCGTGCTCGACGCGAACGGCACCGACGGCGCGGCGGCGTTCCAGTTGCCCAACCCCGATCCCGATGGCGACGGGACCACCGCGTACTCGGTCTACGTCAGAGCCCTGGGC
>DASSBA010000161.1:0-4999 GCA_035699205.1 Gemmatimonadales bacterium
CCGCACGCCAAAGCGGGGCATTGCGGCGAACGCCGCGGTGAGGAGCCCGTCCATGAACAACACGCTGAGCGGCACCCGCATGTCGGTCAGCCCCAGGCCGGGCAGCACCGCCGCCCCCAGCAGCAGCCCGACCAGCCCCGAGGCCACGGACGCCGAGATCAGCCGCTCGACCTCCACCACGCCAGCGTACCGCCAGAGCCGCCGGTAGATACCGACCCGCCAGAAGATCGCGAGTTTAAGTGGGAGTGAAGCAAGGAGAAACAGCAATGCGGCGTGGGTCTGCTGCGCCCCCCACTCGAATCCCTCGAACCGGAGCGCGAACGCCAGGATTGTGGAGGAGGCAAACAGCAGGAGATCCGAGCCGAAAAGGTACCGGTTCCGAACCCTGGACGCGAGCGGGAGGTGAGTGTCGGCTACCATTCCGGTACAGTATCTCCGGGCACGCGGTGAGAGTCAAGATTATGGCAAGCCATACCTTATGCGCTTGCACACGCGTCAACGTGCCCGCCCGAGCAAACCTCACGCCATTCGCAAGTGCCTGTTCATCATGGCTCGGGGGTAACCATCGACGTGTCAGAGTGACGCTCATCCGTACGCTTGGAGCGTCGCCAGGCACGGCTCAGGGGCCGCCAGGGCCTGGTCAAATCCTGGAACGCGTCGTGGCGTAGCCGCTCGAACTCGCTGGCCTCGTGCGCCCGAAGCGAGCGGGCGTTCACCGCATAGGCATGCCCGATCGCCAGCGCCATCCCCAGGAGCGCCCCGAGCACCAGCGCCAGCAAACCCTTCTGCAGCAGCCCCCGCGGATCCGGTCGCACCGGCGCTTCCGGTGGTTCCACGACCGTGATGACGGGGGTATCGCGAACCTCTTCGATCTTGGCCTGCTCGAACGCCTCGGCCAGCGTAGAGTAGAGCTGCTGCTCGAGTGAGACTTCGCGTTTCAGCCGCTCCTGCTCGAAGGCGAGCTCCGGTGAATTCCGGTAGTCCCGGTTGCGCTGCAGGAAGCGCTGCAGAGCGTCCTCGGCCGCCCGCAGGTCCCGCCGCACTTCGTCCAGCCGCTGCTCCGTGAACCGGCGCTCCGCCGCCGCCTGGCTCTGGCGGGTGTGGAGATTGTACTGGTCGAGGAGCGCGATCAGCCGCTGGCTGATCAGCTGGGCGAGCACCGGGTGCCGCGCCTGCACCGCCAGCTCGATGACGCCGGTCTTCTGGACCGTGGTGGCATCCACATTCTCGGCGAGCCGGCGGATGGCGGCGTCGCGCCTCAGCGGCGGGGTGTCCCCCTTGGCCCGGTAGATCTGCACCAGCGTGCCGCGGACCACACCCGTGTCACTCGGATATTCGAACTTCGTGTCCACCACCTGGCCGAGGATCTGATGGGACGACAGCAGATCGGCGTAGAACGCCGGCGACTGGCCCGCGTCGGCCCCTGGCAGGGCCAGGCCGAACTGGGCCGCGAGGCCGGACAGATTGGAAGTCATCCGGCGGGACTGCGGGGTGAGAGTCGATTCTGCGGTAAAAGTTCGGGGGAGCAGGAGAATCACCCCGGAGACCACGATCGCGAGCAGGAGCGCCGTCCCGGCAATGAGCCCGCGATGCCGGAGGAGGACGTTCACAATGGCCAGGAGCGACACCTCCCCCGGCTCCGTCGGCTCGACCGGGCTGGGGGACATCGGGTAGTGATGTTGAGCGCTCACGGCCCTCCCGGGCATGGCTGGCTGCAGGTGGGTGAGAAGATAGGCTTATCGGGTGCGGTTATCCACACTGACGCCGCCACGCCCGGATGGAAGGGGGCGCAGGCGCTCGACCAGCGCATACACCAGACCGCATACGACGCCCGCCACGACGAGCCCCGCACCCAGCAGTCCCGGCCGTCCGGCGACCCGCCAGGCCAGGAGGCCGAGCCCGACGTTCAGGAAGAGAACGATCCCCGTGACCCGCGCATGGGACCACCCGGCCTGCACCGCCCGCTGGTAGGCGTGCGACCGATGCGCGGCGTACCAGCGCTCCCCCCGCCAGATCCGGCGGGCCAGCGTGACCGTGGCGTCGACCGCGAACACCGCGTACAGCAGCAGCCAGACTAGGGCCGGGAGCGCGGCGGCCCGCTCGGTGGCCACGGCGAGCACGGCCAGCATGAACCCGAGGAACCCGGACCCGATGTCCCCCATGAAAATCCGCGCGGGCCGCCAGTTCCATGGGAGGAACCCCAGTGCCGCGCCGCCCGTGATCGCGGCAACCGCGGCGAGCGCCGAGTCCGTTCCCGCGAGCAGGAACGCGGCGGTGAGCGCCACCGTGGCCGTCTCGCCGCCGGCGAGCCCGTCGATCCCATCCATGAAGTTGGTGGTGTTGATCGCCCACATGATGGCACCGGCCGCGAGCGCGGTGCCGAACGCCCCCAGGGCCACCGCGTGATCTCCGACGATCAGCGTGGGCAGTCCGCCGAGCCACCAGAGCGCCCAGAGGGCGGCCGCGAGGTGAGCGGACAGCCGGGTGAGCACCGGTATGCCGCGGCGGTCGTCCAGCCAGCCGACGACCGCGATCACGGTGCCGCCGCCCAGGATGGCGATCCACGTTCGAGGCGGCAGCTTTCCGGCCAGGCCGAGGATCGCCACCCCGCCGAGGACGACCGCCACGAGCGCCAGGCCGCCGCCCCGGGGAGTGGGTGCCGTGTGGGAGCTCCGCTCGTTGGGCACGTCGAGGAGGGCATGCGCCAGGGCGAACCGCCGCACGATCCCGGTGAGCAGGAGGCTGCCGGCGAATGCGACGGTGGCCGGCGCGAGCGGGCTCAGCTGTGTCTCCTCGTGGCATACCAGCGGGCCGACAGTGCAAGGCCGGCCTCGAGTGAGTGCGGCGGGTGGAAGCCGACGGCCCGCTCCAGTTTGGCGGCGTCTACCGAGAGGGAGCCGACGAGGCGGTCGAGGTTCGCGCTCGTGAGCAGGAACGGCACGGCGCGGGCGGCCAGATCGCCCCCACGGGCGACCGCGCGCATCAGGGACACCGGCACCGGCACGAGCCGCGCCGGGCGGCCCAGCGCTCGAGCGATTGCCCGGACCAGCTCGGGTGTGGACACCGCCGGGCCGTCACTCACGAAGAACAGATCGTTCCCGGCCTCGTGCCCCAGGACGGCCTCGAGCGCCGCGACGAAGTTGCCCACGAAGAGAACGCTCCGTCGATTCCTGACCCGGCCCAGCGGGAGCGGTACGCCGCGGTCCACGAGATCGAACAGCCGGAGCGCGTTCGCCCTCATTCCCGGACCGTACACCAGGGGGAGGCGGAGGATCGGGGCGTGCAGGCCATGGCTCCGGGCGGCCGCACGGACCGCGGCCTCCGCTTCGAGTTTGGTCCGCCCGTAGGCGTCAGCCGGCGCGGGGGGCGTCTCCTCCGTCCAGACCTCCTCCCCACCTTCCCCCACGGCCTTCACCGTGCTCGCGAAGGCGAAGTCCCGCACGCCGGCCGCCAGCGCGCCGGCGAGCAGCGCACGGGTGCCGTCCACGTTCACGGCACGGAACGCCGCCTCGGCGGCGGCGGCACGCGGCTGGTGCACGTGCGCCGCCAGATGGATCACGCAGGTCACGTCCGCCAGCGCGCGACGCATGCCCGCCGCGTCGTCCAGGCCGCCCACCGTGGCCGCTTCCGTGCCCGGCGGCGCGGCAGCCCGGCCCCGCCGCACGAGCGCGCGCACCGGGATGCCCCGGGCCGTGAGCGACGCGCACACCTGGGTGCCCAGAAATCCGCTCGCTCCGGTCACCAGGACCCGTGTGGGTCGGGCCCGGGTCAAACCACCTCCGGCGGCCGTTCGAGCACATCGACCAGGCGCCCGCGGAGGACTGGTCTGCTGAGCCCGCCGTTCACGATCTGCCGCGCCCGCCTGCCCATGTCGACGAGCTCGGCCCGGGGCATCGCCGCGAGGCTCCGGAAGAGTCGTTCCGCGCCATCCACGTCTCCATGCCCCAGCCGCCACCCGACCTGATGATCGGCGAGGATGTCGGACACATGCGAGGGCTCCGGTCCCACGAAGATCACCGGTCTCGCTGCCGCCAGCGCGCCGTACACCTTGCAGGGATGGATCATGCCGACGACGGAGTGACCCATGGTCACCAGGTGCACGTCCGCCGCGGACAGCGAGTACCTGAGCTGCTCGAGCGGCTGGTACGGCAGGGTCCGGATGTTCGGGCTGGCCGAGGCTTCGACCTCCCGCTTCCCGACTCCTCCGCCGATGAACAGGAAGACCAGGCGCGGATCGTCCGCCACGCGCTCGGCGGCGCGAAGCAGCGTGTCCAGCGGGTTCGAAGGGCTGTGATTGCCGCTGTACATGACGACGATCTTGCCATCGAGCCCTTGCGCCCGACGGAAGGGGTTGTCCTCGGGTTCGCCGGGCTCCAGCGCGTCGGACAGCGGCCACGGCGGCAGCACCGTCAGCTTGCGGCTGACGTCCAGCTTCCGGTTCACCCGCTCGGCCATGAAGCGGTCGAGGACGATCACGTCCGTCGCCCGCGCCAGCACCAACCGGTTGAGGCCATCGAGGAGCCTCGCCGCGGGCGACCCGGCGCCGATGAGGCCGAGCGCCACCATCTGGTCCGGGTTGAGGTCCATCACCCAGAACTTGAGCCGGGCACCGCGAAGCACCGAGACGAGGAGCGCGGCGATGCCGGCCATCGGAGGCGCGGTGCTCACGACGACGGTGCCGAGTCGGGTGACGAACAGACCGAGCAGGGTGGCCTGAAGGGCGTAGGAGACACCGCCAAGGATGCGGAGCGCCAGGGAGCTCTTGCCGAACGAGCACCACGGCAGCCGGCGGATGGCCACCCCGCCCGTCGTTTCCCGCCTCGGGTACCGGGTTCCCGGGTCGTCGTATCCCCGGTCTGCCGTCAACACGACGACCCGATGACCCCGGCGCGCCAGCTCCTCGGCCGCGTCGGCCATGTGCTGGCCGACGCTGGCAGGGTCAGGCGGATAGACTTGCGAAAGGAGGAGGAAGGTCCGGCCCATCAGACACAGTATTTCG
>DASSBA010000162.1:0-5054 GCA_035699205.1 Gemmatimonadales bacterium
GCGCCGAGGGTCGTGAGCGTGTCGCGAATCGCCTCGCTGACGGCGATGGTGCGGTCGGCACGTCGAGGCAGGTGACCGTCGAGCCATGGCGCGAGCGCCCGGATGCAGCGGCGCGGCAGGATGAGGGGGTACGTGGGCAGCTCGCTGGTCAGCAGAGTATGGGCGTCGTACACGATCGGCGGCCCGCGGAGCGCGTGGGACGCCACCAGCAGGCCCTCGTAGTGGTGCGCGTGGACGAGGTCGAAGCGGAGCTCGTCATGCAGGCGGCGCAGCAGCCCGGCCAGCATGGGGTCGAGCTGGAAGAGCTTGCGGAGCGTGGGGCCGGGAGCGGTCCGGCGATAGCCGGGAACGTCGCGGATCCGATGCACGACGAAGGGCGATCCGGCCGCATCCTCGCCCAGGTGGTAGGTGACGACGTGCACCGCGTGTCCCCGGCGCGCCACGGCTTCGGCGATGCGCTCGATCCGGATGGGAGTGCCGCGCGGCCAGGGGAACGGGCAGGCCGCGATCATGGCGATCCGAAGGGGCTCAGTCATCCCGGAGCGCGATCGCGGTCTCGAGTTGCCGCTCCGGTTCCATGGCGATCCGCGGGTGCCGGGCCACGTTGCGATAGGCGTCGCCCATCAACCAGACGGCGACGAAGCTCTGCGAGAGGACCGTGACCCAGGCCGCGCCCAGCGCACCGTACCGCGGAATGGCCACCAGGTTGAGCACCACGTTGAGGGCGACGCCGAGCGTCATGATGAGAACCGCTCGCCGTTCCCGCAGCGTCGATGACGCGAGCAGCATCGCCACCGTCGCGACGTAGAGTCCCGGAACGCTCAGGTACAGCACCCGCAGCACCGCGGCCGACTCGTCGTAGGCGGCGGTGTAGACGATCCGGATGATCGGGAGCGCCAGCAGGGCCACGAACCCCCATGCCAGCACGCCGACAATGGCCGTGCCGGCGAACATCCTGTGCATCAGGCGGCGCAGATCGCCCCACTGCTGCCGGGCCGCGAGCGCCGCGCACACCGGCATCAGGATCAGGGTCAGCGGCCGGACCGCGAATTGGGACGCCTCGAGCAGCTTGGCCGCGGCCTGGTAGCGGGCGACCTGCTCGTACGGCTGCAGATAGCCCAGCATGACCGTATCGGCGGCGAAGTGCGCCAGGCCCGCCACCGAAAGACCGAAGAGCCAGACGGAGCCCCCGAAGACATCTTTCATCCGGTCCCACCCCCATCGCAGACGGATGGGCCCGATCCCGACTCGCGTGATGCCGGCCGCCACGGCCACCAGCACCGCGCCGCTGAGCACGTGGGCTCCGGTCATCCAGGCCAGCCCGGCGCCGGTCACGGCACCGATCGCCACCGCGGCCACGAGCACCAGCAGCGAGATCCCGAACGCCGCCACCGTGTAGCCGATCCGGTGCAGGCCCAGGAAGAGCGAGGAGTAGGTGCGGTAGACGTCCCGGCACACGCTGAACACGGCGATCGCCGCGGCCACGGCCAGCGCATCCGGCTTGGTGGCCGCTACCCAGGCGGGGAGAAGCACGAGGTACGCCGCGAGCAGCGGCAGCCGCGCCGACAGCACGGTGCCGAGCCGGCGCCGGGCGCCGCCGGGTACGGCCGCCACGCGCCGGGACAGGTCGGTGCTGGCCCCCAGGTCGGTGGCGAGCACGGTCACACCGCAGAGCGTCAGGGCGAACATCAGCTTGCCGTACTCCGCCTGCGACAGCCGTCGCGCCATCAGGGCAAGCACGACGAAGCCGAGCAGCTTGAAACCGAACTGCGAGGCGAAGGCGATGAGCAGATCGCGCCGGGTCTTGCCCGGCGTCATGGCGCGCGCCCGCCCGCCACGCGCCAGTTGAGTCGGGCGATCAGGTCGAGCGCGCGCTCGGCCCCGCGCTCCAGCGCGGAGCGGCGCCATCTCGACGTGAAGGGAAAGGGACCGGCGCTCAGGACCTCGAGGTCAGCGCGCCGGCGGCTGGCCCGCATGGCCCGGCGCACGCGCAGCACGTGCGGCAGCATCCGCGCCGTGGATCCGGCCGCCCAGAGCCAATGGCCGAGCCAGCCTTTCCTGGCCGCGCCAAGCAGCTGCAGCAGCTCGAACACGGCCAGTGCCGGCGCGAACCGGAGCAGCGTGCCAGCCCGGTACAGCATCAGGACCGTCAACCAGCGATTGCGGATGGTGTAGCGCACCCGGACCGGAGTGAAGCGTCCCGTCTCGCGGATCGACACGCCGATGGTGCCCTTCCGGTGCAGGCACCGGGCTGCCGGGACGGTGAGGCAGTCGTACCCCTGGAGGCTGGCCCGCAGACCGAACTCATGGTCCTCCAGGTAGAAGAAGAGACGCTCGTCGAACCATCGCCGGTCGCCGAAGCGCGCCCGGTCCACCATGACGCAGCAGGTGATGGCCGTCCCCACCACGCGCACGGCGCCCTCCAGCCGCGCCACGGGCGTATCCGCGTGGAGCAGCGCCGGGGTACCCAGGAAGTGCGGCACCGCGCCCACATACTGCACCGTGTCGGGCGCCTGCTCGTAGAGCACCGCCGCCATCGCCAGGATCGCATTGGCGTGACCATCGAGGGCCGTGGCCAGCGCGTGCACGCTGCCGGGCTGCGGCTCGACGTCGTTATCGATCAGCAGAATCCGGTCGTGCGCGGCCTCCCGGATGGCCCGGTTGCGGGCCGCGCCCGGGCCGAGGTTGGCTCCCAGCTCGATCACCCGCACCTGCGGGAAGTGCTCCCGCACGAGCGCGGCGCCGCCGTCGGCGGACCCGCTGTCGATCAGCAGCACGTCGTCCACGGCCGGGCCCAGGCGGGCCACGGCGCGGAGCGTCCGCAGCAGATACGGCTCCCCATTGTGGTTCACGATGCCGACGGAGACGCGACGAGCGGCCACGGGTACCTGTCGGTTCACGGGGGCGAGTGACGTTGACGCGGATTGCTGGCGGCATTAGAGATCGGCCGAATAATACCATGGACATCGCACGATGATACTCGATGCGCGGAAGGGCTTCGGGCACGAGCCGCCGCATTACGATCTCTGCATCGTGGGCGCCGGCGCGGCGGGCATCACGCTCGCGCTGGAGCTCGAGGCCGCGGGATGGCGCGTCTGCCTGCTGGAGGCGGGCGGACCGGTGTACGAGGCGGAGACCCAGCGCCTGTTCGAGGGCGAGGCCGTGGGCCAGCCCTATCCCATGCTGCGGGATACCCGCGTGGGCGCCCTCGGCGGCTCGACCACCGTGTGGGCGGGCTGGTGCCGTCCGCTGGAGGCGCTCGACTTCGAGCCGCGGGACTGGTGCGACGCGGGCGGCTGGCCCTTCGGCCTCGACGAGCTGCGTCCCTACTATGCCCGGGCCCACGAGATCTGCGGTCTCGCCGCCTTCGACTACGAGCCCGGGCACTGGGCCGGCGTGCTCGGAACGGAGCGCATCCTGCCCGGGGATCCGAGCTTCACCAACGAGATCTTTCACATCAACGTGGTGAATTTCGGGCAGCGGTATCGCGAGCGACTGGAGCGGTCGAAAACCATCGACCTCGTGTTGCACGCGCCGGTCACGCGACTCCGTCTGGAGGGCGCGACGTGCGCGGCGGTCGAGATCCGCACGCTCGGCGGCGACGAGCTGGCCATCCGTGCGGACCGGTTCGTACTCGCGGCCGGCGGCATCGAGAATCCCCGCCTCCTGCTGCTCTCCGCGGCCGAGCCCGCCGGCGTTCCCGGCAACGCCGCAGGGCTCGTCGGCCGCTATTTCACCGATCACGCGTTCGTCGATCCGGGGACCCTGGTGCTGCGGGAGCCCGATGCGCTGGACTTCTATCGGGCGCGGCCGGTTGCCCCGAGCCCGGGGGCGAGCTCGGTGCGGGGCGTCCTGTCTCTCCACCGGTCGTTCGTGGAGCGCGAGCGCCTCATGCATGCGGCCTTCTTCTTCCATCCCCGCTATGAAGCCCATCGGGTCTTCGCGACCGGAGAGGTGAAGGCGTTGCAGGAGCTATGGAACAAGGTCAAGCGGCGAGCCGTGCCCGGGGGCGCCTGGCCGTATGCCAGGCAGGCGCTCGGAGCCCCTCACCGGCTGGCCGTGGCGATGGCGCGCAAGCTGGCGGTGAGACACGGGCCGACGCGACGCTGGCGGATGCGTGCGGCCTTCGAGACTGGATTCCGGGTGGACAACCGCGTGATGCTGAGCGACGAGCGAGACCGCCTCGGCAGGCGCGGGGTCCGGATCGAGTGGCGGATCGGTGAGGCGGACATCGAGAACATGCGCCGAGTGACGCAGCTCTTCGACCAGGCGGTCAGGCAGGCCGGGGTCGGCCATCTGGAGCGCGCATTTCCTGACGCGCCCGCGGCCTGGCGGCAGGCGATCGAGGCCGGCAAGCACCACATGGGAACGACGCGGATGCACGTGGCGGCCCGGCAGGGCGTGGTGGATGAGAACGGCCGGGTGCACGGGACGGCGAATCTGTTCGTCACCGGCAGCTCGGTGTTTCCGAGCGGCGGGTACGCGAATCCGACGCTCACGATCGTGGCGCTGGCGGTGCGGCTGGGGGATCATCTGAAGCGGGCGGTTGCGGAATGAGCTCGCGGGGGTGCCGAGGGTGCGGAGCGACCGACGGGCCTGCCCTGAGCGCAGCAATGGGATCTTCGCCGAATGCCTCGAACCGTTCCCGGGCAAGATCCCGCGCGTTCGCCCGGGATGACTGATTCGTGTCAAGCGGTCCGAGGCTTCTCCGCGAGATACGCATGGCGGGACAGGCGTCTCTCCGCGGAGAGCGTGTGTACGCAGCGCAGGAAGCGCTGGAGACCGTCGAAATTGGCCTCGCCTTCTCTCGCGAGCAGCGGCTCCCGGTGGCGGACGCGCGCATCGTGCCAGCGGCCGGCGATCTCCGCCGCATTGGAGGTGACGTCCCGGACTCCCAGCACGGCGAACCCGGAGCGGAACTGTCATCTGCAGCGGAATTGTCATCCCGAGCGGAGCGAGGGATCTGGCAGGCGCGGTTCCGGACCTGCGGGCAAGATCCCTCGCTCCGCTCGGGATGACAGGTCCGCTCGGGATGACAGGTCCGCTCGGGATGA
>DASSBA010000163.1:0-6175 GCA_035699205.1 Gemmatimonadales bacterium
GCTCGAGCCGAACGACCTGGTATTTCTGTCGTCCGAATCACTTAATGATCAGAGTAAACCCTATCTGGCCGGTCTCTGTGCCCGTCCAGATCAGAGGGTCCGCACTCCATCACGTCTGACTCACATCACTTGTCAAAGAGCATTTGTGTCGAGTCGCCGGCGTGCTTTCGCCGACAGCCCCCAATTATAACCGAGTGCCGGCCCGTGGTCAAGTGCGCTAAGCTTCGAAGGCCGAACAGATTTGCCCACGCTGCCTGCTCACACCACCCGGGCCCGGTCCGTGGCGCCAGTGGCGCACACGGGGAGCCCGATAATATACCGAATCCGCCGGATCTTGTCAACGGTGGGGACGTACGGAGATCTTCAGGTCTTCGCCGCCCGACCACCCCACCCAGCGCCACTCGCGCTCCTCCCGACCACCCGGCGCCGGCTTCCGGCACCCCGTCTCCCAGTGCCCAGCGGGCGGCGAGATCGGCAGGGGCAGTGGTCGATTGAGGGACCGCAATCTTAACAACCGCCCTCGAGCGCCGCAAGGCTGTTCGGGCGCGAGGTTTCAGCGGGCCACGATCTCCCCCGCGCGGTCGAGCCCGCGCCGGAAGAAGACGGGTCCCACGGATTCGTTGAGGGCGATGACGCCCACGATGAGCACCTGCATCGCCGCGCCGAGCTCCGGGAGACGGTCCGCGACGATCGTGGCCAGTCCCAACGCGACGCCCGCCTGCGAGACGAGCCCGGTCCAGATGTGCTCGACCACGACGGGCTCCGCCCCTCCCAGGCGCGCCCCCGCCCGCGACCCCGCGAACAACGCCCCCAGCCGGACCAGCGCCACCCCGACGGCGAGCGGCCAGACCGCGGCGAACGCACCCAGGCGGAGCTCGGCTCCGGCCATCGCGAAAAAAATGACGAACACCGGGACCGCCATCGCATGGAGCGTCTCGACGAGCGGCTCCGCCCGGACGGGGGCGACGTTCTCGACGAAGAAACCGGCGACCAGGAGACTGAGGAGGAGCTCGAAGCCCAGTGCCTGAGCAGCCGCTGCCGTGGCAAACACCACCACCACCGCGAAGACCACCAGCTCCCGTTTGACGTACCGGAGATAGAGGCTCAGGACCCCGCCGACCAGGACCCCCGCGAAGATCGACCCCAGCACTTCACGCAGCAAGCCGAAGAGAATCTCCGGCGCGCCGTTCGTCTCCTTGCCGAGGCTGCCCTGGGCCAGACTGAAGGCGGCGGTGAAGAGCAGAATCACGACCACGTCGGCCACCAGCACGACGCCCAGCGTGGTTTTGGCGAGCGGCCCGCTGGCCCGGGTCTCGGTCAGCAGGGCCAGCGTCACCATGGGTGAATTGACCGTAAGTGTCGCCGCGAACAGCAGGGACACGAAGACCAGCGGCAGGGGGTCCAGGCCCTCGAGGAACGGAATCCAGCGCCGGGCCAGCAGCGCCGCCCCCCAGAGCGCCAGGAGAACGGCCACGCCCTGCAGGGTCAGGATCCAGAGGATTGCCCGGTGGCGCTGCCGCAGGTCCGCCATCCTGAGCTCGGCGCCGGCCAGCAGCCCGATCAGGCCTACGGCGAGCCGCTTCATCATCCCGAGGTCCTCGAGCACGCCGGCGGGGACGATGGAGGTGACCGAGGGTCCGAGCGCGAGTCCGGCCAGCAGATACCCCACCAGGCGCGGGAGGCCGGAATCGTGAGCCAGCGCACCGAAGGTATCCGCCGTGAGCAGAAGGATGCCGAACAGGAACAGCGAGCGCGGCGCGATCACGCCTTCGGTCGGCACGCGGAGCGGCTCCAGCAGCAGCGCGCCACCGACGAGCAGGGCGAGAACGACGAGGCGCCGGATCACGGGGTCCCCCCGGCCGGCTCCGGCTCGGTCGGGGGCTGGGCCTTCGTGGCGTCGGGCTCGAGGGTGGCGAGGAACGCCGCGGATTCCCGGCCGGCGACCACCTCGAAGAGGAGCACGGAGAGCAGCGTTGCGGTGAGCACGAGTCGCGGGTTCAGGTCGGGACGTACCTGAGCATAGTTGACGGCGATCGCCACTCCGATCCCGCCCTGCGCCAGGAGCCCGCGCGCCAGGCCCGGCGTCCTGAATTCGGGGGGCGCCACGTGCATCCCCGCCATCCAGCCCCCGAAGTACCGCGCTGCCAGTCGGATGGCCACGAACGCCGGCGCGATGAAGAGGAGCTCGACGGAGCCCGGACTCCACGCGGCGCCGGCGAAGATCAGCAGGGCGAGATACACCGGCCTCTCGGTCGACAGGAGGAGCCGGGTGACGTCGCGGTGCGAGCTCCCGCTGTTCGACAGAATGAAGCCCAGGACGAGGTTGGTGTAGATGGGCGAGAGGTTGAGATAATAGCTCGCGCCGCTCGCCACGACGATCGCCCCCGCCAGCGCGACGAAGAGGCGGCTGGCTCCCTCCGGCTCCTCCGCGGTGCCCCGGGGTCCGAGAAAGAGGTGGAACAGCACGCCGCTCGCCACGCCGACGGCAAGGTTGATGACCGCCCACTCCGTGGCGGTGGGCGGCCGCACCGTCGGCGCCACCTCGCCCTGGTGGAACACGGCCAGGACCAGGCCAAAGGCGACGACGGCGACCAGCGCGTCGATCCGTGCCGTGAGCTGCAGGACCGGGAGAATGGGGGCGCGGACGCGCGCGCGTCCGACGAAGGCGTCCACGGCCGCCGGCGAGCTCAGCGTGGCGATCGCGGCGAGGGTGACCGCCAGCACCACGGCATCGGGCCAGGGCTGTCCCGCGACGAAGCGAAAGATGGCGAGCAGTGCCGCCAGCGCCGCGAGGAACGTGGCCAGGGCCTCGGTGAAGGCCGTCTTCACGTGCCCCGGCGGCAGCAGTGCCAGCGTGGGGAGGCGGAAGTAGCTGCCGAGCAACATGCCGAGCCAGCCGGCGGCGAGGCTCACGATCGGGGTGAGATCCTGCACCTGGCCCGCGCCAAGCAGCCCGGAGACACGCGGCCCGAGCAGCACGCCCAGCAGCACGTACTCGGCCCCGCCGACATAGCCGTACCGATCGCGCAGGCGATCGAACAGCACGTAGGCCAGGATGTATCCGACGGCGACGACGGCGAGCGCGGCCAGCGTAGTCTGCATCGTTAGGACACGTCCGGGTGTGAGCGACTGATGCTACCCCCTCGCGGCGTATGGTGCCAGATGGTGACGCAGGACACTGAGGGCGCCGCGCGGACGCGGGTAGGTTGTGCCCCCATACCGGAAGCACACCACGCAAGGAGATCCCGATGCCGAAGCTCGCCTCGCTGGACGACCTGCTCGTTCACGAATTGCAGGATATTTACAATGCGGAGGGCCAGATACTGAAGGCGCTCCCGAAGATGACCAAAGCCGCGACGCACCCCGAGCTCAAGCAGGCGTTCGAGGAGCACCGGCAGCAGACGGAAGGACAGGTGCGCCGTCTGGAGCAGGCGTTCAAGCTGCTCGGCGTGCCCGCCAAGGGAAAGAAGTGTGAGGGCATGGCCGGTCTCATCGAGGAAGGGAAGAAAATGATGGAACAGGACGCCGAAGCGCCGGTGATGGATGCGGCGCTGATCTCGGCGGCCCAGAAGGTCGAGCATTACGAGATAGCGAGCTATGGCTGTATCTGCACCTATGCCGAGATGTTGGGGTACGATCAGGTGCACGAGCTGCTCGGACAGAATCTCGACGAGGAAGAGACCACGGACCAGAAGCTCACCGCCCTGGCCGAGAACGTGATCAACCAGGAAGCCGAGGACGTCGAGGAAGAGGAGGTCGAGCGCGAGGTCTGAGGTCGCCGCACGCAATCCAGGTCGCCCATGCCCGCGACGTCGCTCTGCCCCGCGTCATTCTCGGGCGGCCGACAACGGCATGGGCGATCGCACGTCCGGCGCCGCGCCATCGATGGCGACACGCGCCTGCTGCCGCCCGAGCGCGACGCGGACCCGGGTGAGCAGCACCGCCGCCACGACGCCCAGGCCGACCACCAGTCCCCACCATAACCCGACCGGCCCCCATCCCCCGCGAATTCCGAGCAGATAGCTGACCGGCAGCCCCAGCAGCCAGTAGCCGAGCACGTTCACCATCATGGCCACGCGGGTCTCGCCGAGACCGCGCAGGATACCGCCCGCGACCACCTGCAGGCCATCGAACACCTGGAAGATCCCGGCGAGCGGCACGAGCGCCGCCGCGAGCGCGACGACGGTGGCGTCCGTCGAGTAGAGCCGCGCGAGGGTGCCCGGGAGCGTGAGGAAGAGCAGCGCGGTGCAGGACATGAATCCGGCGCCGCAGGCCAGGGCCGCGCGGGCCGACGCCCGGGCTCCGGCGGGGTCGGCGCGCCCGACGGCATGGCCCACCAGCACCGAGGCGGCATCGCCGACGCCCAGCGGCACCATGAATGTGAGCGAGGCGAGATTGATGGCAACCTGGTGCCCGGCCATCTGGCGGGTGCCGAGCCATCCCATCATGAGCGCCACGAAGGCGAACGCGCCGAACTCGAGCACGTACTGGATCCCGATCGGGATTCCCAACCGGAGCATGCGCCGGAGCGGCGCGAGCTCGCGAACCTCGGAGAACCGCCGGCGGAGGTGCGGTCGGAGGTCACCCCAGGCCAGCACCAGGAGCGCGGCCAGCAGCACCCAGCGGCTGATGGAGGTGGCCCAGGCGGAGCCCAGCACGCCGAGGGCCGGCGCCCCGTGGCCGAAGATCAGGACCCAATTGAGTGCGGCGTTCACGACGTTCGCGACGACGATCGCCGTGACAATGGCGGAGGTGCGGCGCAACGCCTGCAGACTCTGCCGGAAAACGATGAACAGGAAGAACGGCAGCACGCCCGGGGCGAGCCGGACGATGTACCCGGTCGCGAGCGGTACGACCTCCGCCGGCTGCCGCGCCAGGGCGAGCACCGGGCCCGCCGCGAGCAGGATGCCCACCGAGGGCACGGCCAGCAGCACGGCCAGGAGCACGCCACGCTGAATGCCGCGGGCGACGCCCGCCTCGTCCCCCGCCCCGGCCGCCTGTGCCACGACGGGATCGAGCACCATCAGCGTGCCCATTGCGAAGACACCGATACCGAAGAAGTACAGGTGACCCAGGGCCACCGACGCGAGTGCCACGGCGGAGACGTGGCCGACCATGACGGTGTCCACGACCCCCATCATCATGAGTCCCACCTGCACCACGACGACCGGCACGGCGAGGCGCAGCATGGGGCGCAGCTCGCCGTGCCGGGGAATGAGCCGGCCGGCCAGCGTGGCGTCGGTCATGGATCAGGTGGTGATGGTGGGCCGGTCGGTGCCCGGCGCCCGACCCGGATTGGCGAGCAGTCGCTCGGTGAAGTCCACCCGTTCGGCGAGCTCGGCCACCTGGGCCCGCAGCGCGTCGAGCTCGTCCAGCACCTCGGCGGCGAGCGGTGGCTGGTGCGGAGCCTCCTCGGGTTCCCAACGCCGCACGAGCCGGTCCTCCGCATCGCGGAACGAGCCGCCCCCGATGAGAATCAGGTCGTAGAGCCACCAGAGCCCTGCACCACCCAACGTGAGGGCCATGAGGACGCCGGTACCCGGCTTGTTGACGTAGAAGCGGTGGGCGCCGAACGGTCCCAGCACCGCCGCAAGGGCGAGGGCTACGCCGCGCGACTTTCCCGAAACGGTGTCCGGGGACTCCCGCGTATCGTCCATGGCCCGCAATATCCGCATTCGGGGAGATGGTGTCCACGGTCACGTCCGGCGGCGGAGGCCCGGGGGATATTCGTACGTTCGATCGATGTCCCCTCGAGCCGGGAGAGCAGCCATGGCACGCAAATCGGGCGAAGGAGTCCCCGCACTCCAGAACGAGGACGTGACCGGGATGACGGAGGAGAAGCAGGAAGAGGTGATCCGGGAGAGCGGCCGTGCACCCCGTTCACGCGCGGCGGAAGAGTTCTACGAGGAGCAGAACGAGCAGGCGGCCGAGACGGAGCCAGGTGACGACAAACGCAAGTGACTGGGAGTGCGCCCGGCAGGATTCGAACCTGCGACCCACAGCTTAGAAGGCTGTTGCTCTATCCAGCTGAGCTACGGGCGCGGTTGTAAATCAATAACTTACGGCACCAGGCGACAAGCCCGCGCAACCCGCGCTCCGCCGCGCTCGCCATGCTGCTCGGCGGTCTGGCAGCGAGGCGCCAGGGTGGATGCACCAGCGGGGAGGCGGACTCCAG
>DASSBA010000164.1:0-3116 GCA_035699205.1 Gemmatimonadales bacterium
GGGCGCGGTACGCGGCCACGATTTCCGGGTCGAACCGGTCATAGGCCCGGCGGAAGGCCTCGCGCTTCTTGAGGATCGTGAGCCATGAGAGGCCGGCCTGGTTGATCTCAAGGACCAGCCGCTCGAACAGCTCGGCGTCCCCGGCGAGCGGAAAGCCGTACTCCAGGTCGTGATACGGTCCGTGCCACTCGTGCCCGCGGGCGGCGTCGCAGTAGGTGTGCGCCATGGGAATGGAGGAAAGCGTCAGGTGACCGGCGGCCCGGAGCGCCGGCGCCGGCGGTAGTAGGCCGCCGCGTTGGTGCGGTTGCCGCAGGTCCGCATGTCGCACCAGCGGCGGGTGCCGTTCTTGGTGCCGTCGAGAAAGTAGAGCACGCAGTCGGGGTGCGCGCACTGCCGCACCCGGCCGGGGTCGGCGTGGCACAGCAGATCGGCCGCCGCCTCGGCGATCGGCACCAGCAGGTCCTCGGGCTGCTCCACCCGGACGTGGCGCTCTACCGTGAATCCCTCGCCGTCCGCGGCCGGAACGATCCGCGAGGTGCCGGTTCCGCGCGCCAGCAGCTCGTTCACCCGCGCCACCGTCGCGCGCGGCGTCGGCTTCCCCTCGAACCACGCATGGGCCGTCCGGCGCAGCACGGCCCGGAGCGCGCGGGCCGCGCCGACCACCGACTCACCCTGACGCCGGCCGGCCCACCGGGCCAGCGCCGCGCGGGCGGTGCCGCCGTCGAGCGCGCCGGCCCGGACGAGCCAGCCGACCAGATCGTCGAGGCTGGTCAGCAGATCGCGCGGCCTTCCCTCACTCGCGATTTCGGTGTTGACGAAATCGAGCGCGCGATGGTGGCCGACGAAGACGAACCGAACAGTGGCGGCGGTGCTCATGAGCGGAGTATAAGCGGCAAAATCTCTGTTGACAAATGAGAGACGCCGGCTTATCACTAGCAAACAGCATGTTAGTTGCTGTGACTACCGGCCGGACGGCGTCCCCGGCCACCGTTCCCGTCTCCCGCTTGCTCCGGAGGTCATCATGACCGCTCGAACCCTCACGCTCGACATCGCTCCCGGCCACGTCGGCCTGTCCGTCACCGACCTCGACCGGTCGCTCGCGTTCTATCAGGACATCCTCGGACTCGAGCTCATCCAGGCGGCGGCGCACGACGGTCAGCGGTTCGCCTTCCTGGGCGCCGGCGGGCGGCTCCTCCTGACGCTCTGGCAGCAGAGCACGGATGCCTTCGATCCCCGGCAGGCTGGCCTCCACCACCTGGCACTCCAGCTGCCGACGCTCGAAGCCGTCGAGGCGGTCGAGTCGAAGCTCCGGGCGCGTGGCCTGACGCCCCGGTACGACGGCGTCGTGCCGCACCAGGAGGGCGCCGACTCGGCCGCGCTCTTCTTCACCGATCCCGACGGCATCCGGCTCGAGGTCTACAGCCCGACCGGCGCCGCGGGGCGCGCGGCGCCGGTGGCCGGCGCGCCGTCGTGCGGCTTTTTCTGATGGGCCCGTTCCACGAGGGCGAGCTGGCGGTCCAGCGGCGCGCCGGCGTTGCGGCGAACGCCGAGCGCATCGGGCGGATCATCCGGCGGGAGATCCCGGAGGCCGCGCGCGCGTTCGCGGCCGCGCAACGGTTCGTCATCCTTGGCGCGGCGGACGCCGCCGGCCGCGTGTGGGCCACGCTGCTGCAGGGCGAGCCCGGCTTCCTCTCGGCGCCGACCGAGGAGCTGCTGCGGATCGATGCCCGCCCGCCGCCCGGCGATCCGCTGGCGGAGAGTCTGGGCAGCGAAGCCGACGTGGGCCTGCTGGTGATCCATCCGGCCACCCGCCGGCGCATGCGGGTGAACGGCCGGTCGCATCCCCGCGAGCCGAACGGGCTGGAGATCGCCACGCGCGAGGTGTACTCCAACTGCCACAAGTACATCCGGCCGCGGGAGGTGGGCCTCCCGCGTGCGACCGGGCGGCGGTCCGTCGTCCAGCGCGGCGGCGCATTGACGCCGGCGCAGGCGGCGTGGCTCGCCGTTGCCGACACGCTCTTCATCGCGAGCCGGCATCCGCGTGCGGGAGCCGATGTCTCGCATCGCGGTGGGCCGCCGGGATTCGTGCGGGTTTCCGCGCCCGACCGGCTGGTGATACCGGATTACCCCGGCAACATGATGTTCAACACCCTGGGCAACCTGGCGGCCGATCCGCGCGCGGGGCTGCTGCTGGTGGACTTCGATGGCGGCGGCACGCTGCAGCTCACTGGCCGTGCGGCGATCCATTGGGATCCCGCCGTGTGGGGTGACTTCCCGGGGGCTGAGCGGCTGGTGGAGCTGAGGATCGACGAGGTGGTGGCGTCTACCAGCCAAATCGGCGGTTCGGCGCCGCTCGTCGGTGGGAGTGTGATGGCAGCAGAGGCCGAGTGCTCGACCGAGGGCCAGCGTTGAAACTCAACGATTTCGTTACTCGGAGCGGGTTGCCGAATTCACCACGGATGCACAGCGCCACGAAGGGGGCGCGAGGGACACCTTTGTTATTGTTCACCCGCGGAATCTCCATGTCCTTTGTGACCCTCGCTTCCCGGTGAAAGGCCAGTGATCCCATGCGCGCGGTGATCTACACAGGTGCCGGTGGCCCGGAAGTCATCAGCATCGGCGAAGTCCCCAAGCCGGAGGTCCGTCCCGAGCACATTCGCGTGCGCGTCCACGCGGCCGGCGTCAATCGCGCCGACCTGATCCAGCGCCGCGGCCAGTACGCGGCCCCCGCCGGCTGGCCTGCCGACATCCCCGGGCTCGAGTACGCTGGCGAGGTCGAGGCGGTGCGCGGCGCACCACCGTGGAAGGTGGGCGACCGGGTGATGGGGCTCGTGGGCGGCGGTGCGCAGGCGGAGCTGGTAGCAGTGCATCAGGACGAGGCCCTGCCGATTCCGGAGGGGCTGTCGTACGCGGAGGCGGCCGCCATTCCCGAGGTGTTCCTCACCGCGTTCGATGCGCTGGTGACGCGCGGCCGACTCGCCGCCGGCGAGCGGGTCCTGATTCACGCGATCGGGAGCGGTGTCGGCACCGCGGCCGCGCAGGTGGCCAGGCACCTCGGCGCCACCGTGCTCGGCACCTCGCGCAGCGCCGAAAAGCTGGCGCGGGCGCTGGTCTAT
>DASSBA010000165.1:0-7136 GCA_035699205.1 Gemmatimonadales bacterium
CACCACCACCAGGGCGCTGTCACGCGAGTACATCGTGCGGGAGATCCGGGTGTTGGGCTTGCCGTCCACCAGCACGCGGATCACGTGCATGGTGGAATCGAGCTCCATCTCGACCGGGTTGACGGACTCGAGCCGCCAGCCGGTCTCCACCTCGCTCAGCAGGTACGCGCCGGTGTCGCTGGTGACGATCGTGATGTCGTACCGGGTGGCATCGTGGGGGCGGGTCGGGCCCTCCTGCGCGAAGAGCGTGCTCGCCGGCGACGCAAGCAACAGCGCGAGGAGGGCGCCGACAGCGCTCCGGCCAGGCCCCCCCTGGTCAAACACTGCCCAACCGCGCGCGGAAGAACTCCGTGATCCGCTTCCACGCGCGCTCCACCTGCGGGCCGTCGGACCCCTGGCGGCCCGGCTTGAGGAAGCCGTGGCCCGTGCCGGGGAATACCTCGTGGACGAACGTCTTGCCCGCCGACTGCATCTCGGCCACCACCGTGGGCAGCGAGCCGGTGATCCGCGCGTCGTTCTCGCCGTAGATGCCGAGCACCGGCGCCTGGATCCGGCGGATGCCGGCCGAGTCGGGTGCGGGGCCGTAGCAGACGACGGCGGCGCGGAGGTTCGGGTTGTTGGTGGCGTAGCGGAAGCTCTGTCCGCCGCCCCAGCAGAAGCCGATGGCGCCGACGTGGTCCTTCTCCACGGCGGGCAGCGCGTTCACGTAGCCGTAGGTGGCGTCGAGGTCGGCGGTGACGCGCTCGGGCTCGAGCTCGCCGACGAGCTTGCGGCCGGAGTCGGCGTCGGCGGGGCTCTTCCCGTGCTTCGACGAGAGCAGGTCGGGAACGATGGCCACGAAGCCGTCCCTGGCCAGCCGGTCCACCACGGTGGGCTCCCAGTCGGTAAGGCCGAAGATCTCGTGGATCACGATCACCGCGGGCGCCTTCGACTTCCGCTCGGGGTAGGCCACGTACGCCCGGACCGTATCGGTCCCGCGGGGGATCTTCACCCATTCGCCGTGGGTGGTGACGGCATCGTGCCGCGCGGACGCGCGGCCGCGCGCCATCCAGGCGATCGCGGCGCCCGCCACGGCCGCGAGCGCGGCCACGATGGCGTACGAGGCGGCGCCGCGAAGGCGCCCGCGTGCTCTGGTCGTGGTCATGGCAGGCTCCTGAATTCGACCCGGTTCTCCATGAGCAGCGGAATGGCGACGCGGTGCCGCCTGGTATCGATCCCGATGTCGGCGGGCGACGGGAGGCCGCCGGAGACCGTGGTGGACTTCCCATCCTGCAGCACGAACAGGCTCGAGTCGGTCCAGCTCGTGATGAGGAGGCGGGCGGAGTCGAGCGCTTCCACGCCGTCGAGCTGGCCGGCCGTCGTGCCGAGCGAGGCCAGGCTCCGGCTGCCCGGCGTCCATGCGCGCACGACCTTGCCGGCGAACGGTACGATCACGTAGCGCCCGCCCGCGGCGTCCCAGGCGATCCCGTTGGGGCCTTCGAGGCTGTCCGACTCGAGCGCCACGCTGGCCTTGTGCCCGGTGCCGATGTGGAACACCTGATCCGGCCCGGTGTGCTTCATCCCGCCGCCGCTGCTCTCGACGCCGGTATCGGTGATGTAGACACCGTCGGGGCCGACCACGAGATCGTTCAGGAACTTGGCCTTGCCTTTGAGGTCCACCGTGGCCACCGGCGCGCCAGTGCGGCGGTTGAACGCCCGCACCGCGTCGATGTCGGCCACCCAGAGCGTGTCGCCCTGGAGGCCGAGGCCCTTGGGTGCGTTGAGGGTGACGCCTTTGGCGCCGGAGACGATCCATTTCATCGAATCGGCGGTGCCGTCGCCGTGGAGACGGGAGATGTAGCCGTTGCCGTCCTTCGCGACGGGGGAGCCGTTGACGTTGGAGACGTACCAGACGTCGAGCTCCGCGTCGTAGCGCGCCGACTCCGGGTTCTCGAAACCTTCGAGCCTGGCCGGGCCGCTCGACGCGGCGGTCGAGTCGGCGGCCGTGGGGCGGGTCGCGCTCGTGTCGGCGGTCGCCGCCGGGGCGCGTGTCTCGCGCCCGCCGCACGCGGCGGCCAGGGTGAGGACCGCGATGGCGGGGGTCCAGCGTGATCCGGTCATGCTGTGCTCCTCGATTGAGCGCGTGCTGGGTGACACCGTACCTGCGCGCAAGATAGCGCGGCGGGCATCCGGCCGCCCCAACACCATCCATGCCCGAGAACCACTGTGACCGGCGTCACGAGCCCTCCGCCCGCGTGATCCCCATCATCGCCCCACGCCGGCCGCACTCCGACCTTGGCAACGTCCGTCACCAACTTGCCCAAACTGCTACACTCTCGCTCGCGGGGAGGCGCCATGATGGCAACGACGCTGCACCGCTGCGCCCTCGGCGGCGCGCTCTGCGCCGCCGCCTGCGGCTCGGAGCAGGTGGCGCCACCCGTCCCCCATGCGACCACCGCCTGGGTGGATTCGCTGCCCCCGGTCCCCACCTCCTACCTCGATGTGCCGGTGCGCTACGATCTGGGCCCCGCCATGCACTGGCTCGAGTCCGAGGTCCCCACCACACTCGGCGATCTCGAGGAGCGGCACGCGGTGGAGGGCAGGAAGCGGCTGCACTACGCCTACACCGCCCGGCGCGGCCCATTCAGCCTCCGCGTCAACGGCCGCACGGCCGTCCTCCAGGCCGACGTGCGCTACCGGGTCCGCGCCTGGTATGACGCGCCGGTGCTCCCCGAGATCGGCGCCAAGTGCGGCAGCGAGGAGGAGCAGCCCCGCGCCCGCCTGACCGTCGAGACCACGGTCCAGCTCACCAGCGGCTGGACCCTGCGCCCGCGCACGCGCGCCGTCGTCACCCCTCTCTCCAACCCCGACCGCGACCGCTGCAAGGTGACCTTCCTCAAGGTGGACGTCACCAGCAAGGTGATGCGCGCGGCCGAGCAGGCGCTGCAGCGGAAGCTCACGGGTCTGGACGCGCGGATCGCGGCGTTCGACCTGCCCGACGAGTCGCGCCGCCTGTGGGGCATCCTCGGCGCACCGCTCAAGCTGACCGACAGTCTGTGGCTGGTGATCCACCCGTCCACCGTCCGGATCGGGATGCTCGAGATGCAGGGCGACACGCTGGTCACCACGCTCGGCCTCTCGGCCAATCCGCGCGTCATCGGCGGCCCCCGGCCGGACGTTCCGCCGCCGCCGATGCCCCCGCCGCAGGACTCCACCTCGCGGCCGCCGGTGCTCCACCTCCTCACCGAGGCGCGGGTGCCGTACGACGTCGCCAGCAGCATTCTCACCCGGGAACTCCGCGGCACCATCATCAAGGTGGCCCGCCAGCGGCTCGTGCTCGACAGTCTCCAGCTCCTCGGCGTGGGCGACGGGCGCGTCGCGGTGGGGCTGGCCGTGCACGGATCGGTCAGGGGCGTGCTCTACGCCGTGGGACATCCGGCGTACGACACGGCCACCGCCCAGCTCTACATGCCGGACCTGGTGTACGACGTGGGAACGCGCGACCTGCTGACGGGCACGCTCGCCTGGCTGGCCGGCGGCCAGATCGAGGATTTCCTCCGGACGAGAGTGCGGATCAAGCTCGGCTCCGTCCTGGCCGACGGGCGTGACTTGCTCGAGAAGAACCTCAACCGTGACCTGGCCGACGGCGTCCACCTCGGGATGGACGTGAAGGCGGGCCGAGTGCTGGGCGTGCGGGCGGCGCCGCACGCGCTGCTCGTGCGCGCGGTGGCCTCGGGCCAGGGGGAGCTGGTGCTCGATCTCCGGCCGGAGCAGTTTGTGGGGCAGGAGACACTCGGCGCGGCCACGGGGCGCAAGCTGGAGGTCAAGCCAGGTCGGTGACGCAGCACTCAATCGAGCGACGCGATACCCCCGCCGCGGGCACGCCGGGGCTGTGGACGGTGGTGCGGGAGTCGCTGCGCGGCGAGCAGCACCACGACTACACCGCCGGGCCGATCGGGCGCGCGATCCTGCTGCTCTCGGTGCCCATGGTGCTCGAGATGGTGCTCGAGAGCGTGTTCGCGGTGGTGGACATCTTCTGGGTCTCCCACCTCGGCGCCGACGCGGTGGCGGCGGTGGGGCTCACCGAGTCGCTGCTCACGCTCGTCTACGCCCTGGCCATGGGGCTCGGCATCGGCGCGACGGCGCTCGTGGCGCGGCGCATCGGCGAGAAGGACCCGGAGGGCGCGGCGCGCGGCGCCGCCCAGGCGCTCGCCCTGGCGCTGCTCGTCTCCCTCCTGCTCGGCACGGCGGGCGCCCTGCTCGCGCCCCGGCTGCTGGCGGTGATGGGCGCCTCGCCCGCCGTCATCGAGACCGGGCGCGGCTACGCCACGATCATGCTCGGCGGCGAAGCGGCCATCATCGTGCTGTTCGTCGTGAACGCCGTCTTCCGTGGCGCCGGCGACGCGGCCATCGCGATGCGGGTGCTCTGGCTGGCGAACGCGTTCAACATCCTGCTCGGCCCGCTGTTCATTTTCGGCGTCGGTCCGTTCCCCGAGCTCGGCGTCACCGGCGCGGCGGTGGCCACCACGACGGGCCGCGCCATCGGCGCCACCTATGCCGTCGTGCGCCTCTTCCGGCCGGGCAGCCGGGTGCCGGTCGGGCGGCGCCATCTGGTGCTCGACTTCGGCGTGATGCGCCAGATCCTCCGCCTCGCCGCCTCGGCGTCGCTGCAGACCCTGGTGGGCATGGCGAGCTGGATCGGCCTGGTGCGGATCCTGGCGGGCTACGGCAGCGCGGCGCTCGCGGGCTACACCATCGCCGTGCGGCTGATCATCTTCGCCATGCTGCCGTCGTGGGGGCTCAGCAACGCCGCCGCCACCATGGTGGGCCAGGCACTCGGCGCCGGGAAACCCGACCGCGCGGAGGCATCGGTCTGGCACGCTGGGCGCTACAACGCCGTGTTCCTCTCGGTGGTGGGACTGCTCTACTTCGCCGGCGCGCCGCTCATCGTCAGCGCGTTCACCGGGGAGCCGGCGGTGGCGGACCACGCGGTGCGCTGCCTCCGCATCGTGGCACTCGGGTTCCCGCTCTACGCCTACGGCATGGTGCTCACCCAGTCGTTCAACGGCGCGGGCGACACCTGGACACCCACCTGGCTCAACCTGCTCTGCTTCTGGCTGTTCGAGATCCCGCTCGCGTGGGTGCTCGCGGGGCCGGCCGGCCACGGGCCGACGGGCGTCTTCTGGTCCATGATGGCGGCGTTCTCGGTGCTCGCGCTCGCCAGCGCGGCGGTGTTCCGGCGGGGGAGGTGGAAGACGCGGGTGGTGTGAGCGGGGCCACGCCGCACGCTTGCTCACCTGCCGCGGACCGGGTAGCATGGTCGAACCCATGCGCCCCGCCGCCGAAACCCAGTCCGGCATCGTCCGGGTCGAGCCCTTCAGCGGGCTCGTGCAGCCGTTCGAGGACCTCATCGGCGCCTCCACCCGGATGGCGCTGTACTTCATCCATTCCCGGCGCTGGCGCGAGAACCACGACGCGGCCATCAAGGCGTTCCTGGGTCGAGAGGGGACGGGCATGGAGGTCTTCCTGCCCGACCTCGAGAGCCACGAGCTCATGTACTCGCTGGGACGCCACTTCGAGGACGGCCCGCTGATCCCGGCGCTCGTGGTGGACGCCTACCGCTACTTCGCCCGGCTGTCGCAGGAGTTCGGGAAGCCGGTGCCGGTCTGGCTGTTCAGCCGGTATCCCACGTTCTCGTTCTACCGGTTCGACGAACGCGCCGTCCTCGCGTTCTACTCCAACACCGCCGCCAAGAAGGAACTGCCCGCGTTCGAGATCACGATGGATTCCTTGCTGGGCCGGTTCCTGGTGGAGGATATCGAAGACCTGAAGGCGGAGTGCCGCCGGCGCGACGCGGGCGAGCTCGAGCCGGTGATCGAGGCGGCGCTGCAGGATCCGCTGGTCACCCTGCGGACCCTGCCGGGAGGGACCTGAGTAGCCTCGCTGTGGGGCGCGGGCATCGCCGGCCCCGGGGCGCCGATGGGCCGTGCTCCCGCTCCGGCTCCTCGTCGGCTTCGGGTTCGTGGCCCACGGCGCGGCCAAGTGGAGCAGGGGCCCCGGGAACTTCGGGAAGCTGCTGGACCAGATCGGCGCGCCGCTGCCGACCGTCACGGCCTGGCTGGTTACCATCGTGTCCATGCTCGTCGCGATGTTCACGGTGCAGCTTCGATACGGCTTCAGCTCGGTCAACGCGATCGGCCTGACGCCATCCGGTCCGGTCTTCGGGCCACCGGGCTACGAGATCCACCTGCTCTACATCGCGGCGTTGATGACCGTAGTTCTGGCGGGGCCGGGCGCATGCTCGGTGGACGAGTGGCTCACCCGGCGTGGCGCGTCGGTCATGAGCCCGTCTCCTCGGGCGGCCCCGAGGCGCGTGCCACCTGATCGGCCTTGACCCTGGCCGCGTCGAACCGCCGGGCCGCCGCCGTCATCTTCTCGATGGTCTCGTCGAACTCCGCCTTGGCGCCGCGCTTGAATCGGAGCGGGTTGATCCGGGCCACCACGAACGCGCGGAGGTAGGGGCTCTCGAAGCCGCGCGCCTTGAGCCCCTTCACCGCTTCGGCCACCGCCTCCTCCAGCTCCAGCACCATGGCCGCGCGCTGGCGCCGGATCTCGAGCGCCCTGGGCAGCGACGACGTGAGGAACTTGTCGACCCGCCGCAGCACCGGGTGGTAGGCGCCGCCGGCGAACCGTCCGTTCTCCAGGTAGCAGAGGCCGAGCGTCACCAGTGCCGCCTCCTCGAACTCGGTCTCGAATTCGCGCTCGGGGCGATCGTCGAGCTGCGCCAGGTGCTCGGCCAGCCGCGCCACTTCGAGGGCGCGCTCGCGGAGGTTGTGGGCCTTTTCGGTATTGAGAATCAGGATGCGCTGGGCCACCTCGGGCTCCGGCACCACGATGGCGACGGCGGCGCGGGCACCGAGGGTGCGGAGGGCGGCGAGGCGGTGGTTGCCGTTGGGGGTCCAGTAGTGCCCGTCGCCGGAGCGGACCACGACCATCGGGTCGAGGTAGCGGCCGAGCCGGTCGATGGCCGAGCAGAGCCGGGCGACGTGAGCGTCGGAGAGGTCACGCTGGTAGGGCGTGGGCTCCACCAGGTCGATGGGGAGGCCGGCGAAGATCTGCCAGTTGCCGCCGAGCGGGTCGCGGTAGACCGAGAGCAC
>DASSBA010000166.1:0-1407 GCA_035699205.1 Gemmatimonadales bacterium
TCTGGCCCCCCCGACGGCGGAGGTGGCGGCTCGCCGAGGCGGGGCGCGGCCGCGCACCCGAGGGTTGCCTGGCAGTTGGGGGTAAGCGCAGTGGCCGGAGATCTTTGCCGTATTCACCACGAAGGCACGAAGGACACGAAGCCGGATTGGGGCGCGGAGCCCATCGGGAAGCGGAGCCACCACCAAGCTGTCGATGTTGTCCGGGTCCAAGGTGCCTTCCCGTGTCGAGATCCCTTCGTGTACCTTCGTGTCCTTCGTGCCTTCGTGGTGAATACGGCAAGAATCTAGAGTGCGATCTCGATAACCCGCGGTCGCCCGCGGCGATGGCGAAGGCGACGGGCGCGGAGTACATTTGCCACCACCTTCCGGATCGAATCGCCGCTCAGCCCACCGTTCAAGCATGAGGCCGTCCATGACGCCCGTGCAGACGTGTGTCGCCGTCGCCGCCGGTGTGCTCGCCCTCAGCTCCGCCGGCCTGCCGCACGCGCGGCCGGCGCCCGGCGTATCGCGTTCTGCCGAGCGCATCCTCGCCAACCAGAACCGCGCCCCCGCCGGCCGGCTGCGCGGCGGCGTGCTCACGCTCGACCTCGAGCTCCGCACCGGCATGTTCCGGCCGCATGCGGATGACGGCCCCGGCATCGAGGTGCAGGCGTTCGGCGAGCGCGGCCGCGCGCTCCAGATTCCCGGCCCGCTCATCCGGGTGCCCGAGGGCACCGCCATTCACGCCACCATCCGGAACCGCCTCCGCGACTCGACGCTCGTGCTGCACGGGTTTGCCCCGCATCGGGGCGCGGCCGGGGACAGCCTGGTGATTCCGCCGGGGGCCACGCGGACCGTGCGGTTCGATGCCGGACGCGCGGGCACCTACTACTACTGGGGGACCACGACGGGGAAGCACATGGAGGACGAGCGGTGGGTGGACAGCCAGCTCTCCGGCGCCTTCATCGTGGATCCGGCCGGCACGCCGCCGCCCGCCGACGAGCGGGTGTTCGTCATGGGGGTCTGGCTCAAGCCCCCCGACAGCGCGTCCGCCGACCCCGGCGGCGAGTTCATGGTGATCAACGGGAAGTCATGGCCCGAGACCGAGCGGCTGAAGTACACGGTGGGCGACACGGTGCGGTGGCGCTGGCTCAACCCCACCTCGAGCTCGCATCCGATGCACCTGCACGGCTTCTACTACGAGGTGGACAGCCGAGGCAGCTGGGCGGCCGACACCGTCTACCCGCCCGCCGGCCGCCGCATGGTGGTGACCGAGCTCATGCCGCCCGGCGGGACGATGACCACGCGCTGGATGCCGGCGCGGCCGGGCAACTGGCTGTTCCATTGCCACTTCGCGTTCCACATCGCGGATGCGCAGCTCCTCTCCGCCGAGCCGGGAGCGGCAAGCGGACACGACGGCGCGCACCC
>DASSBA010000167.1:0-1720 GCA_035699205.1 Gemmatimonadales bacterium
GTAGGGACTGGGCGTGCCCGGCACCGTGACCGTGCCGCGGCCCTCCCGGATGGCCTCCTCGCTCGCTGAATCGACGTACGCCTTCCCCGCGCGGACGAGCGCTTCGGCGATCTCATAGAGGCGCTCGAAGTAGTCGCTGGCAAACCGCTCCTCGTCCCATGCGAAGCCGAGCCAGCGCACGTCCTCGCGGATCACCTCGACATAGCGGAGGTCCTCGGTGGTCGGGTTGGTATCGTCGAACCGCAGGTTGCAGCGGCCCCCGAACTCGCGGGCCACCCCGAAGTTGAGACAGATGGACTTGGCGTGGCCGATGTGCAGATAGCCGTTCGGCTCGGGCGGGAAGCGGGTGCGCACCGGGCGGCCGAATCGGCCGCTCGCCACATCGGCGGCGACCTTTTCGCGGAGGAAGTCCTTGCGGGCGGACGGGCCCGGCGAGGACGCGTCGGCTGACGTGGAATGCCCGGTGTGAGTCACCCCGGAAAATAGCGGCGGGAGGAGGCGTGGGCCACCACGGTGTGGATCGCGGCTCCTGGCCCGCTCCTCGCCTGGGCTCGAGCTCGCAGCCGCGCCGCCGTGGCGGCGTGACGGCGGAGGCGGACCCGGGTCCGGTCTACCCACTCCTCCAGGTCCGCCGAGATGTCGGCGACGCAGAACCCGGCGAGAAAGTCGCCCTCATATATGGAAAGGGCCCGGCCGGATTCCCCCGTCGCGACCAGGCGCTCGAACTCGACGGCGTCGCATCGGAACCGGTCGCCGTCAATCGAAAGCTCCTCGCCCACCCCGAGGAGCACGTCCTCGCCTATCACTGCGGCACCGGCTCCTCTACCCTGGGCGGCCGCGCCTCGTAGCCCGCCGGCGGCTCGATGTCAATCGCCGCGTATCGCTGGCGGACCTCCGCGGGGATCTGGATGGAGCCGGCCGACCGGTCGTGGGCGGCGAGCAGCCGCTCCAGCTCCGCCCGCAGCTTCAGATCGCCGGCGCACTCCCGCACCAGAAGCGTCTGTCGCTCCGGCGCTTCCACCGCCCGCCGGTCATGCGTCGGCTCCCCGACCCTCGATCGCATCGTAGAGCCAGGCCCGGGCGAAGGCCCATTCCCGTTCCACCGTGGCGCCGGACACCTGGAGCACCTCGGCGATCTCCTCGATGGTGAGCCCCCCGAAGAACTTGAGCTCGACGACCCGGCTCTTCCGTTCGTCCAGCGCGGCCAACCGCTCGAGTGCCTCCTCCAGGGCGATCAGCTCCACGTCGGGGCGGCCGGAAGGTGACTCGACCAGGCTCAGGGAGACCGGCACCGCGCCGCCGCCCCGCTTTCGGGCTGACCGGTCCCTGGCGTGGTTCACCAGGATCCGCCGCATCATCCCCGCGGCCAAGCCGAGGAACTGGGCCCGGTTATGCCAGTTCACCCGCCGCTGGTCAATGAGCCGGAGATAGGCCTCGTGCAGAAGGGCGGTGGGCTGAAGGGTGTGCCCGGTGTCTTCCCGGCTCAGGTAGCTGGCCGCGATGCGGTGCAGCTCCTGGTAGAGGACCGGGAGCATCTGGTCCAGGCCGCGCTTGTCGCTCTTGTCCCAGTGGAGGAGCCACTGGGTGACGGCGCCTTGGTCGGGCGCGGAGTCGTCGGTCATTCCGGTCGGGCCAGGGTGGGACGTGCGCTGGAGGTGTGCTCAAGCCGAATAGGGGATTCTACGACCGGATCGGTCGTTGCTCAATGGCGGCACTACGG
>DASSBA010000168.1:0-26820 GCA_035699205.1 Gemmatimonadales bacterium
CGCGAGCGCGCGCACGTTCAACCTCTCGTTCCCCGGCGCGCGGATGAAGGTCGTGGGGTCGGACGTGGGAGTGTACGAGCGGGAGGCGTGGGTCGGGAGCGTGGTGATCGCCCCGGCGGAGCGGTACGTGGTCCACGTGCGGTTCGACCGGCCGGGGGTGGTGGCGCTGGTCAACCGGGTGCGTGGGCTCGACCATCTGTATGGGCGGTTCTTCGGCGAGACCGACACGCTGGGGGTGGTGGAGGTGTCGGGCGACGGAATCCGGCGCGACCTCGGGGCGGACTTCGCCACCCTCCGGCGGGACAGCGCCACCGCCGCCGAGATCGAGCGCTACCGCCGCGCGGCGGCGGGCGCGCCGGTGAAGTCACTCGTACTGACGCTGGAGACCCATGGGATTCCGCCGATCAGCCAGCGGCTGATGCAGCTCGACTCGATCTACTTCCCGCCGGTGGAGTGGAGCGGCACGATGCCGATGATGAACTGGGCGTCCACCGGCCGGCAGGTGCGCTGGATCCTGCGCGACCCGGAAACCGGGCGCGAGAACATGGACATCGGCTGGCGATTCCGGCGCGGCGAGCCGGTGAAGATCCGCCTGGTGAGCGAGCGCCGGAGCGCCCACGCGATGCAGCATCCGATCCACCTGCACGGGCAGCGGTTTCTGGTGCTGGCGGTGAACGGGGTGCCGGTGGAGGACCTGGTATGGAAGGACACGGTGCTGGTGCCGGCGGGGGGGACGGTGGATATTCTGCTCGACCCGTCGAACCCGGGGCGGTGGATGGCGCACTGCCACATCGCGGAGCATCTGTCGGCGGGGATGATGATGGGGTTCGAGATCGAGTAGCGGGATCAGACGTGGCTGTTATCTGTCATCTGTCATCCCGAGCGGAGCAAGGGATCTACTCACCCGGTGTTCGAACTCGGCTCGGCAAGATCCCTCGCTCCGCTCGGGATGACAGATCCGGTGAGATGACAGATCCGGTGAGATGACAGATCCGGTGGGATGACAGATCGGGTGGAATTGAGGAGTCGATCGACATACCGACAACCCAACACATGGCCGGAGCCCGCATGCGCACACCCGCCCTCGCACCCGCCCTCGCCCTCGCGCTCGCCGTCCTCACCGCCCGCGCGCTGCCCGCGCAGCGCCCCGACTCCCTTTCCGAGGAGGTGCGGAAGTACGTCGTGGTGGACACGACCGCCCTCGCGCTGACGCACGTGCTGCTGCTCGACGGCACCGGCACCGCGCCGGCGGCGGACCAGACGGTGCTGATCCGCGACGGCCGCATCGCCGCAGTCGGACCTGCCGCGCAGGTGTCGGTGCCCGCGGGCGTCCGGACCATGGACCTGACCGGCCACAGCGTGATTCCGGGGCTGATCGGCATGCACGACCACCTGTTCTACACCGCCGCCGGCGGACGCGCGGTGCAGATGTCGTACACCGGCCCGCGGCTCTACCTGGCCTCGGGCGTCACGACCATCCGTACGGCGGGCGGGCGGTCGCCCTATGCCGAGATCAACCTGCGCGACGGCATCGACCACGGGCGGGTGCCGGGACCCCGCATCCATCTCACCGCGCCCTACGTCACCGGTGCCGCCGGCGGCGGGAGCATGGCCGTGGTGACCTCGCCGGAGCAGGCGCGCCGGTTCGTGGCCTACTGGGCCGCCGAGGGGGCCACCTGGATCAAGGCCTACACCGACATCGGCCGGGCGGAGCTGGGTGCGGCCATCAAGGAGGCGCACCGGCGCGGAGTCAAGGTGACGGGGCACCTGTGCTCGGTCTCGTTCCACGAGGCGGTGGCGCTCGGGATCGACAACCTCGAGCACGGCATGCTCACCGCCTCCGACTTCGATCCGGCCAAGCAGCCCGACGTCTGCCCGGTCTCACTCATCGGCCGCAACAATCAGGCGGACCCGCGAGGCGAGGCGGCCCGGTCCACCATCCAGGCCATGGTAAAGCGGGGCGTGTCGATGACCTCCACCCTGGCGGTGTACGAGCCGTTCGTCGCCAACCGCCCGACCCAGGAGCCGAGGGTGCTGAACGCGATGGCCCCCGAGGTGCGCACGAGCTATCTCAAGATCCGGCACGAGATCGATTCAACCGGCACGGGACCCATCACGCTCGCGGGCCTGCAGAGCTCGATGGCGTTCGAGCGGGAGTTCGTCGCGGCGGGCGGGCTGCTCGCGGCCGGCGTGGATCCCACCGGACTCGGCGGCGCGCTGGCGGGCTACGGCGACCAGCGGAACTACGAGCTGTTGATCGAGGCAGGCTTCACACCCGAGCAGGCGGTGAAGATCATGACCGCCAACGGCGCGAGGATTCTCGGGGTGGAGCAGAAGCTCGGCACGGTGGAGCGGGGAAAGCTCGCCGATCTGGTCGTCCTTCAGGGCGATCTGACGGCCGATCCCACGGTCATCCGCCGCCCGACCATCGTGTTCAAGGACGGCGTGGGGTATGACTCGGCCAGGCTGAACGCGTCGGTCGAGGGGCGGGTGGGGATCGACTGAGGCCTGCGGGTTCGCCAAACGTGGTGCATGCGGCTAGGTTCAAGGGTACCCTCTTCCCATCCCGGCACGGAGGCGCTCCCCACTACCCCTGGAAGGCCTCCATGCCCGACCTCCCGCCCCGCAAACGCGGTTCGGCTCCCGCTCAGCTTTCCCAGACCCTTGTCGACAAGGTGCTTTCGCGCGTCAGCGACGCCGGCTTGAACATCGACCGCCGCGCGAGCGCCACCCGGCCCAGCGCGTCACGGCGCCGGCCCCCCGCCCCCGATCCGTTGTCCGCCGACGCCACGCGCACACCGGCGCAGGTCCGGGAAGCCCGGTCGCTCCGCCTGGTCTTCAGTGACTTCGGCGATTCGTACCGCGAGTTCCGCCGCCGCACCGGCGCGCCGGTCTCGGCCGATGTGCGGGACGCCGCCTGCCGCTTCAGGCGGGAGCTCAGCGTCCCCTCGCTCGTTTCCGTCGCGGCGCAACTGGACGAGCTCCAGATCTCGTGGTAATCCTCCCCGCGCTGACGCTCGCGCTCATGGCGGGCTCGCCGGACAGCGCGATCGTGCGCGACGTCGAGGTCGCCCCCGGCGAGATTCTCCGCACCACGACGATGGGCGCGGGCCGGCCGCTGGTCCTTCTCCCGGGTATCTTCGGGGCCGCGTACGGCTATCGGAAGATCACCGGCCCGCTGGTCACGAACGGCTACCGGGTCATCGTCGTCGAGCCGCTCGGCTACGGCTGGTCGTCCCACCCGAAGGAGGCGGACTATTCGTTCACCGCCCAGACCGGACGGGTCGGCCACGTGCTCGACAGCCTGGGCGTGAAGGGAGCGCTGCTGGTGGCCCAGTCGAGCGGGGCGTCCATCGCCTTGCGGCTGGCGATCGTCCGCCCCGACCTCGTCCGGGGCGTGCTCTCGATCGACGGCGGCCCGGCCGAGAGCGCGGCCACGCCCGGCATGAAGAAGGCGTTCAAATTCGGCGGGGGGCTGGTGAAGTTCGCCCTGGACGAATCCAAGCTGCGGCACGACGTGCGCCGCGAGATCGTCCGCAATTCGGGCGATACGACCTGGGTGACCGACGCCGTGATCCGGGGCTACACCGCCGGGCAGGTGGCGGACCTCAGCGGATCGATCGACGCCTTCCAGCGGATGTCGAAGTCGAAGGAGTCGGCGTCGCTGGCCGACCGGCTGCACCAGTGCGTGGTGCCGGTGCGGCTGCTGGTCGGCACCGTGGAGCACCCCGCCGAGGTGACGTCGGACGAGCGGGAGCTGCTCAGCACCAGACTCCCGGACTTCGGCTCCGACAGCGTGCCGGGCTCGGGTCAGTACATCCCCGAGGAGCAGCCGGCCGCTGTCCTGGCCGCGGTAGCCCGGCTGGCCGCGGCGGCGCCACTGGCCGCGGCGCGCTGACGCGCACGGTGCGCCTCACGGGCGCACCGGCACCCTCACCTGCCGGCTACCCACCCGGTCGGACACGCTCAGGTCGAGCTCCGTCCGGCCGGTGGCAACCTCCGCCTGGCCTCCCCGAGCAAACGACAGCACCTCTCCCGTGTCCGGGTCCCGCACCATGATCATCGGGCTCGCCGTGGCGTCCCACCGCAACGCGACGCCGCCGCCGACCCGCCGGGCTTCCACCGGTTCCGCGCTCCGCGCCGCGGCCACCGGCGGCGGCACCCGGTCCGCGGCCGCGCGGCCCGCGGGCCCGGTCAGGCGCAGGCTCCCGAGCCGGGCTGCGGCGCCCTCGCCGATCGGAACCGCGAAGGCGAAGTGGCGCGCGCCGCGCGGATCGTCCGCGACTTCCACCCCATCGAACGAGAGCTCGAAGACCCGCATGCCGTCCGGGGTGAGCCCCTCCACCGTATAGGGCCCCCGCGTCTTCGGCAGGCTCGGCCGGGTCACCATCTCGAACGCCGGCTCGAGCACGGCGCGCCCATCCACGATGCGACCCCACACCAGCAGGCAGCGCTCGTCACGGACGGATGCCGCCGTCATGGCCCCGGCACGGCCCCGGAAGTCCTGGATGCCCCGGTAGGTGTAGTCGCTGATCCAGGGGGCCGGGCAGTATCCCATGATGTCGGGGAGTGACGGGTCCTCGAGAACCTCGTTCCGCTGATCGAAGCCGTATACCCCGATGGTCCCCCCGGGATAGGGATAGTTCGGGTCGGTACCCGAGGCATTACCGCAGGGGGAGTGGCGCCTGCCCCAGGTGTGGCCGAGCTCGTGGGCCATGACCCGGCTGCGGTCGAAGTCGCGGTCGTATCCCATGGCCGTCGGGGTACCGATATACCCCAGCCCCGCGACGCCCGAGGCATAGCCGATGTGGACCACGCCGTAATAGGTGCGACCGGTGCCCTCGGCGATCCGGAGCGCATCGATCTCGCTCAGTACTGTGGACCAGGCGCCGTTGGCATCATCGGGCTCGAGCGCATTCCCGGTGGTCGTGGTATAGACCGCGTGCACGCTGCCGTCCGCCCCGGGGAGCGGGTGCATCCGCCTGCTCATCTCGAGGTAGGTGGACCGGTTCGCATCGGACACGTCCCCCGCCAGGCCATTGGCCTTCTGGATGATCGGAACGAACGTGACGCCGAGAATCGGGGCGTCACGCACGGTCTGCGGCTGCGGGGTGCCGGAGGCGGGGTAGCTGTTGTCAGCTTCATTCTTCTCCGGGATCGCGTTGGTCGGATCGACATCCGCCACGATGGCCAGACCCGGCGTGATGAGCTCCCGCGGGACCTTCACGTTCCACGAGCTGGCGAGCCTGCCTTCGTCCCGCCTGGTCGGCGTGGATGCCGCCGGCGAGGGAATGTCGAAAGTCCCCGTGAGCGCCCCGCCCCGGTAGAGCCGCACCCTCACGCCCGGGGCCGCCGTGTTCGTCCCATCGGCTACCACGAACACCCGCAGGTACCCGTCCCGGTTGGTCACCAGCGGGACATCGCCGCTGGGTGATTGGGTGCTCTGCGTCAGGTACCAGCCGTCGATGCGCAGGTTGACGGGGGTTCCGGCGACCGCGGCGTAGGTCACCGTCGCCTTCTTCGTCTCGCCTGCGGCGACCGCGACGCTCCTGCTGGCCGGCGTCGGGGTGAACCGGGTCCCCCCACTCGTGACCTCCGCGGCGGTCACGACGTAGCTCCCGGGCTGGAGCTCGGCCAGCGTCCTGGTTGCCGTGAGCTGCTGGGTGTAGCCATCCGGGCCGGTCACCGTGACGGCGGCGCTGGCGCCGGCGGGAAGCCCGGCGATCGTGACCTCGAGGCTTCCGGCCGTCGCGGTGCAGCTCACGTCGAAGGTCACGCGGACCGTCGCGCCGGCGGCGACGGTCACGGCGCGCGGGTTGGCGCCGGTGACGGCGCAGTTCGCCGCCGTGCTCCCGAGCCGTATGGTGTGGCCGCCGGCGGACAGATCGGCGACGCTGACGGTCGCATTTACGCCGATGGCCCGCGCGTCGCCATCGTCGATAGTGAAGGTGTAGCCGTCCGGATCGGGATTCGGGCCGGTCGTCGCGGTGGTGACCTCGACCGTGCCGGCCGGGGTCGGGCGGGTGGCGCAGGTGACGCTGAAGACGACTTCCGCCGTCCCACCGCCCGGGACCTGGACGCTCCGCTGGCTCGAGCCGGCCACCGTGCAGTTGGCCGACACCCCGAGGAGGGCGACCGCGTGCGCCCCAGCCGGGAGGCTGGGGAGAGTGATGGTGGTGGCGAGTCCGACCGGCTGGGCCGGGCCGCCGTCCACCGTGAAGCTGTAGCCGTCGGCATCCCGATCGGTGCCGGCCGTCTCGGTGGTGATCTTCAGTGTGCCGAGGGTCGGCGGGGCAGGGGTGCAGGTCACGACGATGGGCACGCCAACCGTGTCCCCCGCCACGACCGTGACGGCCCTCGGGTTCTCGCCGTCCACCCGACACGCCGACGCGAGCTCACCCAGGCCTATGGTATGGCTGCCGGGTGCGACGCCCGGAATCGTGACGCTGGCGCTGGTCCCGATCGGCAGCGCTGCCACGCCGTCGAGCAGCACCTGGTATCCATCCGGGTCGGCCGGGGTGCCGGCGGACGTGGTCACCTGAATGGCTCCGGTGGTCGGGGCGCAGGTGACCGCGAAGCTCGCGGCCGTCACGGCATTGGCGGTGATGTTGACGCTCTGCCGGCTGCCCGCCGCGACCGTGCAGTTCGCGGCCATGCCGGAGAGCTCCACGGTGTGGGCGCCGGCGGCCAGCCCCTCCTGGCGCCGGGTCGCGGCAGGACCGATCGGCTGCGGCGTCGAGCCGTCGATGCTGACGGTGTACCCGTCGACGTCCGGCTCCGGGCCGGACGTCGAGGTCGTGACGTCGAGGGAGCCGACCGCGGGTCCCGCGAGGTCGGCCCCGCCGCCACCGCAGCCCAGCCAGAACGCCGTGAGCGCCGTCAGGGTGACGGCGAGAGTGCCCGAACGACTGACAGGTCGCATGGCGAGCCCCTGCGAGGGCGGGACCGCGGGTTAGCGAGCAGCGATGATGGAGGGAGGGTGAGACAATCTTGTATGCGGGGCGCCCGGAGGCAAGCTCCGGGCGCGGGTCGGGGTCATTGCGAGCCGCCGACTGAAGTGCGAATCCACCGAGAGCGCCTTCCGGTACTGGGCGACGGATTCGTCGAACCGCCCGTGGACGGTGCTCGGTTCGGTGAGTGCCCTCCTTCGACCTACGCCGGTGATGCGGGGTGGTTTCAGACCACCCCGCTTCCGCGCCCGTCAGCGGCGTCCGCCGCCTGGCGACTTCGTGGTGAATCGCACCCCATCCCGACGGAGACCGTAGTTCTCCGCCACCCGGCCCGGAATGAACCCGGCGGCGGTGCCGGCCGCGTTCTCGACGCCCTGCGTATAGAGGTGGGAGTCCGAGAGATCCTGACGCGCGGTGTGGATCTCGATCGCGCTCCTGCGCTCGTACAGGATGATCTCGGTCGTTACCCTCGCCGCCTCCCCGAACACCGGCACGTCGCGGTAGGAGATCACCAGCCGCCGATCCGGCGCCGTACCGCGCGTCTCGTAGGCGATCCTCCCTCCCTCCGGCGGCAGGAGATCCACCCACGACGCGGCGATCACGTTGTTCAAGCCGTCGTCGGAGGGGATTACCCCACCGAAGCAGCAGCCGTTCGGCATGTCCGCATCGAAGCCGATGAAGCCGTTGGAGGAGAGGTTGAACTCGGTGTACCGGTGGCCGAAGAACGTGAACGTGAAGCCGATCGGCCGCAGGCCCGTGGTGGCGTCGTCCTCCAGCGTGAGCACGTGGGCGAACGGCCCCGGCTCGGGAGCGAACGGTATCGTCGTGGCCGTCGCGCGGTCCCGGATCTTCTCGTGCCTGACGTGCCTGGCCACCGTCACCCGGTCGATTCCGACCAGGAAGTTCGAGATGTTGTCCACTTCGGCGAAGCGCAGCCGAACCACTCGCCCGGCGAACTGGCGAAGCGAGACGACGATGGTTCGATACCCACTCGTGGCGGGATCCCCCGCCTCGGTGCGGTAGACCGGCAGCAGCACACCGGAGCCCAGATCGTCCACCGGCGCGTTCGGGTCCATGACGTCCATCCGGAACTGCTGGTTCGCGATCTCGTCGAACGAGAAAGTGGCCGGCGTGACGAACTCACCCGCGAAATTCTGGATCGCCAGGTCGAAGCCGAGCGCCACCGGCCCGTGCGCGGGCAGCTGCACGTCCTGGTAGAGGATGTGGGCACCCGGCCCGAACTGGTCCGTCATCGCGGCGAACGCACCGTCGGTCGGACGGCCGACGGGTGTGAGGTTGAGGGGAGAGTTTCCGCCGGTCTGCACCAGCCAGCTCCCGCTGCTGTTGGACAGGTCCACCTCCGTCCAGCCGGTGAACTCGTTCGTGGCCTCGCCGCCGTTGCGCTCGAAGCTGCCGTTGGTGAGCAGGGCGTGCTTGCCCTTCCCCCTGGCGCGGCCCGGCGACGCGGTCGTGCGCAGCTCCGGCGCGGGGCGCAGCCAGGCCGGCGGTGCCTGCGCCGGAGGAGGGGCATATCCGAGCGCCTGCCGCTCCGGCGGCTCCGAGGTCGGGGACGGTTCCTGCGTGAAGTCGTCGCAGCCCGCGAGCGTACACAGGCTCGCGAGCACTGCCCATGCGGGTGCTCGGCGCGTGCTCGGTCGCATATCCTGCTCCTGGCCGGGAGGTGGATCGTGGCCGGCGAGGAAATCGCCGAGCCACCTGGATCGGCAGCTCGGCGGTCGTGTCTCGCGCGTGCCGCCGACGTCCAGGCGACGCGAGGAACGAGGACCCGTGGCTTTGCGGCCCCGGCTTTGGCCGGGTGTGCTATTGGCACCGCCACGCTAGGAGCCGGCGGCGCACCGGTCAATGGGCCGGATCCGCCCCCCGTCGCTCTGTCCACAACGTCCACAGATGTATACCGACTTCTGAATCGCCGATGGAGCTTGTGGTTACTCTGCACAAACGCTCAACACCAACTGTGCGTAACCCCGAAGAAAATCGGGCGCTTGAATCGCTCTGGCCGATCGGTACATTGACCTTCCCCTTGAATCGATGCCGATCGGTGGAGGCCCCCATGACCCGCGAAGCCCGTCTGCGGCAGGAGTACGCGCACCTCTATCCGGGGCTCGAGCCCGGCGTGTGGGAGTCCGCCGCCGTGCTCTCCGACCGGGTGCTGGCGTGCCGGCTTCTGCTTCCGAGCGGCGGGTTCGTGCTGAGCGACCGGGCGCTGTCCGCCGGCCATTTCGAGTTCCGCGGCGGCTCACCGCCAAGGGGCGCCGCACCGGAGAAGCTGGCCGCCGACCCTCGCGCCACGGCGGCCCTGGACGCCGCGCTCAGCGCGAGCCCGTGAATCAGACGCGGGCGGGCATCGCCTCCAGCGCCTCCCACCACACCCGCCGGATCTCGCTCGCGCCCCGCGCGCTGGGCTCGATGGGGTTGCGCCGCCAGTACCAGCGGCCGGACTCCGGCGCGGTCACGCCGTGACCAAGGAAGTGGCGGTGCACGTCGGCCAGCGCGGCGCCCCGGGTCCCCTCCGCGGTGTCGCGCACATGATCGTTGAAGCGGTCGAGGTACTCGAGCGGCAATGCGCCGAGCCCTTCGAACCCGGTGAGGCGTCCCGTGCCGTCGCTGGGGTCGTACACCGTAGTGAGCACGAGCGCCGCGCGCGGTAGCTCCTCCCGCACCGTCTCCACCAGGTCAGTGTAGCGCCGCTCGATCCGGGTCACTGCCCGGTCGAGGGCCGTGCCCGACGCCAGCGCGTCGAGCAGGTCGTTGCCGCCGGCGGTGAGCGTCAGCAGGATCCGCGGGTCCCGGGAGTCCCGTCCGAGCCGGGCGAGCTCCTCCGTTCTCACATCGTCGATCATCGCCCCGTCCTCGGCCAGGTTCAGGAAGTCCACGGCATGGGCCGAGTGAACCAGGTCCAGCCCGCGGAACTCCGGCCAGCGGAGATCGTCGTTCCGGTGAAGCAGGGCGGCGGCGCCCAGCGGATCGAGCCGGGTGGGCGGCAGGTCGAGTTCGCGGACGTCGCAGGTCGGGTAGTGGTCGGTGCTCATGGAATCGCCGAGCGCGACGTACAGGGTGAACGGCATCCCGTGCTCCGGTGGAGGGTCGTGGGTGACTGGTCTCTTCTTGACGGCTCTCGCGTCATTTCATAGGGTAGTCTCGCTGGCCTCGAGAATGCACGCCCGGCGAACGCCGGGGCCGCCATGCTACCGGTCCTGACTGCCGTGATCGCCGAGCCGCTCGCGCCAGCTCGGCGATTGCCTTGCGGTGTTCACGCAGTTCACGGATCGAGGTGACGTATGCAAGCACGGGTCACGGCCGCCTCCCAGACGTATCGGCTGAGGGAGCGGATGGAAAGGGCGGAAGTCAAGCACGGCCAGGAAATCAGGGCGGACCTGCCCGGCGTCCGGGTCATGACGATGGGCCGGGACTGGCTCAGTCTCCGTCCCCAGCCCGCGGGTGAGGTCTTCTTCTGTACGATGGGCCCGGTGCGGGTGCGGAAGGAAACCATCGCGGGCGACGGGCGCACGCTGCCGGCAAACGTGGTCCTCGACGGGCTGGAGGTGGCGGGCGCGGGAACGTATGACCTGATCAATGTCCTGGTGCGGTCCAACGGAGACCTGCGGCTCATACTGGACGAGGCGTCAAGCGTGGTGCGCACGGCGCGCGAGGGCGAGCCAAGCCTGGCGGCGACCTGAGGGGAAGGAGACTTCATCCCGGGCGGAGCGGGAAACCGTGCCCGCTCCGCCCGGGATGAAGCCGTCGCCATCATCCCTCGCCGAGCTCGAAGCAGCACCGCGGCCGGTCCGCTCGCTCGCAGCACTGGCGCAGCGGCAGCCCGACGTACTCGCTGAGCAGGCTGCCCACCGCATTGCAGGCCTCCGGGTGGTGGTGCGTTGCGGCGGCCAGCGGGCAGCCCGCGCCGCGGATCAGCAGCCGCCCGTCACGCTCCTCCACCTCCGCCAGTCCTCCCAGGTCGTTCAACAATGCACTCCCCGCTTCCGCCCGCTCCCTCGTGGTTCCGGCCGGGCGCGGCCGGTCAGCCGTGAGGCCGCGAGCGACTTCCCGCATCAGCGTGTCGAGCTCCACCGCCGGCAGGCGTCCCGCCAACACGTGCAGCAGCTGGGTGAGCACGGGGGCGTAGGCGCGCGAGAACAACAGCTCGGCGCCGGGACTGAGCGCATAGGTCTGGGCGGGCTTGCTCGAGCCCCGGCGGAGCCCGCTCCGCTGCAACAGACCGTCCCGTTCGAGCAGCGCCAACTGCTGGCGTACCGCGTTGCCGCTCACGGCCAGCGCCTCGGCGAGCTCATCGACGGTCACCGGCCCCCGCCGTAGCAGCCCGAGTATCCGACCGGCAGTGCTCTGGTAACCCCGTTGCTGCCAAGGCAGTATGGCCACGTGGCGCCCTTCTATTGCAGAAAGTGAAGGAATTTCTTACTTTAGTGCCGCAACTGCCACCCCTAGTTCCAACCTAGCCGCTCCCCGCGGCCTCGGCGAGAGAGAAGGAGGACAGGATGAGACCCGGCCCCGCACGGATGACTGCCCGGACCCTGCTGGCCATTGCCGGGCTCGGCCTGCTCGCCGCCTGTGGCGATGACGGCGCGACCGAGCCCCAGCCGCCGCGGCTCGATGGCCGGCAGATCTTCCGGTTCGACACCTTCGGCGACGAGACCTTCTGGACCGACACCCTTCGGATGCATGAGGTCATCCAGGCGGCGGTCGATCCCGCGACCGCGCTTGCCGTCGGGCTCAAGGTGGACGCGGACGCGCTGCCGCCCGGGATCCTGGCCACCGCCGACCTGCACGATCCCGCGACCACGGTGGCGCTCCTCAAGCTCAACGCCGTCGTGGGCCTCCAGGGGACCGTGGAGACCGTGAACGGGAAGGACACGCTCACGAGCGTCGGCATCACCTGCGCGCTCTGCCACTCGAGCGTGGACAACTCGACCCAGCCGGGTATCGGGCACCGACTGGACGGCTGGCCCAATCTCGACCTCAACCCGGGGGCGATCATCGCCCTCTCGCCCGCGCTCACGGCCGAGCAGAAGGCGGTGTACAACTCGTGGGGGCCGGGCCGGTACGATCCGCGCTACAATCGCGACGGGCTCAACGCGCCGGTCCCGATTCCGCCGGCATACGGCCTGGCCGGCGTGAGCCTTGCCACCGCCACGGGAGACGGTGACATCTCCTACTGGAACGCCTACGTGGCGATCACCCAGATGCACGGGCACGGCACCTTCGTGGACCCGAGGATCGGCGCCGATATCCACCAGGCGCCGGACCAGGTCACCCCGAAACTACCGGCGCTCAAGGAATACCAGGTGAGCCTGCCCGCGCCGCCGCCGCCGGCGGGGAGCTTCGACCCCGCCGCGGCCGCGCGGGGGGCGACGGTGTTCAGCGGTGCCGCCAAGTGCGCGACGTGCCATGTGCCGCCCCTCTTCACCGACGACAAGCTCTACGATCCGTCGGCCGTCGGCGCGGACCCCGGCTACGCCCAGCGGAGCGCCACGAGGCAGTACCGCACCACACCGCTCCGCGCGCTGTGGCAGCACGCGCCCTACTTCCACGACGGGAGCGCCGCGACGCTGGACGACGTGGTCGGGCACTACGAGTCGGTCCAGCAACTGCAGCTCACGGCGCAGGAGCGGGCCGATCTGGTCGAATACCTGAAGTCGCTGTAGCGGGAGCCGGTCAGTCCTCCAGCCCGAGCCTGTGCTCGCGGATTTCGGTCGCCCGGCCCTCGGGGGTCTCCTCCGCCGGCCGGGCGGACGCCTTCCGCCGTGCACGGGACGCGGCGGCCAGCAGGAGCAGTCCGAACACCAGCATCACGGCGCCCCACCACAGATTGATGTTCACCGAGAGCGACCGGGCGTAGCGGGCCGCATCTCCCGTCGTCGCGATGCCGTAGCCGGTGAGGAGCAGGCCCAGCACGGCGAACAGGCCGCCGATCGGCAGCCGGATGTCCAGGCCCATCGCTCCGCTCATGTCGCCTCCGGATCTGCATGCGAAAGTTGCGTAACGCGTCAGAAGAATACGAGGTTGAGCGCCACCGTCAGTGCCAGCACCACCACCGCCAGAACCCAGGGCCGCTTGCGCAACGGGAGCCCCGAGTCGCTCGGCCGGGGCGTCATGGAGTAGACCAGGCCGCGCAACTCATCCGCCGGGCGCGGCCGGGTGGCGAGGCTCACCACGATCGTCACGACGAAGCAGGTGACCCAGGCGGCGATCGCCGTCCAGAAGGTCTGAGCGAGCTCGCTGGGATAGGTGTGCAGCAGGCCGAGGTAGCCACCCTTGACGCCGGGCGGCACGCCGGCGGGCAGCGTGAGCCCGTGGTGGGCCGCGGCGGCCAGCGTGCCGGCGAGCAGCCCGACGAAGGCCCCATGGCCCGTCGTCCGCCGCCAGAACATGCCCAGGGCGAACGTGGCGAACAGCGGCGCGTTCACGAACGCGAACACGAGTTGCAGCAGATCCATGATGTTGTTGAACGTACTGGCGACGTAGGCCGCCGCCACTGCGAGCGCGACCCCGCCGACCGTGGCCACCCGGCCCATCCACAGATAGTGCGCGTCCGACGCGCCGCGGCGGATGTGGCTCTGATAGATGTCGTAGGTCCACACGGTATTGAACGCCGTCACGTTGCCCGCCATCCCGGACATGAACGAGGCGAGCAGCGCCGTGAGCCCGAGGCCGAGCATTCCCGACGGGAACAGCCGCACCAGCATCATCGGGGTGGCGAGGTCGTAATCGAGTACCACGCGACCCGCGGCGTCGAGCAGCGGCGCGCCGTCGGCGGCGAGCTTGGCCGGCACCAGCCCCTGGGCCCCGGTGGCCGCCTCGGGTCCCGCGCCCAGCACCAGCGCGATCATTCCGGGCAGGATCACCAGGAAGGGAAACAGCATCTTCGGCAGCGCCGCGATGAGCGGCGTGCGCCGAGCGGCCGTCATGGAATCGGCCGCCATGGCGCGCTGCACCACCAGGAAGTCGGTGCACCAGTAGCCGAACGAGAGCACGAAGCCGAGCCCCATGACCAGCCCGAACCACTCGACCCCGATCGGGTTCTGCGACGCGTCGCCCAGGGTGGACCAGGTGTGGGTGTACGCCCCCGGCGGCAGCCCCCGCGCCGACGCCACCTCGGCCAGACGGGCCGAAAGCCCCTCCCAGCCACCGACCGCGTGCAGTCCCAGCGCCACCAGCGGTGCGAACCCGAACACGATCAGGAAGAACTGCAGCACCTCGTTGTAGATGGCGCTGGTGAGCCCGCCGAGCAGCACGTAGGCGAGCACGATGGCCGCGGACACCAGCACGCTCACGTCGAAGCTCCAGCCGAGCAGCAGATTGAGGAGCTTGCCCATGGCGTACATCGATACGCCGGAAGAGAAGACCGTCATCACCGCGAACGAGACCGCGTTGAGGGTTCGGGTCTTCTCGTCGAACCGGAGCCGGAGGTACTCGGGGACCGAGCGGGCGCGCGAGCCGTAGTAGAACGGCATCATGAACAGGCCGACGAACACCATCGCCGGGATCGCGCCGACCCAGTAGAAGTGACTGGTGGCAATCCCGTACTTGGCCCCCGACGCCCCCATCCCGATCACCTCCTGGGCCCCCAGATTGGCCGAAATGAAGGCGAGGCCGGTGATCCAGGCGGGGAGCGAGCGGCCGGAGAGGAAGAAATCGGTGCTGGTGCGGGTGAGCCGGCGGAGTCCCCAGCCGACGCCGAGCACGGCCGCGAAGTAGACGGCCATGACGACGTAATCGATCGAAGCGAGCCGGGTGACGGGGTCGGGTGCCATGGGGCTCACGGGGAAGGAAGCCGGGCAAGCAGGTACTGCACGGCGAGATCGGTGCTGCTCCAGAGCTGGACGTCGGAACTGGTGCCGTAGCGGGTGGGAAGCAGGCGCCCGGCTTCGATCCGATAGCTCCACAGCTCGTTGTGCTCCAGCCCGGACGCGGTCACCGCCGCGAGCGTGCGCCGGAGTGCGTCGGCGGCGCGGCCGACCGAAGCTCCGGCCGGCTGTCCGGACGCGCGATCCACCATGTGGGCCAGGCCGAGCAGCAGGAGGTTCACCTCGCGGCCCCAGACCACCCGGGGCGAGTGGTAGGCGTCCTTCGCAAACGCCTCCCATACGCGCCGCGGGGCGTACGCATCGTTGGCCACGACGGGGCCAAGGCGGTCCACGAAGAGGCCGACGGGATAGGGCCGCATGAACGACTCCAGCGCATCGAGTCTAGCCGGCCGGGGTGAGGTAGCGTCGAGGAAGAGCTCGGTGGCCGGGTCGCTGTTGACGACGGGGATGGGCCGCCCGGCCGAGTCGAGCGCCAGGGCCAGGAACGCGAGCGAGTCGCCCGCTCCGGGCTGGTCGGTCATGATTCCACGCCAGTAGGCGCCCTCCGCCGGCGGCAGCCACGCCAACTTCGCGCCAACCTGCATGGAGATCTCCCCGGGGCCCAGCGCCACGACGAAGTGGCGCCAGGCGCGGTTCCACACGCCGATCGCGCGGCGGAGCGAGGTCGTGTCGGCCAGGTAGCCGCCGAGCGTGCTCGTCGCGAGGCCGGGAGCGATCGAGTCGAGCGCCTGCCGGGTGACGCCTGCCGCCGGCAGCACCGCCAGGATGGTGGCGATCGCCTCCAGCGCGCGCGGCGCCCAGATGGCGTTGATGTCCATCGCGAAGCGGCCGTTGGCGTAGCCGGCGTCGCTGTCGCGCCAGCTCGCGGAGCGCCAGTGGGTGGAGTCGCGCTTGACGAAGCTCACGAGGTTGGCCGGCGTGGGGTCCTGGGCGTAGGGCCGGGTCTCGGTGGCGACCAGCGCCAGTTCGCGCAGCATCAGCGCGATGCGCGCAGGACCGTGGTCCGGAGCGTCGAGGAGGAATGCCCGTTTGCGATCGGCGGGCACGGCCGGATCGGCGAGGTAGCGAGCCTCGAGAATGGGGAGCTGGAACTCGTCGTCCAGCATGTAGTAGTTCTCGCGGGTGCGCTGGAGGTTCCCCAGGATCGCGCGGGCACGGGCCAGGGCACAGCGTGCAACGTCGCCCCACGTCATCCTGAGCGAAGCGAGGGAGCCGGACCGGCGTGATGGCTCCTTCGCTTCGCTCAGGATGACTCCGGAGGTATCGCACAGCGCCGCGGCGGAGCTGTCAACCCGGGGAAGCGTTGCATGGCGCGAAGCGTCCGTGTAGCGAGCAATCAGCTCGTTGTATGCCGCCGCGTTCTCCCGGATGGCCTGGCCGCCCAGCGCCTCCTCGTGGCTCACGTCTCCCCGGGGCGAGAGCTTCCGCAGCACGCTGGCGATCACGTGCTCCGACATCGCGGGACGCCAGATGGGCCGCATCATGAGCGCCGTCATCAGCATGTCCCGTCCGAAATACGTGGCGAAGTTGGGCAGGCCGGCCATCAGCTTCTCTTCGGAGCTGAGCAGCTCGATGCTCCGCACTTGTCGCTCGAGCCGCCTCGGGCGCACCGAGCCGGAATCCGCGGACCCTGCGCCGGCCAGAAATGTCAGAAACTCGCGATTGAAGATCGAATCCCGGGCCAGCGGCGTGAGCGCCGCCGCGTCGGTCGCGATGCGGACGTTCAGCGAGACCGGCACACCCGCTCGCGACCGGATCGACACCGTCCGGCCGGCCACTCGCACGTCCGCCAGCCGGCGATCCACCCGGAGCTCCAGCGCGAGGTGGTTCCGCCCGTCGAGCGACGGACGCTCGATCCGGACCACGCACTCCGCCGCGGTGCACGCCGGCGCGAGCCTGGGCTGCAGCCGCGCGCGGAGCGCCGGGACGCTCGCCGCGCCGAGGAGCGCGAGCTGCCGCCGCCGCTCGCCGGCCGGGAGCCGGGCCACGTTCGCCACCAGCAACGATTCCTCCGCGACGTACGAGGGCGGAGCCGTGAACGGCCGGAGCTGGGCGTCCGCGTACTGGAAGTCGCGCTCGACCCGCATCGAGCCCAGCAGGAACCACCCCAGGGTCACGCGGGGCGACTGCGCGGTGAGCCGGTATTCGAGCACGCGCGCCGGTCCGGAGTCGGCGGCTTCCGCGCCGCCGTCGCCCCAATCCAGCCGTGCGGGCCGCCCGCCCGCATCCCGAACGGTGAAGCCGAGGCTCTCGTCGGCCGCGTCGGCCCACAGGTTGACCACCCGCGCGCTGCGCGGCTCGAGGTAGATCTGGATGGTGTTGCCCTTCGAGTCGCGGTAGAAGCGGGTCTGATAGCCCTGGTACGCGGCGGTGTCGTCAACGCCCGGCTCGGGGAACGCCAGCACCGGCGCCTGCGCCGCCTGCAGGAGAAGCAGGAACGGGAGCGGAATCACCGGGGCGCCGGCTTGCGGGGCACGATGCGGCGCCCGGTCGAGTCCACCACCACGTCGAACCGCTTGCCCCGGACGTGCAGATCGCGGAGCGTGAGCCGGGTGATCCGCGATGGAAGCACGGGCGGAAACGCCGGCTCGAGTCCGCCGTCGCCCAGCCGAAGGCCGGTGTAGCCGAAGATCACCTGCTGGAGGAAGCCACCGGCGCCGGTCAGGAAGTTCACCGCGGCGTTGGTCGGCGTCTCCGAGAGCATGAGAAAGGGACCGCGAAGATGCCCCTCGTAGCTGAAGGGGAGGAGCGAGTCCACCAGGCGCCGGTCGCCCAGCTCCGCGGCGTCCACCGAGAGGAGGGTGATGCCCATCATCGCGCCGCCTGCCTCGTCCTCGAGCCGCCGCACGGCCTGCTCGAGATGGGTACGCTTGGCCTCGTCGCTCATCGGCACGCCGAGCGGGTAGCTGAGCAGCGGCGTGATCACGCCCAGCGTCGAGTCCGGCGCTCCCTCGTACGTGCGGAACGCGCCGGTGGCGGAGTCGATCGGCATGTGGAGCTTGGTCGCGACGTCGGTCCACCGCGGGTCCGGCGGCCGGCCGAGCCGGGCGGCCGCCGTGGCGGCGATCTCCAGGTTCCGGCGCGCGACGGCGTTGGTGTACGCGTCGTCGGTCACACCGATCAGCCCCTCGGCCACCGATACGACGTTCCGGATGTGGTAGACGTCCCGGGTCGAATCGCGGGTGGCGCGGCTCACCCAGAAGTCGGCGGTTCCCTGGATGACCGGGAACCCCTCGCGCGCGAGCCAGGCCGAGTCGCCGGTGGCGAGGTAGTACTGCCACTGGGCGAGGGCGACATCGCCGTTCACGTGAATCTCGGAGCGGGCGTTCTGCACGGCGAACCGCGGCGTGGTCTCGTTGCCGAGCTCGTCGGCCTCCCAGGGGTACATCGTGCCGCGATAGCCGTTCACGCGGGCGTTGGCCCGGGCGGCCGGAAGCGTGCGGGAGCGGAAGGCGACGAGCGAGCGGGCGACGTCCGGGTGAGTCAGCACGAGCGCGGGAAACATCCAGGTGTCGGAGTCCCAGAAGACGTGCCCATAGTAGCCCGCGCTCGAGAGCCCCATCGGCGGGATGCCGAGCGCGGTGCCCGAATCGGCGCTGCAGAGCAGATAGAACAGCATCGAGCGGACGACCCGCTGGAGCGCGGGGTCGCCCTCGAGGACGATGTCCGTCTCCCACCGCCGGGCCCAGGCGGCGGCATTGTCGGATGCGAGTCGGGCGTAGCCCCGCGCCCGCGCCTCCTCGACCCGTCGCCCCGCGACCGCCAGCGGGTTGGCCGTCTCCGACGACGAGACCATCGCGACGAGCTGCGTGAAGATGTAGGTCCGGCCGGACGACGCATCGAAGGCGACCTCGACCGCGGCCGTGTCACCGGCCGCCGCCGTGTGCGCGACCGCGCCGGGAAGGTCGCGCGGCCAGGTGATCCCCGCCGCCTGCGCCAGGGTGGTCCGGCGCCCCTCCGGCGTGGAAGTCATCGTGAGCCTGGCGAGGCCCGTGTGCGCGGTTGCTCCCCGCGCGCGGACCACCATGTGCCCGGGGTACCAGATGTCGGCCGGGGTCCAGCCCCGCTCCGCCTGCTCCAGGCGCGCGAGCGCGAGTCGGTCGGGCGGTGGCCACCCGGCGAGCGCGAATCTCACCCGCATCCGGCCCGCCTGGCGCGGCACCAGCTCGAGCCGGATGGCCGCAAGGTGGGGAGCGGCGCGCGAGACGAAGGTCTCGACCAGGACGGACGTGCTCCGGTCCCCGTCGATCCAGTCGTAGGCGGTGCGCGCCGTACCCGTCCGCATGTCCACCGTCTGACGGTAGGCGCGGATCGAGCCGTCCGGCGGCTCGACGCCGAGCCAGCGCGCGCCGTCGGACACGCCGACGGCGTTCCAGGCCGGCGCCGCCGCGATGCGCGGGACGTCGTCCGGCCCATGCTCGTACAGCCCCGCCACCAGCGAGCGCGAGGCGCCGAACCCGAGCGCCGGGATCACGACGCCCACGTGCCCGTTGCCGATGAACGGCGAAGGCGAGCGCCCGACGTCGCCCGTGGCGAGGATGAAGCTGGAGTCCGGCGTCTGCGCGGGGAGACGGACGGCGGCGAGGGCCAGCAGACTGCAGGCCCCGGCCGCCGCCCTCATACGCCTACTGCGGGCCGCCAAAATCGTAGGTCACCGACACCATGAACCGCCGCGGCAGAATGGGCCGCGCGAGGAAGATGGGGTTGCCGCCGGTGCTGAGCAGCCGTGGGTTGCCTTCCTCGAGGCCCTTGTCCTGGAAGGCATTCAGGAGGTCGACGTTGATCCGCGTGCCGGTGTTCGGCAGCGCGTACCCGGCGCCGAAGTTGAAGTAATTGTACGCCGGCAGCGAGATGCCCAGCGTCTGATCCACCGGGCGGGAGTCCACCCAGTGCCAGTCGGCCTTGAACTGCAGGCCCGTCCGGGGGACCGAGTACACGCCGGCGATGTTGGCCAGCGAGGTCGGGACCCCGTTGATCCTGCTGCCGATGTCGGCGCCGGCGCCGGTGCCCAGCTCGGCCTTGAGGAGGGTGGAGCTGCCGAAGAGCTGCAGCCCCTCCAGCGGGTTGGCCACCAGCTCGAGCTCCGCGCCGTAGGAACGATTCTCGGGCGAGGTGACGATGACCCAGGTGGAGCCCCCGGTGAGCGAGTCGACGACCAGGCCCTGGCTCACGATGTTCGTCAGCTTGGTGAAGAACCCGTTGAGGGTGAATCCGAGGCGCCCCGTGACCCCCTTGACCCCGCCCTCGACCGACTGCACCTCGCGCGAATCGAACAGATCCACCTGCTCCGCGGCCGTCGCGTTCAGGAACTCGTCCAGGGCCGGCATCTTGTAGCCGCGCGAACCCGAGGCGTAGAGCGACAGGTTGTCCCTGAGCGTGTAGTTGAGTCCGATCGAGCCGGCCCAATCGGTGATATTCCGCGTGAAGTGCCGGAAGCTGTTGTTGCCGAACGTCTCGTTGTTGAAGGTGGTCGCCGGGTTGTTATCGAGATCGAAGGTGCCGGTATTCTCGGAGCTTTGCACGAAGTTGTTGTACTCCACCCGCGCGCCCACGTCGGCCCGCAACTTCTCCGTCAGCTGGAGCTCGCCCCCGACTACCCCCGAGAACACGGACGTCTGTCCGCGGCCGTTGGTGTAGCCCGAGAGGTAATTGAGGAAGCCGTTCTGCGTGATGGCGGTCGGCGTGCCCCCGGGCGTCGTCACGACCGCGTCGAGAAACCGCGGGATGTCGCGGACATCGGTCAGGATCTGGGTGAAGTACCAGTGGTTGTCCTGCGAGTAGTTCGCGAAATAGGCGCCCGCGGAGAGGGTGTGCGGTCCGAAGCTCTTGCGGATCTGGAACTGGTCCTGGAACGCGGAGATCGGCTTGGAGACGTGGATGTCCTGGCCGGGCGCGACCAGGCCGTTGGGGGTGTCGAACGGCAGCGGAGCTTTGGTCGTGTCCGCCGCGAAGTGGTTGGTGTACGTGAGCTGAACGGTCGAGCCGGCCGGCAGCTCGCGCCCCGCCTGGCCCTTCGGCAGCGTGAGGAAGTCCTGCACGGTCATCGCGCTCGACGGCACGAGCGCGTTCCACTCCTGCTGGTTCTGCATGACCTGCGCGGTGTTCTGGATATGCCACCCGTCCTCGAGATCGAATGCGGCGTCGGCGGTGAACCAGGCGGCGGACGTCTTGAGGCCGTTGTCGAGCGGGAGCGTCAGGTCGCCGGTGGGAATCGGGACCCTGAGGTCGAGCCCCTCGTTGGTGTTCATGGAACCGTAGTCGCCGAAGCCGTTCACGAACTCCGGCTTCTCGGCGTTCTGGAACGGCAGATCGAGAATGAACTGGTTCCGGTCGTCGATCACCTTGCCGGTCAGGCGGACATAGCCGTTGGAGAGGTTGCGGGTGACACTCGCCTTCACCTGTCCGCCGCGGATGCCGGGGAAGCCGGGGTCGCGGACGCCGTGGTCGTAGCGATAGAAGCCGCCGACGTTGAACCGCCAGTCCCGCCCGAGCGGGCCGTTGACGTTGAGGTCGTACCGCGCGAGACCCTCGGTGGCCGCGGACGCCTTCATGGTGCCGGCCAGGTGATCACCGCCGGTCTTGTTGATGAAATTGACGATCGCGCCGGGCGTATTCGAGCCGAAGAGCGACGACGCGCCGCCCCGGACCACTTCCATCCGCTCGATGTTCTCGTCCGCGCGGAAGAGGTTGTCGGCGTTCATGAAGAACGTGTGCATGGTGGGGAAGACCGGCATCCCGTCCTCCATGAACATCACGTACTCCACGCCGAGGATGCCGCGCATCGTGATGTTCTCGTTCACCTCCCCGCCCGAGCTCTCGACCCGGGTGAAGCCCGGGACGTACCGGAGCATTTCCGTCGTGCTCCGGGGGGATGCGCGCTCGATGTCCGCCGGCGTCAGGGTGGTCACCGCGACGCTCGCGTCGAGGTTGATGCGCGGCGTCTGGGTGCCGGTGACGACCATGGTCTGGAGCTGGAGCGGGTTGCGGCGGAGCGTGAAGTCCTGGGTGGCGGTCTCACCCGCGGCGACGGTGACGCTGGCCGAGTCGGGCCCGAAGCCCAGCATGCGGACATGGACCATGTGGGTGCCGGTGGGGACATTGGCGAGGAGGTACGCCCCGTCGTCCTGCGTCTCGGCGCCCAGGGGGGTCCGCGCGACGGATACCGCTGCTCCCGCGATGGGCGCACCGTTGGCGTCCACCACCTTCCCGCTGATCGTTCCTGTCTGCCCCGTGTCCTGTGCGTGCACGATCGGCAGGACGAATTGCCACGCGATCGCCAGGGCGGCGAGGCGGCTGAGAGCGAACCGGTCCAGACGCAAGTTGCGGATCACGGACGACCTCCTTCGGTAGGAGACCTCGCCCACGCGCCGAAAGGGAACGGTGCCGGGAGCGCGGGAGCGGGGCGGACGGTGGTGCGGTGGGGAACGAGTCGGCCGGTGGAATCGGGCGGGGCGCCGGGAGACAACGGCAGGGGCCGGATGCACCGTCGGAAGACGTGCGGTGCACCGGATGGCTACAGCAGGGCGGGGCACAGCGGCCCCGGTACGGCGACTCCGCTCGGAATGTCACAAAGGCCGATTCCGACGAATGGACTCCGGCCGGCACCGAGCGGTGCCGGCCCAACAGTTTTATGCGCTTCCGGGAGCGTTCGCAAGGGGGCCGGCGCCGTCGCCTGGCACGAGACCCCGCCGGGTGTTAGCGTGTGCAGGTCCGAGCGCGGCATCGGCTTCGCCGGGAGACGCTTCGATCCTCACGCCGATTTTTTCCGTTCTCCGCCGCTCGCGCGGCGCGTGGCTGGGGTTGCTCGTGGCGTCCGGCTGCGGCCCCGCGCCCGCCGGCGGGCCCGCCGTAATCAGCTTTCCCGGCAGCGTACTCGGGGCCGAGGGCAGGGTGCTGCGCCGGCAGCTGGCGCGGTTCGCGGAGCTGCGCCCCGACATCCGCGTGGTGCAGCGGCCCACCCCCGATGCCGCGGACCAGCGCCACCAGCTCTACGTGCAGTGGCTCAACGCCGGGGCGAGCGACCCCGACATCCTCCAGCTGGACGTGGTCTGGACGCCGGAGTTCGCCGCGGCGGGGTGGATCCTGGACCTGGACCGGTTCCGTCCGGCCATCGATTCGTTCTTCCCGGCCACCATCGTGGCCAACGAATGGAACGGGCGCCTGTATGCCGTTCCCTGGTTCGTGGACGTCGGCATGCTGTACTGGCGCACCGACCTGATGTCGGCACCCCCGACCACCTTCGCCGACCTCGAGCGCGACGCCGCCCGCGCGCAGGCCGAGCGCGGCCTGCGCTACGGGCTCGTGTGGCAGGGCGCCCGCTACGAGGGGCTGGTGACGGTATTCAGCGAGTATCTCGGCGGGTTCGGCGGGCGGATTCTCGACGGCGGGGAGGTCACCGTCGCCTCGGCGGCGGGCGTGCGGGCACTGACCACCATGCGCGACGAGATCTACCGGGAGGGCATCGTCCCCCAGAGCGCCCTCACCTGGCACGAGGAGGAATCCCGCTTCGCCTTCCAGAACGGGGAGTCCGCGTTCATGCGCAACTGGCCGTACGCCTACTCCCTCATGCAGGACCCCGCCGCCTCGCGGGTTGCCGGCCACTACGCCGTGACGACGATGCCCGCCGCGCCCGGCGGCCGCCCGACGGCCGCTCTCGGCGGCGCGCAGCTCGCGATCAACGCGCACAGCGACCACCCGGACGCGGCCTGGGCCGTGATCGAGTACCTGACCCGGCCGGCACAGATGCTCGAGCGCGCGCGCGGGGTCGGCCAGTTTCCCACCCGGCCGGCGCTGTACGACGAGCCGGCGCTGGCGCGGGCGCTCGCCATCCCCCCGGCCCAGGCACGCGCCATCATCGAGCACGCAGTGCCCCGGCCCGTGACGCCGGTCTATACCGAATTGTCGGAGATCCTCCAGATCGACCTGCATCGGGCGCTCACGCGGCAGCAGGAGCCCGCCGCCGCGCTGGCGCACGCCGCGCGGGAAATGCAGGCGCTGCTCGATCGGGCGGGGCTGGGGAAGGGAGCGGCGGTTGCGGGGCGGTGAGGGCGCCGAGCCGCTCGAGGCCCGCCTCGCGTGGCGGCTGGTGGCGCCCGCGCTCGCGATCATCCTGCTCGTCGCGCTCTTCCCGCTGCTCTGGACCGTCTGGGAGTCGGTGCACCTCCACGACCTCCGCATGCCGTGGCTGGGCCGGCCGTTCATCGGGGCGGACAACTACGTCGAGGCGTTCCGCGACGCGCGCTTCTGGGGCGCGCTGGCACACACGCTCCTGTTCACCGTCGCCACGGTCACCCTGGAGCTCGGGCTGGGCTGCGTCCTCGCCCTCGCGATGAACCGTGCCTTCCGCGGCCGGGCCCTGGTGCGCGCGGCGGTCCTGATCCCCTGGGCGATCCCGACCGTGGTCTCCGCGCTGCTCTGGCGCTTCATCTTCGAGGGCCAGGCCGGGATCGCCAACACGCTGCTGGTGGAAGCGGGGATCCTGCGCCAGCCGCCGGTCTGGTTCATCCACCCGGGCCTCGCCTGGGTGCCGGTGGTACTGGCCGACGTCTGGAAGACCACCCCGTTCGTCGCCCTGCTGCTGCTGGCGGGGCTGCAGAACATCGATGCCTCGCTCTACGAGGCCGCGCGGATCGACGGCGCCTCCGCCTGGCGCCAGTTCCGCTACGTGACGCTGCCCCTGCTCAAGCCCGCGATTCTCGTCGCCCTCATTTTCCGCACGCTCGACGCGTTCCGCGTCTTCGACCTGATCTACGTGATGACCGGCGGCGGACCGGGCACCTCCACCGAGCCGATCGCCCTCTACACCTTCAACTCGCTGCTGCAGAACCTCCGGTTCGGCTACGGCAGCGCCCTCTCGGTGATCGTCTTCGCCGTCACCTTCGCGCTCGCACTGGGCTATATCCGGTTCCTGGGCGCCGGCCTCACGGAGACCCGGGCATGACGCCGCGGAGCCGCTGGGGCACGGTCGCACTGGGCCTGCTGGTGCTGGCGACCGCGTTTCCGTTCTACTGGGCCATCGTCTCGTCCTTCACGCCGGAGGCCCGCCTGTTCGAGCGGCCGTCGCTCCTGCCGACGGCGCTGGTGCTCGATCACTATCGCGCACTCTTCACCGAGCGCGACTTCTGGGTGCCGATCCGCAACTCGCTCGTCGTCGCCGGCGCCACCACGGCCATCTGCGTCACCATCGGCGGCCTCTGCGCCTACGCGCTCGCACGGCTGAGGTTTCGCGGCAAGGCGCCGCTGCTGGGCCTGATCCTGGCGGTCAGCGTCTTTCCCCAGATCTCGGTGGTCTCGCCGCTCTACCTGCTGCTCCGGCGCCTGCATCTCATCAACACCTACCCCGGCCTCATCCTGCCGTACCTGACGTTCGCGATGCCGCTCACGGTCTGGCTGCTGGTCGGATTCTTCCGCCAGCTCCCGGCGGAGCTGGAGGAGGCGGCGATGGTGGACGGCGCGAGCCGGTTGCGCGCGCTGCGGGAAGTGATCCTCCCGCTGGCGCTGCCGGGACTCGCCGCCACCGCGATTCTCACCTTCGTCTACAGCTGGAACGAGTTCCTGTTCGCGCTCTCCTTCACGCTGGGCCCCGAGCGGCAGACGGTGCCGGTCGCGATCGCGCTGTTCCGCGGCCAGTACCAGGTGCCCTGGGGACAGATACTCGCCGCCGCGATCGTGGCCACCGCGCCCGTGGCGGTGCTGGTGCTGGCGTTCCAGCGGCGGATCGTGCAGGGGCTCACCGCCGGCGCGGTGAAGGGTTAGCCATGGCATCGGTGCGGCTGGCCGGCGTCGAGAAGACCTATCCCAACGGGCACGTCGCCGCCCGGGGAATCGAGCTCGAGATCGCCGACGGCGAATTCATGGTGCTGGTGGGGCCGTCGGGGTGCGGCAAGAGCACCGCGCTGCGGATGATCGCCGGCCTGGAGACGCCGACGGCCGGCCGGGTGCTGATCGGCGAGCGCGACGTCACCGCCCTGCCGCCGCAGGAGCGCGACATCGCCATGGTGTTCCAGAGCTACGCCCTCTATCCCCACATGACGGTGCGGGAGAACCTCTCGTTCGGCCTCCGGATGCGCGGGGTCGCGCGGCCGGTGATCGGGGAGCGGGTGGAGAACGCCGCCCGCGCGCTCGGGCTGGAGGCCGTGCTCGAGCGGAAGCCGGGCCAGCTCTCCGGCGGCCAGCGACAGCGCGTGGCGCTGGGCCGGGCCATGGTGCGCGATCCCAAGGTGTTTCTCTTCGACGAGCCGCTCTCCAATCTCGACGCCAAGCTGCGGGTCGAGACCCGCGCGGAGCTGGCCCGGCTGCACCGGCGGCTCAAGGCGACGATCGTGTACGTCACCCACGATCAGGAGGAGGCGCTGACGCTCGGCGGGCGGGTGGCGGTCATGCGCGATGGGAACGTGGAGCAGGTGGCCCCGCCGATGGAGGTCTACCGGCGGCCGGCCTCGGTGTTCGTCGCGGGGTTCGTCGGGTCCCCCGCGATGAATCTTCTGCCGGGCGACGTGCGGCCCGACGGGACCTGGACGGGTCCCGGCGGGCTCGTGCTCCCGCTCGCCGGCCCGCGGGGCGGCGCGGACGTTCCGGCCCGCATGACGCTCGGCGTGCGCCCGCACGACGTGGCGATCATCCTGCCCGGCGCCGGCGACGCGACCGCGCGGGTGGACGTGGTCGAGCCGCGCGGGAGCGAGCTGCTGGTGCACCTGCGGCTCGGCGCCGACGGCGAAGGCGGGGAGCTGCGCGTGGTCGCACCCCCCGAGCAGGCGATCGCGGTGGACACGGCGGTGGGCGTTCGCCTCGATCGCGACCGGCTCCACTGGTTCGACGAGCCGACCGGGAGACGGCTCGAGTGAGCGTCACCGCGGCCAGAGCCACCCGAATACCCCGGCCGTCACCAGCCCGTAGAGCAGCCCGTCGAACACTTCCTTCCACGCCACCGCCCACGGCTTTCCCATCCAGATCGCGGCCGGCAACTGGCCCGCGGCGTAGGCCAGAAATCCGGCGGTGCCCACCAGCCGGAACACCTCGAGGTACGG
>DASSBA010000169.1:0-18930 GCA_035699205.1 Gemmatimonadales bacterium
CGGCGAGCGCCGCGCCGGCGCCGAGCGCGGAGACCACCGTGAGGACGAAGAGAAGCAGGTGCAGCCACCAACGGGGGGCCCGGGTCCCGGGAAGCGCGCGGACCAGCACCAGTCGAGTGGCTTCCCGATCGGCCCAGTACCATCCGCCGGGCCAGCCCTCGAGCACGCGGCGGAGGGCCGGCGAGGGACCCCGGTGCTCGGGCACGACCAGTCCATCGATGACTTCGCGGGTGCCGACGCGCATGATCCGCCACGCCGACAGGAGCCGGATGAGCTCATCCATCGCGCCTCTTGACGTCCAAGTTTGGGATCGGTAAGATCAGGACATCCCAGACGACCAGCTCCGAGTCGACCCGTCCCTTCCAGCGCACGCGAGCGCCGCCCTGGACGCCTTCAAAGTGCCGATCTCGATCCCGACGCGAGCATCGTCCTCTCACTGATCCCAGCCGCCGTCGTTCTCAAATTCCCTCTGACGCGCACCAGGTTTGCTCCGTGGACATTTCCGAACTCAAGCAGAAATCGGTGGCCGAGCTGCACGCGCTCGCCCAGCAACTCAACATCACCAACTACTCGGGCCTGCGCAAGCAGGATTTGATCTTCCGGATCGAGCAATCGCTGCTCGAATCGGACACGGTCATCCGGGGCGAGGGCGTTCTCGAAATCCTGCCGGAAGGCTACGGGTTTCTGCGGAGTCAGGACTGGAACTACCTCTACGGTCCCGACGACATCTACGTGTCCCCCAGCCAGATCAAGCGATTCGACCTCCGGACCGGCGACACGGTCATGGGGCAGGTCCGCCCACCCAAGGAAGGCGAGCGGTACCTGGCGCTCCTCAAGGTGGAGCAGGTCAACTTCGAGGAGCCGGAGAAAACCAAGCACCGGATCGCGTTCGACAACCTGCGGCCGCGGTATCCGGACGCCCGGATCCGGCTGGAGCGGAAGACGGGCGACCTCTCCATGCGGGTGGTGGACCTGCTTTCGCCCATCGGCAAGGGACAGCGCGGGCTGATCGTGGCGCCGCCCAAGGCCGGCAAGACCATCCTGATGCAGAAGCTGGCCAATGCCATCAGCGAGAACCACCCGGAGATCGTCCTCATCGTGCTGCTCATCGACGAGCGGCCGGAAGAGGTCACGGACATGGAGGAGAACGTCAAGGCGGAGGTCATCTCCTCCACCTTCGACGAGCCCGCCGACCGCCACGTACAGGTGGCCGACATGGTCATCGAGAAGTCCAAGCGGCTGGTGGAGCACGGGCGGGACGTGGTCATCCTGCTGGACTCGATCACCCGCCTGGCGCGGGCCCACAACGTGGTGGTGCCGCACTCGGGCAAGATCCTGTCGGGCGGCGTGGACGCCAACGCCCTGCAGAAACCCAAGCGGTTCTTCGGCGCGGCGCGCAACATCGACAAGGGCGGCAGCCTCACCATCATCGCCACGGCGCTGATCGACACCGGCAGCCGCATGGACGAGGTGATCTTCGAGGAGTTCAAGGGCACCGGCAACATGGAGCTGGTCCTCGACCGGCGTCTGGCGGACCGGCGCATCTATCCCGCCATCGACATCCAGCGCACCTCGACCCGCAAGGAAGAGCTGCTCATGGACAAGGACGAGCTCAACCGGGTCTACCTGCTGCGCAATTTCCTGGCGGACATGCCGCCGGTGGAGGCGCTCGAGTTCCTCCTCGAGCGGATGAAGCGGACCAAGAACAACAAGGAATTCTTCGCGACGATGGCGCAATAAGGCGTGAGCGGTAAGCGGTGAGAGGTACCTCTCACCGCTTACCGCTCACCGCTTGCGTCTCACCCCACACACCATGCTTCCCCTTCGTGGCCGCTTGCTCGCCGTGGACTGGGGCGACCTGCGGATCGGCCTCGCCTTGAGTGACGAGTCGCAGGTCCTCGCGTCGCCCCTCGAGACGCTGAGCCGGCGCGCGGGCAAGCGGTTCCCGATGCCGCGCTTCCTGGAACTGGTGGCGGAGCACCGGCCGGTCGGGGTCGTTGTCGGGCTGCCGCTCACCGGCGAGGGCGCCGAGGCGGCAAGTGCCGCGGCCGCGCGCGAGCTGGCCGGGCTGATCGGCCGCCGCACCGGGCTGCCGCTCGAGCTCTGGGACGAGCGGATGAGCACCGCACGCGCCCTGACCGCCATCCGCGAACAGGGCGGCAGCATCCGCGGCCGCCGCGAGGAGGTGGACGCCCTGGCGGCGGCGGTGGTGCTGCAGGGGTTCCTGGAGGCTAGAAGGGTCCAGCGCGCGGAGCGGACAGAACGGTGAGACCGCGAGGAATGGGGACCCGCATCGCGGCGCCGCTGCTGCTCGCCGCCTGTGCCGGCGGCAACTCCGCCCCCGAGCGCGTGACGTTGCCGCCCGGCGCGAGCTTCGCGGCGGTCACCGACACGCTGGCTGCGCACGGCGTCGTCCGGAGCCCCCGGGGGTTCAAGCTCCTCGCCCGGATGCGCGGAGTGGACCGCTCGGTCCAGGCCGGCGTGTACGAGTTCCCGCCCGGCACTTCAGCCTGGAAGGTCCTCGACGTGCTCGCCCGGGGCGCGGCGGTTTCACGCAAGTTCACGGTTCCGGAAGGGCTCACGATTCCGGAGGTGGCGGCACTCGCGGCCCAGCGTCTCGACCTGCCGGAGGACACGGTGCTGGCCGCCGCCAACGACGCCGGGGCGGCGAGCGCCTTTCTCGGCTACCCGGTGAGATCGTTCGAAGGGTTCCTCCGCCCCGAGACGTACATGCTGCCGCTGGAGACGCCGGCTCCCGAGCTGGTACGCATCATGGCCGACGCGTTCAAGGCCGGCTGGGAGCCCGCCTGGACACGACGGCTCGATTCGCTCCGCATGACCCAGCTCCAGTTGGTGACGCTGGCGTCCATCGTGGAAGGCGAGGCGCGGGCCGACGACGAGCGCGAGACCATCGCCGGCGTCTACCACAACCGGCTGCGGATCGGGATGGCGCTGCAGGCCGATCCCACGGTGCAGTACGCCATTGCGCTCGCCACCGGCAAGCGGAAGCCGCGCCTGTACGAGAAGGATTATCAGTTCCGGTCGCCCTACAACACCTACCTGCATCCCGGTCTGCCACCCGGCCCGGTCAATTCGCCCGGCCGCCGGAGCCTCGAGGCGTCCCTCTACCCCGCTCCGGTGCCCTATCTCTACTTCGTGGCTGGCCCCGACGGCCGCCACCTGTTCGCGAAGACGTATGCCGAGCATCTGCGGAACATCGCGAAGCTGCGCCGCGGGCAGCAGGGGCGTGCGGAGCGAGGGCAGCCGTAGAGGCTGAGTCGAGCCGTTCACCACGGAGGCACGGAGGGCACGGAGGAACACAGAGGGATCTGGAAACCGAGCGCATCGGGACGCCGAGCCACCACCAAATCGGTGGTGTCGTCCGGGTCCAAGAGACCTTTCCTGACCGGGAACCCCCTGTGTTCCTCCGTGCCCTCCGTGCCTCCGTGGTGAATCGGATGCCAACCCGCCCGCCCACCGCCCGGGCGACTCAGGAAGCGCCCCCGAGCGCCCACGCCTCCGCATACCTGGCCGTGGACCGCCGTACATCCTCGTCTTCCAGGATGCCGGAGACCACCGCGACCCCGGCCCCGCCCGCCCGCCGCACCAGCGGCAGGTCGATCGGTCGCACGCCGCCGATCGCCAGGCACGGCCGACCTCCAGCCAGCCCCACGAGACGCGCGAATCCCTCGGCGCCGAGCCCGGCGCCCGCATCCGTCTTGGTGGACGTGACCCGCCAGGGACCGATACCCCAGTAGTCGGCCGCGGAGGCCAGGGCCGCCTCGGCCTCGGACCCGACCGATGCGCCGATCAGAAATCCCGGCGGCGAAATCCGGCGCGCGAGCGCCACCGGCAGGTCGTCCGCGCCGAGGTGCACGCCCGCCGCGCCCGCGGCCAGGGCGACATCGGGGCGGTCGTTGACCAGCACCGGGATCGCCACGGCGGTCACCAGCGCGCGCGCGAGCGCCACCTGCTCCCGCACCGGCGCGCGCTTGAGCCTGAGCTGTACCGAGCCCGCGCCGCCCGCCTCGGCCGCGCGGGCCAGCGCGACCACGTCGCGGCCTGCCACCAGGCCGTCGTCCGTGACGAGCATCAGCCGGACCAACGCCGCTACATTATGTGCCATGACCATCCCGACGCCTCGCCTGCAGGGCATCCGCGGGGCCACCACCGTGGACCGCAACGAGGCCGCCGAGATCCTCGCGGCCACCGACGAGCTGCTGCGGACGCTGATCGACGCCAACGGGCTCGAGCCGGACGACATCGTGAGCGGGTTGTTCACGGTGACCCGCGATCTCGACGCGGCGTTCCCCGCGCGCGCCTCCGAGGTGTACGGGTGGAATATCGTTGCGCTGCTCCACGCCAGCGAGATCCCGGTGCCGGGCTCGCTCCCCAAATGCATCCGGCTCCTGGTCCACGCCTACACCAGCCGCGAGCGGGCGGAGATCAAGCACTGCTATCTTCGCGGGGCCACCGTCCTCCGGCCCGATCGGGCGTGACTCCGGTCCGGGTCACCGCGCGGGGCGCCGAGCGCTGGGTACGCGGTCATCCATGGATCTACCGAAGCGACGTACAGGCCGATCAGGCGGCCGCGGGAGTCGTGCGCGTGCACGACCCTCGCGGCCGCTTCATCGGTCAGGCGCTGCATTCGCCCGCCTCCGAGATCCGGCTCCGCCTGCTGGAACGCACCGATCGGCCGGTGGACGCGGCCTGGTGGCGCGAACGCCTTGCCGGCGCGGCCGGGCGGCGGGCCGGGATCGACGCGACCGCGTACCGCCTGGTCCATGGCGAGGGCGACGGCCTGCCGTCGCTGGTGGTGGACCGCTACGACCGCTGGCTCGTCGTCCAGCTCCTCTCCGCCGGCCTCGAGACGATGCGGGAGACCATCGTGGACGCGCTGGACGAACTGCTCCGGCCGGAGGGGATCCTGCTCCGGAACGACGCGGCCGTGCGGCGCCGCGAGGGGCTCGACGAGACGGTGACGCTCGCCCGGGGCGAGGTGCCCCGGGCGGTCGAGGTACGGGAGGGCGGCGTCCGCTATCTCGCGGCACCCTGGGACGGGCAGAAAACCGGCGCCTTCCTCGACCAGCGTCCCAACCGCCTGCGGGCCGGCGCGCTCGCTCGCCCGGGCGGCCGCGCGCTCGACTGCTTCGCCTATCACGGCTCGTTCGCCATCCACCTGGCCGGGCGGGCGGGAAGCGTCCTGGCGCTCGACGCGAGCCGGGAGGCGCTCGAGCGGGGCGCCGCGAACGCCGCGCTCAACGGCCTGACCAACATCGAGTGGCGCGAAGGCGACGCGTTCGAGACCCTTCGCGCCTTTGCGCGCGCGCGGGAGCGCTTCGACACCATCGTGCTCGACCCGCCGGCCTTTGCCAAGCACCGCGGCGCCGTGGCGGCGGCCCTGCGCGGCTACCGGGAAATCAACCTGCGGGCGATGCGCTCCCTCGCGGCCGGCGGGACGCTCCTCACCGCGAGCTGCTCGTTCCATGTCCGGCTCCCCGACTTCCTCACCATGCTGACCGACGCCGCGGCGGACAGCGGCCGGCGGATCTATCTCCGCCAGATTCTCGGCCAGGGCGAGGACCACCCGGAGGTCCTCACCATCCCGGAGACCAGCTACCTCAAGGCCGCCGTCATCCAGGCCGAGTAGCCCCACCTTTTCCGTCCCTCCGTCCTTCCGTCCTTCCGGCTTTCGATCCTTCCGTCTTTCTTCGCGTTGACACCGCCGCCCCCGCTTACGAATTTGCAACACGCTCCATGAATACTGCTTCCCCCTTTCTCCTCGCCCATACCTCGACGTCGCGCGCCCCGGGCGCCGAGGCGTCATGCTGAGCGCCGCGCAGCTGCGGGGTACCCAGCAGCGCCGGCGATCACCCTATTCCGACAAGCAGTACTATCAGGAGTACATCCTCCAGCGGATCGAGGGCTACAAGAACTCGATCGGCCGCGACGAGCTCCTGCGGCTGGGCGACGAAGCCGCGTCCGAGCTCCAGACGGCGGCGGAAGGCCAGTTCCTCCTCACCGAAGTGCTCATGCTCGAGTCGGTGGACCGGCTGATCATGAAGCGACTCTCGCTGCGTCCCTACAACCGCTGGCGCCGCCAATTCCTCAAGCTGCGCGAGGCGCAGCGCACCCCGACCCACTGGGGGCTCGAGCCCTCCTCCCCGCTCGCCCGGCTCCTCCCCAGGATCGAGCCCAGCGACGTCACCCTCGTCGTGGGCAGCGCCGCCGAGCCCGCCGCCTACCTGCTGGCGGCGCACGACGCCGTCGTGACCTTTCTGGCCGGTGATCTCGGCTGCGTCGAGCGGGTGGAGTCGCGCATCGCCGCCGAAGCGCTCGGCAGCATGTTCGAGGGATACGTCGCCCAGGCCGGTCCGTGTCTGCCGGAATTCCTCGGGATCGGCGAGTGTCTGGACCTGGTGGTCCTCGACCCCGGCGCGCTCGCCCATCTGGGCGCGTCGTGCCGACTGGAGTTTCTGGTCGATCTCCAGCGACGCAGCCGGCCGGGCACCGTGCACGTCATCCTCCCCTCCTGCCCCGCGCTCGCTCCCGAGGCGCTCCTGGCGCTGTACGACGGCTGGACCGTCGAGGACGAGATCAAGCGCCGCCGCCGCGCCGGTGGCGGACGGCGGCGCGACGGGCTGGTTCTCTGCAAGCCGGCGTGTCCGCCCGACACGCCCTGAAAAACCTCTGCGTCAAATCGACGCGCGCTGGTCCATCCCCAGAAAGCCAAGTCGTTGCCGCTGCTGTCGTTCCGTTGCCTGAGCGGACGGCATGATGGGTGCGCCAGGGGCCGACGTCCCTCGAGTCACCCCAGCGGATGAGGATGGCACCATGACCAGCGCTCCAGTGGCTCCTCCGGAGTCTCCCCGCGGCATCGTCATCAGGAGCGGCGCGCCCGCCCCGAAGCCGGTCCGGTTCTGGGCCTACATGTGGGCGGCTGACGAGGAAGCCGGCGACGAGCACTGGCACCAGCGCGTGCCCACGGAACACGCGGCGTAACAAAGGGCTGGACAGGCGCGCACCCACGCGCTGACTGCGCCGCCCGAAACGCCCCCGGACTCCGGTCCGGGGGTGTTTGTATTTCCGGGAGCCGCCCTTGCCCCTGCCTCTGGAGGGGTCTAAACTCGAAGTAGCCACTCCCTCTCCGACCGCTGAATTGGTTCCCATGCCGACTCTTACGCTGAACGGGGCCACGGTCCCATACGAATCAGGCGCCACCATCCTGGAGGCGGCCCGCGCCGCCGGCATCAACATCCCCACCCTCTGCTGGTATCCCAAGCTTCCCATCGTCGGCAACTGCCGGGTCTGCCTGGTCTCGGTCGAGGGCCAGGGGAAACTGCTGCCGGCCTGCGCCACGCCGGCGGCCGAAGGCATGGTGGTGGAGACGGAGTCCGCGGCCGCCGTGGAAACGCGCCGCGGGGTGCTCGGGCTGCTGTTGGAGCGCTATCCGGGCGAGCACCTGTCGAACGGAGGCCGGGCCCAGCCGCGGAACGAGTTCGAGCGTTACGTCGTGCAGTACGACGTGCCGGTGCGTGAGACCCGCGAGCTCCCGCTCCGCGAGGGCGACGAGCGGCCCGGCGACGTGATGATCCAGCACGACATGAGCACCTGTATCCTGTGTACCCGCTGCGTGCGGGCCTGCGAGGATATCCAGGAGGTCGGGGTGCTCGACGTCGGTCTTCGGGGCGAGCACGCCCAGATCATCGTCGGCGGTGACGGCGATCCCGATCACGCGGGCTGCACCTGGTGCGGCGAATGCGTTCGGGTCTGCCCCACCGGCGCGATCTTCGAGTTCATTCCCAAGCAGCGCTTCGGCTCCGAGGCCGTTCGCGAGCCCGACAAGGTGGTCCGGTCCGTGTGTCCGTACTGCGGCGTCGGCTGCCAGCTCGACATCCACGTGAAGGCCGGCGAGATCATGCGGGTCACCTCGCCGGACATCGAGGAGTACACGCCCAACCAGGGCTCGACCTGCGTGAAGGGCCGGTTCGGCTACGACTTCCCGATGCACCGCGACCGGCTCATGGCGCCCCTCATCCGCAAGGGCTGGATGTATGACGGGCAGGAGTGGGTCTGGACCGGCGAATGGCCCCGCCACCGGGAAGGCCCGTGGCGCACGATCGAGGAGATGGGGGGGCGCGACAAGCCGCGCCCACCGCGGCGCAGCATCGGGAAGCCGCCACAGACGGGGGTGCCCCGGATGGAGGACTACGACGTACGGGACCGCGCGGCCACGCCGGCGGCGTGGTACAGCGCGTTCCGCGAGGCCACCTGGGAGGAGGCGATGAGCCTCACCGCCCAGGAGTTGCTCCGGATCCGCGATACCCACAGCCCCCGGGCGGTGGCCGCGCTCTCCTCGGCCAAGTGCAGCAACGAAGAGAACTACGCCTTCATGCGGATGGTCCGGGCGGCCCTTCGCACCAACAACGTGGACCACTGCACCCGGCTCTGCCACTCGAGCTCGGTGGCGGCCATGAGCCGCGCGCTCAACACGTCGGCCGCGTCCGGCTCGATGCGCGAGCTGGAGGAAGCCTGTGACGTCATCTTCATCTCGGGCGCCAACACCACCGAGACCCACCCCGTCTTCGGCGCGCTGATCAAGCGGGCCGTGAGCAAGGGCGTCAGGCTCATCGTGGCCGACGTCCGGCGGACCGAGCTGGCCGAACTGGCCGACTTCCATCTGCAGATGCTCCCGGGCACCGACGTGGCGCTCTACAACAGCATGCTGCACCACATCATCGCGGCCGGCCTCTGCGACGAGGCGTTCATCGCCGACCGCATGCACGATTTCGAGGCGGTGAAGGCCAGCGTCGCGGGCTATTCGCCCGAGATCGGTGCCAAGATCACCGGCATCCCCGCCGAGACGATCCGGTCGGCCGCCGAGCTGTACGCGCGCGGCCCGCGAACCTCGACGCTCTGGGCGATGGGCCTCACCCAGCACAACACCGGCACCGACATCGTCGCCAGCCTGCTGAACCTGATGCTCGCCTGCGGCATGATCGGCAAGTGGGGCGCGGCGATGATGCCGATCCGCGGCCAGAACAACGTGCAGGGCGCCAGCGACGTCGGCGCCATCCCCTACGCCTACACCGACTACCGGCCCGTGACCAATCCCGAGACCCGTGCCGAGTACGCCCGGGCGTGGGGGGTGCCCGCGGCGTCCCTTTCGCTCGAGAACGGGATGATGGTCACCGAGATGGTGCAGGACGACAGTCCGATCCGCGGGATGTACATCTTCGGCGAGAACCCGGTCATCTCCGACCCGAACATCTCCCACGCCGAGCACTGGGTGCGGGGACTCGAGTTCCTCGCGGTCCAGGACCTGTTCCTCACCGAGACGGCACGCTGGGCGGACGTGGTGCTCCCCGGGTCGTCGTTCGCCGAGAAGTCGGGCACCTTCGTCAACACCGATCGGCACATCCAGCTCACCGAGGCCGCGCTCGACCCGCCCGGCCAGGCGCGGCGCGACCTCGACATCCTGATCGAGCTGAGCGAGCGGCTCGGGCTCCGGACCGCGTGGCGCGGCCCCGGCGACGTCATGCGGGAGATCGCCTCGGTCACGCCGTCGTGGCGCGGCGTCAGCTACGAGCGACTGGCGCAGCGGCGCTCGATCCAGTACCCGGTCCTCACACCCGACTCCGACGGCACCGCGTTCCTGTTCGCGGACGGGTTCCCGACCGACGACAAGCGCGGCCGGTTCGTCCCGGTCGAGTTCCTCGCGCCGGACGAGCTGCCGAGTGACGAATACCCGTTCTTCCTCAATACCGGGCGCCAGATGTACCACTGGCACACCGGCACGATGACCCGGCGCTCCGAAGGCCTCGATTCGCGCGAGCCGGTCCCGGTCGTGGACATGAACCCACGCGACGCGCTGGATCTCGGCGTCGGAGAGGGCGACCAGGTGCGCGTGACCTCCCGCCGCGGCAGCATCCTGATCGGCGTGCGGATCTCCGACCGGCAGGCGCGCGGCCAGATCTTCATCCCGATGCACTTCCGGGAGGCGGCGGCCAATCTGCTCACCAACCCGCAGCTGGACCCCTACGCCCGCATCGCCTCCTTCAAGGTGAGCGCGGTCCGCATCGAGCCGGCGCGGGAAGGGGTGGGGGCGGGGCGGTGAGCGGTGAGCGGTAAGAGGTGAGAGGTAAGAGGTAGAGGAAGGGATCAGGAACGGAGCCGCGAGCGAACCCACCGCTCACCTCTCACCGCTCACCTCTCACTTCGTACCTCTCACCGCTCACCTCCGTTCCACTATATTCCGCCCGTCTTCCTCCCGAGGCTCGATGCGCGCACTCGTCAAGGCAGCTCCGGGCACCGGCATGGTCCTGCAGGACGTTCCCGTGCCCCGGTGCGGCTCCAGCGACGCCCTCATCCGGGTCCATCACGCAGGGGTCTGCGGCACCGATCTCCACATCTGGGAATGGGACAGCTGGGCGAGCCGGCGGCTCCGGCCACCGGTCGTGGTGGGCCACGAGTTCGCCGGCGAAATCGTGGAGCTCGGCCGCGAGGCCGACGCCGCGGAGCTGCTCGCGGTGGGCGACCTGGTCACCGCGGAGGGCCACATCGTCTGCGGCCACTGCCTCCAGTGCCGGCTCGGCGCCGCCCACCTGTGCCAGCGCACGCAGATCATCGGCGTGGACCGCGACGGCGCCTTCGCCGAATACATCGCGATGCCCGCGTCCAACGTCATGCGGCTCGAGGGGATCCCCACCGAGATCGGCGCCATCATGGACCCCATGGGGAATGCGGTCCACACGGTCCTCGAGGCCTCGGTGCCCGGGAGCAGCGTGCTCGTGCTGGGCTGCGGGCCGATCGGCTGCTTCGCCGTCGGCGTCGCGCGCGCGGCGGGGGCCTCGCTCGTGGTCGCGAGCGACTACAACCCCATGCGGCTCGACCTGGCCCGGCAGATGGGGGCGCACGTGACGCTCAATGCCGGAACGGAGGACGTGCTGGCCCGCGTGCGGGAGCTCACCGGGGGCGATGGGGTGGACCTGGTCTGCGAGATGAGCGGCCATCCGAGCGGGCACGCGCAGGCGTTCGCCGCCGCGCGGCTCGGCGGGCGGGTAAACCTGCTCGGCACGCCGAGCCAGCCGACCGAGGTGGACTTTGCCCGCGACGTGATCTTCAAAGGGCTCACGCTGTACGGCGTCACCGGCCGGAAGATGTATCAGACCTGGCACCAGATGCGCCGGTTCCTCCGCGCCGGCCAGCTCGACCCCCGCCCCGTCATCACCCACCGCTACCCGCTCGAGTGCATCGCCGAGGCGATCCAGGTCATCAAGGCGGGCCAGGCAGGCAAGGTGATCCTGGAGATCGGCGCATGAGCAGCGCGTTCGAGCAGCGGCTCGAGAACGCGCTCGAGCAGTTCATCCGCGACGGCGTCTACAAGCGCCTGAACCACCTGGAGAGCCCGCAGGACGCGCGCGTGCGGATGGAGGACCGGGGCGAGGTCATCATCCTCTCGTCGAACAACTATCTCGGCCTCTGCAACGAACCCGAGATCATCACCGCCGGTCAGGCCGGACTCGAACGATACGGCGCGGGCACAGCCTCGGTACGGTTCATCTGCGGCACCTATACCGTCCACCGTGCGCTCGAGGCCGCCTGCGCCCGGCTCGTGGGTACCGGCGCGTCGCTCAGCTTCGTGAGCGCCTGGAACGCCAACGAGGCGTTGCCGGCCACGGTGCTCGGCGAGGAGGACATCGTCCTGAGCGACCAGCTCAATCACGCCTCCATCATCGACGCCGCCCGGCTCGCCAAATCCATCACGAAGTGCCGGACGGCGGTCTACCGGCACGCCGACATGGCGGACCTCGACCAGCAGCTCGCGGCGGCCCGGGACCGTCGCACCCGGATGGTGATCACCGACGGCGTGTTCTCGATGGAGGGGTCGATCGCGCCGCTGCCCGACCTGGTGGAGCTCTGCCGCCGGCACGACGCCGTGCTGGTGGTGGACGACTCGCACGGCACCGGAGTGCTCGGCGAGCACGGCCGGGGCACGGCCGAGCACTTCGGTCTGCTCGGCGAGGTGGACGTCATCACGTCCACGCTGGGCAAGGCGCTCGGCGGCGCGGCGGGCGGGTTCGTGGCGGGATCGGCGGCGCTGTGCGATTTCCTGACGCAGCGTGCCCGGCCGCAGCTCTTCTCCAACGCCCTGCCGCCGACGGTGGCGATGAGTGCCCTGGCGAGCATCGAATTTCTCGAGGCGCACCCCGAGCGCGTCGCCGCGCTGCGCGACAACGCGAGCTACTTTCGCGAGCAGCTCCTCGGGCTCGGCTTCAAGCCGCTCGCGGGCGAGACGCCGATCATTCCGGTCATCCTCGGCGAGACGTCCGCGGCCATCCAGATGAGCGAGCTGCTCCTGGCCGAGGGCGTGTTCGTCACCGGGTTCGGCTACCCGGTGGTGCCCCAGGGCGAAGCGCGCGTGCGCTGCCAGATCTCCGCCGCGCACACGCGGGACGATCTGGATCAGGCGCTCGCGGCGTTCAAGAAGGTCGGAGAGAGATTGAAGCTGATCTGAGGGACGGAAGGGCGGAAAGGTAGAAAGGCGGAAAGGTAGAAAGGCGGAAAGGCGGAAACGCGGAACGGGATGGTGGACGGAATGCCATCGCGGGACTGACGCGTTCCGTCCTTCCGTCCTTCCGTCCTTCCGTCTTTCCACCTTTCCGCCTTTCCTCCTTTGCGCCCGTCCCTTGGCCCCGACCTTGCACCCCCACCCCATCCGACGGGTGGGGACGGCCCGCTAGCGGCTTACATAAGCTGCAGCGCAGCAAGCAGTTAGCTGGGCCACCGCTCCCCCTCCCTTCCCGCGATTTCCCGCAATGCCCCGCATTTTGACGGACCGTGCCGCTGGGGACGCGGTAGCCGCCAGGACCTGCCTGGCAGGGACACCTTACGGAGGTAGTCTGTGATGCGCATGCTCATCCGAAGCATCCCGGCCGCCGCGCTGGTTCTCGGTCTGGGCACGGCCGAGCTGGCCGCCCAGCAGCCCGGTAACGGCGACTTCCAGTGGTACGTCGGCGGCCAGGGCGGGGCGATGTTCTTCAAGACGCCAACCCAGGGCCGCTCGGGCATCCCGACCTTCGGAGGCCAGGCACTGATCGTCGCCAAGCGGACCGGGCTGATGCTCTCCTTCGAGGAGGGCGTCGGTTCCAACGAGACGAGCGCCTATACCGACGCCAACGGCGTGCAGAACGTCACCTTCAATGACATCCGGAAGTACTCGGCCATGTTGATGGCGTTCCCGCTCCGCTCGGCCGCCCAGCCCTATCTCGGCGTCGGGTACGGGATCCTGCACGTGGTGAACCCGACTCCGGCGAGCGCGGTCGCGTTCCAGAGCGACGCCGCGGAGCTCGGCTCATTCGGCTTCGGCAGCTTCGTCGGCGGTCTCCAGTTCCAGGTCGGCCGGTTCATGGCGTTCGGCCAGTACCAGATCACGACCAGCCCGTCACAGAAGACGGTGACCGGCCCCGACGGAAGCCTGCTGGCGGTCGGCCGGCTGCTCGACGGCCCGACCCACACGTTCATGGGCGGACTCCGCATCGGTCTCGGCAGCGCGCGGGAGGGCGTTCGGAACGGCGGCTACTGAGCAACGCTCGGCCGCACGATGAGCGAACGGGCAGCGGATCGGTCGATCCGCTGCCCGTTTGGCGTTGCTTCCTCCGCCACCCGGGCTCAGCCCGCCGGGACCCCGCGGGAAGTCCACGGCGAGCCCGCCTCGACGAACCGGAGCGGCCAGTCGGCCGCCTTGGTGATGCCGATTCGCGGCGTGGCCACCGCGGCGGGTGGCCCGGGTCCCTCGTGCCCGCGGACCTTCACCAGCGACCCTGCCATGCGGGTGCCATCGAGGTCGCGCGTGATCGCGAGCGCCTGGCAGAGCTTCCCCGGCCCGGAGCAGAGCTGACGGTCCGCCACGACGCCCCGCCGCTCCCGCATCGTCTGCATTCCCGCCACCGGCTCGAGCGCGCGAAGCAGTACCGCGCTGGCCTGACCCAGCTCACCGCACACCAAGTTGGCGCACCAGTGCATGCCGTAGGAGAGATACACGTACCAGAGGCCGGGGGGGCCGAAGAGCGCCTCGTTCCGGGCGTGCCGGCGGTGGCGGTATCCGTGGGAGGCCGGGTCGTCGTAACCGAGGTAGGCTTCCGTCTCCACGATGCGTCCGGCCGTCCGGCGGCCACCGACCGATGAGGTCACCAGCGTACCGAGCAGCTCCCGCGCGACGACGTCGGCCGGTCGCGCGAAAAACGAGACGGGCAGCGTCGCTGCCCGTCGGGTCACGCTCACTCCGCCTTCTTCTTGGCCCGGGACCGCGGTCGCTTGGCCGCCGGCGCGGCCGGCTCGGCGGACTCACCAGCGGCAGTGCCCGTCGGCACGGCGGCCTGCTTCTTTCTCGGCGCCCGTGGGCGCGTCGTCTTCCGGGCCGGTTTGGGCTCGGGCGTCGCCGCGGGCTCCGGCGTGGCCGGCGCCGGCGCGTCGATCTGGACCAGACCCACCAGCGGCACCCCGGCGGTGCGGGCCGGACCGCGCGAGCCGCGGCGGAACCGCAGTCCCAGCCGCTGGCCGTTGTCGCGGCCGGCCTGTTCCGCCGCCGGCTCGGCACTCGCCGCGCCCGCGGTCGCGCCCGCACCCACCAGCTCCTCGACCGGCGGGGCAGGCGGCGCCGCGATGGACGGAACCGTCCCGGTGCGATGCGGCGACACCTCGTACTCGTCCTCACCGACCTTGCGCACGTCGGCGACCTCGGCATCGTTGGCCTGCCGCAGCAGCCGCGGGAACCGCGCCGCGTCGAGCAGTGCGTCTTCCCGCCCGCGGAGGGCCACCATGCGCAGGCGAAGCGCATCGTGCGGGACGGGTGCCCGGAGCTCGGCGAGAGCCTGCGCCATGAGCTGGAAGGCCCCGGCGAGCGTCAGCGCGCCCTCGGCCGCACGGGCTGCTCGCGCGGGCGGGGCCTCCCGCGGCGCCGCTTCACGAGCCGTCTCGTCGGTGCGCTCGCGCGCGGGCCCGCGCTCACGCCCGCGCCCGCCCCGCCGGCCGCCGCGGCCGCGGCGCCCGTTGTCCTCCCGCGGTCCCTCGGCGCCATCGCGCGGCCGCACCGGGGGCGCGGCGGCCGGCGCCACGCCGCCGGCGGGCGGTGCCACCTCGTACTGCCCGTTGTCGAGCTTGACGACGTGCACCACGCCCTTCTGCCCCGCCTCGACCACGAACTTGCTGAAGCGGTTGAAGCCGGCGTTGCGCTCGTCGAAGTTCGGGTCGATCTGCTGCATCACCTGCTTCAGCCGGTCGGACCGCATGACGTCGCCGTTGCGCGCCATCTGCGCCACGGCTTCGCCGGCCAGCTCCCAGGGATCGCGCTGGATCGACGGCGTGTCGACTTCCTTCGTGAGCCCGGCCAGATCGTTGTATGAGTAGTACTCGTCGCAGTTCTGGATCAGCAGGTCGCTGGCCGACTCGCGGATGCCGACGCCGATGACGTACTTGCCGTACTCCTTCAGCTTGATCACCATCGTCGAGAAATCGCTGTCGCCGGAGAGCAGGATGAAGGTCCCGATCTCGGGCCGGGTGAAGACCAGCTCGATGGCATCGATGGCGAGGCGGATGTCGGTCGCGTTCTTCTTGCTCGATCCGAAGGCCGGCGCGAAGATGAGGTCGATCGAGGACTCCGACAGCGGCACGATGTACTGCGGATAGCGCCGCCAGTCGGCGTAGGCCCGCTGGACGGCCACCTTGCCCTTGATGATGTCGCTGTTGAGGAGGGTGCGGAGCTCCTTGGTCAGGTCCTTCTGGATGCCCAGGGTGACGTTGTCGAAATCGATGAGGAGGGCGGCATTCGGAGCGTGCACGAGAGGCTGGCTCAAGTGCCGAGCGGGCCGAATCAGCGGTCGGTTCACGTAGCGCTCAATTCCGGGGTCCCCGACGGTCGCGCGGTCCCCTCGACGCACCTGGCCGGACCCGGAACGCGGCAGGGCAACGAGGAGAGCGCGAGGTCGCGAACCCACACAGGGGTCGTTTCTCGGCCGCCACCAGGTAGGAACGGGTCGGTCAACGGTCGCGGGCTGGATCGGCCGGGTCGCCGGGCCGTGCGAGCGGAATCGTTCCGGAAGTGGCTAGCCCGAAGAATTTAGGCGGGATCGGCGGCGACTGGTAGTGGGTGGGTGCTCAGCCGAACTGGGGCTCCCCGGCGAGCGGGAGGTCGAGCACGAAGTAGAACCGCGTGCCGTACCCCGGGGCGGTCTCGACCGCGAGGGTGGAACCCATCGCCTCGACCAGCTTCCGGCAGATCGAGAGCCCCAGCCCGGAACCCGAGAAGGCGTATTCGCCGGGCTTCTGGCGTCGCCGGAACGGCTCGTAGAGGGTCACCATGCTCTGGCGGGGAATCCCGCGGCCGGTATCGCGCACCGAAAACTCCACCCCGCGAGGGCCGGTCTCCCGGGCCGTCACCTCGACGAAGCCTTCGGCGGTGAACTTCAGCGCGTTGGTGGTGAGGTTGAGCAGGACGCGACTCAGCGCGACCGGGTGCCCCACGCGGAAATCCGTCTCGGGCGTGGCAAGCCGCACCGTGAGGCTCTTCTCCTCGGCGATCGGCTGGACGATGTCGCGCACCGACTCGAGGATGTCGGTGACCGAGAACGGGATCGGATCGAGGTCCACCAGCCGGTCGCCCCCGCGGGCGAGCTCGATCACGTCGCTCGCCACCGAGCTCAGGCCGAAGGCGGCGCTGTAGATCAGCCCCAGTTGCCGCTCCTGCACCGGATTGACCGGACCGCTTCGTGCGCGCTGCAGCGTCTCGGCCAGAAAGAGAATGGAGGTGAGTGGCGAGCGAAGATCGTGCGCCACCTCCACCACGAGCTCGAGTCCGTCGGGGCCGGAGAGCCGGTCCGCGAAGTGGTGCGACCAGTCGATCTCGAGCCGCTCACCCACCTGCTCGATGGCGCCCAGCACGCGAAGCAGCTGCCCCGCGTCGGGCGAGGGAAGCGCCTGGGCGCGCTCGACGAAGGCGGCGCGCATGAGCCCCAGGAGTCGCCGGGAGAGCGCGTTCCGCGGCAGCGCGGCGAGATCGGGACTGTGGCCACTGGCCTGCTCGCGCACCGCGAGGCAGAGCTGGGCCAGGTGGGCGGTGACCTCCTCCATCCCCGAGGCGTGCTGGACCGCGCGCTCCCACTCGGCCTGGGCCCACAGCACGGCGTCGCGAAGCGCGTCCCACACCGCCGGCGCGACACTCCCGCCCGATGGACCGTCCGGATCCCACACCCGCGCGGGCGGAGCCCCGGCCGGCGCGGGTCGGCGGCGCTCGCCGCTGCTGGTGGCGGGGAGGGCGGCCTCGGGCATTACTGGGCCGGCCCCGAGCCTTCGTCCCGGTGGAAGGCGTGCTTGTCCATCAGCCGGTAGAGGGTGGTGCGATCGATGCTCGCCAGCCGGGCGGCCTTCGACATGTTGCCGCCCGCGCGGGTGACCAGGCGGGAGAGGTATTCCTTTTCGAACTGGGCCACGACCCGGTCCTTGGCGCTGTGATAGGCTTCGTCCATCACGCCCGCGCTCACTGCGCCCTCGGCCGGCCAGTCCACGCCATCATCGTACACCGGGATGTCGTTCGGCTGGATGGTCTGGTCGGGCTCCGCCAGCACGGCCACGTGCTCGATGACGTTCTGGAGCTCCCGAACGTTGCCGCGCCACGGGCGGGAGCGCAAGAAGCCGATGCTCGCCTCGCTGAGCCGCGGGATGCGATCGCCCATCTGCCGGTGCCGGTGCCAGTAGACCGTGAGGAAGTGGTTGGCCAGGAGCGGGATGTCCTCGGGCCGTTTGCGCAGCGGCGGCAGCTTGATCGGCACCACCCGCAGCCGATAGAACAGGTCGCCGCGGAGCACGCCGGTGTCCACCGCCTCCTGGGGCTCGCGATTGGTGGCGGAGATGAAGCGCACGTCCACCACGGCGTCCTGCTGCTCGCTCCCGACCCGCCGCACTACGCCGTCCTGCACGACGCGGAGCAGCTTGGCCTGAAGCGGCATGGTCATCTCGGTGAGCTCGTCGAGAAAGAGCGTGCCGCCGTTGGCCGTCTCGAGCAGCCCGGGCTTGTCCCGGTCGGCCCCGGTGAAGGCGCCCTTCCGATGGCCGAACATCTCGCTCTCGAGCAGCGGCTCCGGCAGCGCAGCGCAGTTGATCGGCACCAGTGCGCGGCCCGCTCGGCGGCTGTTCTGGTGGATGAATTGGGCGATGACTTCCTTGCCGGTGCCGCTCTCGCCGCTGATGAACACCGAGGCGTCGGTCCCGGCCACCTTCCGCGCCAGGTCCACGGCCTGCCGGAACAGCGGGGAGATTCCGATGAGGGCGATCTTGTCGCTGTGGCCATTCTGCTTCATCAACTGGACCCGGAGGTCCTGCGCCTCGCGCGACATCATCACCGCGTGCGACGCGCGCCCGATCAGCACCTGCAGATGGGTGGCGCTGAACGGTTTCGGCAGGTAGTCCCAGGCACCGGCACGCAGCGCCTCGATGCTGCTCGTGACGCTCGGGTTGCCGGTCATCACCACGACGATCGTGTCCTTGTAGGCCTGGAGCACGGCCCGAAGGATATCGAGCCCGGATACCTGGGACATGTAGAGATCGACCAGGACCACGTCGAACTTCCGCCGCTTGACCGTGTCCAGTGCCTCCTCTCCCCGCCCCACCAGCGTGACGTTGTAGCCGTCCATCTGGAGCACGCTCGCGCAGCTCTCGCGCAGGGTGCGCTCGTCGTCGACGACCAGCACGCGGATGCTGGCCTTGACCTCGCCGGGAATGGAGAAGGGATCGCGGGACGCCGCGTCGGCCGAGGCCGTGCCCGACCGGTCCTGCTGGGCGAGCGGGTTGGACATCCTGGACTCCTGGGGCGGGACCGCAACGCGGTCTGTGGGGATACTCACGCAACCGGCAGAGAGGCGATGGATTCCCTCCGCA
>DASSBA010000170.1:0-25482 GCA_035699205.1 Gemmatimonadales bacterium
CGGGGTAGGCGCCGGGAGGTGAACGCGGTGGACGCTCAACCCTAAAGCCAGATTGGACACGAACACCCGCATGGCACAGCCCCAACTGCAGGACCTGCTCGAGGCCGGCGTCCACTTCGGCCACCAGACGCGGCGGTGGAACCCGAAGATGCGGCGTTTCATCTTCGCCGAGCGCTCGGGCATCTACATCATCGATCTCCAGAAAACCCTTCGCCAGATCCAGAAGGCCCAGGAGCTGCTCCGGAGCGTCATCCTGAAGGGCGAGGGCGTGCTCTTCGTCTGCACCAAGAAGCAGCTCAAGGCCATCGTGCAGGCCGAGGCCGCGGACGCCGGCGCCTTTTACGTCACCGAGCGCTGGCTCGGCGGCATGCTCACCAACTTCCAGACGCTCAAGAAGCAGATCCGGCGGCTGCGGGAGCTGGAGCAGGGCGCGGCGGAGGGAGACTTCGAGAACTATACGAAGAAGGAAAAGCTGCTCTTCGAGCGCGAGCGGGTGAAGCTGAGTCGCAACCTCGAGGGCATCAAGCTGATGGGCCGCCTCCCCGGCGCGCTCTTCGTGGTGGACGCGAAGAAGGAAAAGATCGCCGTCGCCGAGGCCAACAAGCTCGGCCTCCCCGTGGTGGCCATCGTCGATACCAACGCCGATCCGGATGTCATCACGGTGCCGATCCCGGGGAACGACGACGCCATCCGGTCCGTCTCCCTGATCACCGCCGCCCTGTGCGACGTCATCAAGGAGGCGCGCCAGCAGATGCCGATGCGTGAGGCCAGCGAGGACCTCGAGTCGGAGACCTACAGCACCGACGCCGGCGGCGAGGGCGACAGCGAGGCGGATCGCAAGCGCCGGCGGCCGCGCCGGAAGCGGCGACCGAAGCCGGAGGCCATCGCCGCCCGGCTCAAGACCGACGGGGACGGGGGCGCGGAGGCTGCGGCCACCGGCGCGGCGGGCGAGGGCGGCGCGTAGGCGCGGCGGGTTGGACACGCGGAGCATCCGCCGCTCCTGGCCCGTGCGGGCCGCGAGCGGCGGTTTTACTATTCACCCCTGACCGTATCCGGGTTGGAGACTATGCCAGGCACGACGATTTCCTCGAAGGACGTAGGTGAGCTGCGGGCGCGAACCGGCGCCGGCATGATGGACTGCAAGCGGGCCCTCGAAGAGGCCGGCGGCGACATGGACAAGGCCGGCGAGATCCTGCGCAAGAAGGGGATCGCCAAGGCCGAGAAGCGGGCCGGCCGCACCGCGTCGCAGGGGCTGGTGGTGAGCTACATCCACCACAACGCGCAGGTCGGCGTGCTGCTCGAGCTCAACAGCGAAACCGACTTCGTCGCCCGGAACGAGGCGTTCCAGCAGCTCGCGCGCGATATCGCGCTGCACATCGCCTCGGCCGATCCGATCGGCGTCTCCGCGGCGGATCTCCCGGCCGAGCTGGTCGAGCGCGAGCGGCGCATCGCCGAGGAGCAGGTGGCGGCGGAGGGCAAGCCCGAGGCCGTCCGCGGCAAGATCGTGGATGGCAAGGTGAAGAAGTTCATCGCCGAGCGCACCCTGCTCGAGCAGCCCTACGTCCGCGACGACACGAAGACGGTCGGCGATCTGGTGAAGGAGGCCTCCGGCAAGCTCGGCGAGGTCATCACCGTCAAGCGGTTCGCCCGGTTCCAGGTCGGGGCGGCCTGACATGCCCCTCGCCTACACCCGCGCCCTGCTCAAGATTTCGGGCGAGGCGCTGGGCGGCGAGAAAGGCTCGGGCCTCGATTTTCACGTCGTCGAGGCATTCGCGGAGGAGATCAAGGCGGTGCACGCCCTGGGCGTGCACCTGGCGCTGGTGGTGGGCGGCGGGAACATCATCCGCGGCGCCACGGCCAGCCGGGAAGGGCTGGACCGGGTCTCCGCCGATTACATGGGCATGCTGGCCACGGTCATCAACGCGCTGGCGCTGCAGGACGTGCTCGAGAAGATCGGGGTGGACACCCGGGTCATGACGGCCATCCGCATGGAATCGGTCGCCGAGCCCTACATCCGGCGCCGGGCCATCCGCCACCTGGAGAAGGGCCGGCTCATCATCTTCGCCGCGGGCACCGGCAATCCGTTCTTCTCCACCGACACCGCCGGGGTGCTCCGGGCCCTCGAGATCGAGGCTGAAGTGATCCTCAAGGCCACCAACGTGGACGGCGTCTACACCGGTGACCCCCGCATGGACGCGGGCGCGACGTTCATCCCGGAGCTGACCTACCAGGAAGCGATCGTCAAGAATTACGCGGTCATGGACGCCAATGCGTTCGGTCTCTGCAAGGCCAACCAGCTTCCGATCATCGTCTTCAACATCAACCAGCCCGGCGCGATCTCCCGTGTGCTGCAGGGCGACCGGGTAGGGACTCTCGTCCGATGAGCACCATCCCTGAGCTGACCAAGCACGCCCGCGAGCTGATGCAGAAGGCGGTCGAGAGCACCAAGCGCGAATTTACCGGAATCCGCAGCGGCAAGGGGAGCCCCTCGCTCCTCGACGTGGTGCGGGTCGAGGCGTACGGAAACCCGATGCCGCTCAACCAGGTCGCCATGGTGGCCGCCCCCGAGGCCAGGCTGCTCACCGTGCAGCCGTTCGACAAGTCGCTCACCCAGGCCATCGAGAAGGCCATCCGCGACTCGGGCCTCGGCCTCAATCCGGCCACCCAGGGCGCGCTCATCCGGGTGCCGCTGCCGGCGCTCTCCGAAGAGCGGCGGAAGGAGCTGGTGAAGGTGGTCCACAAGCTCGCCGAGGAAGGCCGGATCGGGGTGCGGCACGCGCGCACCGAGACGATGTCGCGGATCAAGAAGCTCGAGAAGGTGCCCGAGGACGACAAGACCCGGGCCGAGAAGGACGTCCAGAAGCTCACCGACGAGCACATCAGGCAGATCGACACCCTGGTCCACGCCAAAGAAGCCGAGATCATGGAAGTCTGACGGGATGAGCGACGATCTCCTCCGGCGGGTCAGGGTTCACGGGTGCGTTCCGGCTCACATCGCGATCATCATGGACGGCAACGGCCGCTGGGCCAGGGGCCGGGCGTTGCCGCGTCCGCTGGGCCACCACGCGGGCATGCGCGCCGTACGCGAAGTGATCCAGGGGTGCCTCGACGCGGGGGTGGGGGTGCTCACCCTGTTCGCGTTCAGCCAGGAGAACTGGCAGCGGCCGCCCGTCGAGGTGGACGCGCTGATGGGCCTGCTGGAGGAGTACATCGCCCGCGAGGTGGACAATCTCCGCGCCAAGGGCGTCGCCGTCAGCGTGCTCGGTGATCTCGGGCGGCTTTCCCCCGGGGCGCGGAAGGCGGTCGACTGGATCGTGGCCGAGACCGCCGGCGGCCGGGAGCTGGCCCTCAACCTCTGCATTTCGTACAGCTCGCGGGCGGAGATCGCGCGGGCGGCGCGGCAGCTCGCCACGGACGCCGCGGCCGGCCGGATCGACCCGGCAGAGATCGACGAGGACGCGGTGGTCCGCCGCCTCTACACCGCGCCCTGGCCCGACCCGGACCTGCTCATCCGGACCTCGGGCGAGATGCGGATCTCGAACTTCCTGCTCTGGCAACTGGCCTACGCCGAGCTGTACGTCACCCCGGTGCTCTGGCCCGATTTCACCCGGCGCCACCTGTTCGAAGCCATCCTGGACTTTCAGCGGCGCGACCGCAGGTTCGGGCGCGTCCCGGTCTGATGGCCGCCCGCCGCAGGCCCGCCGACGGCAACCTGGTCCCGCGCGTCGGGTTCGCCGTGGTGGCGATCCCGCTGGCACTGCTCATCGTCTGGTATGGCGGCGTGCCCCTCGTCCTCCTGCTCGCGGCCGCCGCGGCGCTCGGCACCCGCGAGCTGTTCGGCCTGGCCGCGCGGGATGGGGTCCGTCCCGCCCGCGCGCTCGGGGTGGTGAGCGCGGCCGCGGTCGCGCCGATCGCGTACGGCGCGCTCGCCCTCCCGGAGGCGCGTGCGGTCGTCTCGGCAGCGTGGCCCTATGCCGGGGCGATCTGGCTCATCGCGGTGCTGAGCTGGACGCTCGCCGCTCGCGCGCCGACCGACCGGCCGCTCTCGGCGGCCGCCGTCACCGTGCTCGGCGTGGCGTACACCGGCGCCCTCCCCGCGTTCGTCCTGGCGATCCGGCACGATGGTCATGGGCTCCGGAGCTGGCCCGGGGCCTGGCTCGTGTTCTTCCCGCTGGTGGTGACCTGGGTGTGCGACACCGCGGCGATGTTCGGCGGCCGGGCGTTCGGCGGCCCCAGGCTGGCGCCCACCGTCAGTCCCGGCAAGACCCGCTCGGGAAGCGTGGCCGGCGTGGCGGGTGGCCTGCTCGTGGCCGGGCTGTTCGGCGCCCTGGGCTTCCCCCGGGCCGCGGTGGCCGTCCCGCTGTGGCAGCTTCTGCTCATCGCCGCCGTGCTCACCGTGGTGGGGCAACTCGGCGACCTGGCCGAGTCGCTGTTCAAGCGCGAAGCCGGCGTGAAGGACTCGAGCAACCTCATTCCCGGCCACGGCGGGGTGCTGGACCGCCTCGACTCGCTCTACTTCGTGGTGCCCGTGACCGCGGCCATGTACCGCCTGTTCGGGATCATTCCGTGAAGGGCGTGGCGGTGCTTGGCTCGACCGGCTCCATCGGACGCAGCACGCTGGCGGTCCTCGGTCGCCAGCGCGAGCACTTCCGCGTCGTGGCACTCACCGCCGGCCGGAACCTCGGCGAGCTCGAGGCGCAGGTGGCCGAATGGCGTCCCTCCTATGCCGGCCTCGCGGGCGGCGCCACCGGCTCGCCCTATCCCCACGGACCCGAGGTGCTGCTCCACGCCGCCACGCATCCGGACGTGGACGTGGTCGTGAACGCCGTGGTCGGCGCCGCGGGACTCGATGCCACGGTGGCGGCGCTCCAGGCCGGGAAGCGGGTGGCGCTCGCCAACAAGGAGACCCTCGTCATGGCCGGCGAGCTGGTGACCCGGGCCGCGTGCACCGGCGGGGGCGAGCTCGTCCCGGTGGACTCCGAGCACAGCGCCGTGCTCCAGTGTGTGGCCGGCCGCAACGCGGGCCTGGCGCGGCTGATCCTGACCTGCTCGGGCGGCCCGTTCCGCGAGTGGTCCGCCGAGCGGGTGTACCGCGCCACGGTGGAGGAAGCGCTCCGCCATCCCACCTGGCGGATGGGCGCCAAGATCACGGTGGACAGCGCGACGCTCGCCAACAAGGCGCTCGAGGTCATCGAGGCCCATCACCTGTTCGGCCTGTCGTACGATGCGCTCGAGGTGGTCGTTCACCCGCAGAGCGCCGTGCACGCGTTCGTCGAGTTCTGTGACGGGAGCGTCATCGCCCAGATCGGCTATCCGACCATGGAGCTGCCGATCCTGTACGCGCTGACCCATCCCGCGCGCCTTCCCGACGCGGGTGTGCGGCGGTTCGATCCCGTCGAAGCCGGCCCGCTCACGTTCGAGCCGGTCCGGAGCGAGGTCTTCCGGGCGCTCGGCGCCGGCGTCGCGGCCGGCCGGGCCGGCGGGATCTCGCCGGCGGTGTTCAACGCGGCGAACGAGGTAGCGGTGGCGGCGTTCCTCGACGGACAGGTCCCGTTCGGGCGGATCAGCGAGATCGTCGAGCGCGTGCTCGACGACCACGCGCCGGCGCCCGCGGCCAGCCTGGCCGCCGTGCGCGAGGCGGACCGGTGGGCGCGCGAGCGTGCCCGCCATCATGCAAGCCGTACCTGAGGTGATCGTGCTGACCACCGTGTTGTCCCTGATCATCGTGCTGGGCGTGCTGGTGTTCGTCCACGAGGCCGGCCATTTCATCGCCGCCAAGTGGGCCGGGATCTACGTGCATCGCTTCTCGCTCGGTCTCGGCTCCCCGATCCCCTGGCTCACGTTCCGCCGCGGCGAGACCGAGTACTCGATCTCGTGGCTCCCGCTCGGCGGCTACGTGAAGATGGCCAGTCGCGACGAGGACATCGGCAGCAGCACGCTCGAAGGCGGGCGGCCGGCCGCGGAGGTGCCGCCGGACCGGATGTTCGAGGCCAAGCCGGTGTGGAAGCGGATGGTGGTCATCCTGGCGGGCGTGACCATGAACGCCCTGTTCGCCTGGCTGGTGTTCACCTTCCTGGCGGTGAAGAACGGGAAGCAGATCGACCCGGTGACGACCGTAGGCCGGGTGGTGCCCGAGCTGGTTCCGCCCGAGGCCGCCGCGTTCCGGCAGATCCAGCCGGGGACTCGCATCGTCGCGGTCAATGGGAAGCCGGTCACCTCGTGGGACGAGATCCAGGCCGGGATCGCCAACACCCCGGAGACCCAGATCCGGCTCCGGCTGGACAACGGCTCGGTGGTCACCGCCGACATCCACCAGGACGCGCTGGAGCAGCGGCTCAAGGCATCCCAGGCGCTCCAGCCGTACCGGTCGGCCGTGGTGGGGCAGGTGGTCCCGGGACGGCCCGCCGCCCGGGCCGGGATCGAGCCGGGGGACACGATCACCGCGGTGGCGGGGCAGCCGGTGAGGCAATGGTACGATCTGGTCGAGCGCCTCCAGGCCAGCGGCGGACGGCCGCTTGCCGTCGAGGTGGCGCGCGGCGGCCGGCGGCTGACCTACGAGGTCACGCCGTATGTGGATTCCGTCACCGCGCCCGACGGTACGACGGAGGCGGTCGGCCGGATCGGCGTGGCGCTCGCGAGTGACTACCGTTCGGAGCCGCTCACGTTGGGACAGGCGGCGGTGGAAGGCTGGCGCGCGACGGTGGGCGCCTCCACCCAGATCGTCCGGACGGTGCGGGGCCTGTTCAGCGGCCGCATCTCCAAGCGAGAGGTCGGCGGGCCCATCCTGATCGGTCAGCTCGCCGGCCAGAGCGCGCGCATGGGCCTCGATCCGTTTCTCGGGTTCATGGCGCTGATCTCCATCAACCTCGCCATCCTGAATCTTCTGCCGGTGCCGGTGCTCGACGGCGGCCAGTTCCTGTTCCTGGTGGCCGAGGCGGTGGTGCGCCGCCCGCTGCCGCTGAAGCTGCGCGAGCGGTTGACCATGCTGGGGCTGGTGCTGATCGTGCTCCTGATGGGGCTGGCGTTCTCGAACGATCTTCGGCGGTTGTTCGGGTAGGGACGGAAGGACGGAAGGACGGAAGGACGGAAAGGCGGAAAGGTAGAAGGGTGGAAAGGTGGCCCGTTCCGCCTTTCTACCTTTCTACCTTTCCGCCTTTCTACCTTTCTACCTTTCCGCCCTTCCGACACTTGTCCCCCCACCCACCCCCCGTTACCTTCCCGTGCTGTAACGGATTACGACGCCAAACCGGACAGAGGACGACGGCAGCATGAGCTTCGACAAGCAGGCGGTCACGGCCAGGCACCAGGAGCACCCGGGCGACACCGGGTCCACCAAGGTGCAGGTGGCCCTGCTCACCGAGCGGATCAACTCGCTCACCGAGCACTTCCGCAGCCATCCCAAGGACCACCACGGGCGGCGCGGCCTCCTCAAGATGGTCGGCACCCGCCGCCGGCTGCTGACGTACCTCCGGCGGAACGACCTCGAGACCTACCGCGCCCTGATCGAGCAGCTCGGTCTCCGCCACTAACCGTCCGGCGCCGCAGAGGGCGTCCCGATTGAACCGTCGGGACGCCCTCTCTGCATTGATGTGTCCCGAGCAGCAAAGAAACCCGAGAACCGAGAGAGAGAAGGTAGTTACCGTGCAACGGATCGAAACCCAGTTCGCCGGACGTCCCCTCACGCTGGAAACCGGGCGCCTCGCGAAGCAGGCTGCCGGCTCCGCCCTTCTGCGCTTCGGCGATACGATGGTGCTGGCCGCGGTCACCGTGTCCCCCAATATTTCCACCCTCCCGTTCTTCCCCCTGACCGTCGAATACCGCGAGAAGACCTACGCCGCCGGCAAGATCCCGGGGGGGTTCCTCAAGCGTGAGGGCCGCCCGTCGGACGACGAGATCCTCGCCGCCCGGATCATCGACCGCTCGATCCGGCCGCTCTTTCCGGAGGGGTTCAAGAACGAGGTCCAGGTCTTCGTGACCGTGCTGTCGGCCGACCAGGAGAACGACGCCGACATCCTGGGTGTGGTCGCGGCGTCGGCGGCGCTCAGCCTCTCGACGGTGCCGTGGAACGGCCCGCTGGGCGCGGTGCGGGTGGGGCGGGTCGAGGGCAACTGGATCCTCAACCCGACCTTCCAGCAGCTCGAGTTCTCCACCCTCGATCTGGTCGTGACCGGCTCGGCCGATTCGATCGTCATGGTGGAGGGCGGCTCGCTCGAGATCTCGGAGGCCGAGATGCTCGAGGCGTTCAAGGTGGCGCAGAAGGGGATCCGGGAGATCATCGGGGTCGAAAAGCAGCTGATCGAGAAGGCGGGGGCCGCGCCGAAGCTCGCCTGGACCAGAGCCGAGACCGATCCGGCGCTGGCCGCCCGGGTGCGGGCGGCTGCCGAGGCCGGCATGGCCCAGGCGATCAACGCCAAGGACAAGGCTGGGCGCAGCCGCGGCATCAAGGGCGTGAAGGAGGCGACGGTCGCGCAGCTGCTGGTCGATTTCCCCGAGAAGGCGCGGGACATCGGCAACGAGCTGGAGGACATCGAGTACCGCGTCATGCGCGCGCAGGTCCTGGAGAAGGGCGAGCGGGTGGATGGCCGTGACCTCGACACCATTCGCCCCATCACCATCGAAACCGGCGTGCTCCCGCGCACTCACGGCTCGGCGCTCTTCACCCGGGGGCAGACGCAGGCGCTCGTTTCCGTCACCCTCGGCACCAGCGAGGACGAGCAGCGCATCGACAGCATCGACGTGGCGGGCGAGACCACCAAGTCGTTCATGCTCCACTACAACTTCCCGCCATTCTCCACCGGGGAGGTCAAGATGATCCGCGGCACCAGCCGCCGCGAGATCGGCCACGGGGCGCTCGCCGAACGGGCGCTGCAGCCGCTGCTGCCACACTACGAGGACTTCCCCTACACGCTGCGCGTCGTGAGCGAGGTGCTCGAGTCCAACGGCTCCTCGTCGATGGCCACGGTCTGCGGCGGCTCGCTGGCGCTGATGGACGCGGGAGTGCCGATGCAGGCCGCCTGCGCCGGGGTGGCGATGGGCCTCATCAAGGAAGGCGACAAGATCGCGGTGCTCACCGACATCCTCGGCTCCGAGGACCACCTCGGCGACATGGACTTCAAGGTGGCCGGCACGGAAAAGGGGATCACCTCGATCCAGATGGACATCAAGATCGAGGGGCTCGACCTCAAGATCATGGAGCAGGCCATGGAGAAGGCCCGCCGCGGCCGGCTCTTCATCCTGAAGGAGATGGCCAAGGTGCTGGCCACGCCGCGGACCGAGCTGTCGCAGTACGCGCCGCGCATCTTCACCATGCAGATCAAGCCGGACAAGATCGGCGACGTGATCGGGCCCAAGGGGAAGACGATCCGCGGCATCCAGGACGCCACCGGCGCCAAGATCAGCATCGAGGACAGCGGACTCGTCACCATCTCCGCCGTCGGCGGCGAAGCGGGTGAGAAGGCCCGCGCCATGGTCGCCGCCATCACCACCGAGCCCGAGGTGGGCCGCACCTACGAAGGTCCGGTCAAGAGCACCACCGCCTTCGGCGCCTTCGTCGAGATCCTGCCGGGCGTCGAGGGGCTGCTCCACATCAGCGAGCTGCAGCACGGCCGCACCGAGAAGACCGAGGACGTCGTCAAGAAGGGCGACATCGTCCAGGTCAAGCTGCTCGAAGTGGACGACCGCGGCCGCATGAAGCTCTCCCGGAAGGCGCTGCTGCCCAAGGAGTAGCTCCACTTGGAAACGGTCCGCCTGGACGACGGGCTCTTCCGCACCACGGTGCCGAACGGGCTCGTCGTCCTCACCGAACAGCTGCCGGGCGTCCGCTCGGCGGCCACCGGTCTCTACGTGCGCACGGCCAGCGCCCACGAACGCCGCGAGCAGATGGGGATCTCCCATCTGCTCGAGCACATGGTGTTCAAAGGCACCGAGCGCCGCTCCGCCAAGGCGCTCGCGCTCGAGCTCGAGGTGCGGGGCGGAAGCCTCGACGCCTTCACCGGCCGCGACTACACCAGTTATCAGGCCCACACCCTCGACGCCGATCTGCCGCTCGCCATCGAGATCCTGACCGATCTCGCGCGGCACCCGCTGCTGCGCGAGAGCGACCTCGAGCCGGAGCGGAACGTCATCCTCGAGGAGATCAACGGCGTGGAGGACACGCCGGACGATCTCGTCTTCGAGCTCCACGCCGCCGAGCTCTGGCCCGAGCATCCGTACGGCTTCTCCATCCTGGGGAGCCCGGAGACCCTGGTGGCCATGTCGGCGGACGACCTCCGCTGCCTGCACGCCACGGGTTACTATCGCGGCAACTTCGTCGTGGCTGCCGCCGGGAACGTCAATCACGAGCAGCTCCTGACGGTGCTGGAACGGGAGGGGTGGCTCGAAGGCACCGCCCCCGAGCCGGCCCGGCCTCCGGTGGCGGCCATGCCGGCCGTGCGGGGCGCGGAGCGGCGGGAGGAGCGCGACACGGCGCAGACCCACATCGTCTTCGGCACCGATACGTTTCCGCTGCGCGACCGGCGCCGCTTCGCGCTGGCCATCCTGACCAATATCTTCGGTGGCGGAATGTCGAGCCGGCTGTTCCAGCGGGTCCGCGAGGAGCTCGGCCTGGCCTACGCGGTCTTCGCCTACAAGCACTTCTACCAGTCGGCCGGCCAGCTCGGGGTCTACATCGGCACCCAGTCCGGCACCGCCGACGCGGCCGTCGAGGCCATTCGCGGCGAGTACGCCCAGCTCGCCCGCGAGGGGCTCCCCGCGGGCGAGCTGGCGGACGGCAAGCAGCAGCTCAAGGGCCAGGTGATGCTCTCGCTCGAGAGCCCCGGAGCGCGGATGGGACGCCTGGCCGGCTTCGTGCTTCACGACGACGAGTACCGGCCGCTCGACCGGATGCTGGCCGAGATCGACGCGGTCACGGCCGACGAGGTCGCGGACGTGGCCGCCGAGTTCTTCGCGCCCGAACGGCAGACGGTGCTCCGGCTGGGGCCAACAGCGGTGAGCAGTCAGCGATAGCCATTCCACCCAACTTCGAGGTCTTGCATGCTGATCGGCGTGCCGAAGGAGATCAAGACGAACGAGAACCGCGTCGCCCTCGTGCCCGCGGGCGCGGAGGCGTTCGTCGCGGCGGGGCACAAGGTCGTCCTCGAGGCCGGCGCGGGGCTCGGCAGCGGCTTTCCCGACGAGGCCTACACCGCGGTCGGCGCGTCCATCCTCGCCACCGCCGATGAAGTCTGGCAGCGCGCCGAGATGATCATGAAGGTGAAGGAGCCGATCGCCGTCGAATGGCCCCGGATGCGGCGCGGACAGGTGATCTACACCTATTTCCACTTCGCCGCCGCGGAGGAGCTGACCCGGGCGGTCATCGATTCGGGCGCGGTGGCCGTGGCGTACGAGACGGTCCAGCTCCCCAGCGGCGAGCTGCCGCTCCTGACCCCGATGTCCGAGGTGGCCGGCCGCATGTCGGTGCAGGAGGGGGCCAAGTACCTGGAGAAGGTGTTCGGGGGCAGCGGGGTGCTGCTCGGCGGTGTGCCCGGCGTGGCCCCCGGCGAGGTCGTGATCATCGGCGGAGGCGTGGTCGGGATCAACGCGGCCAAGATGGCCGCCGGACTCGGCGCCCACGTGACCATCCTCGATATCTCGCTCGACCGCCTCCGCTACCTCGACGACGTCCTGCCGGCCAACGTGGACACCGCGTACTCCAACCGCCACAACATCCTGGAAGCCATCCGCCGGGCGGATCTGGTGATCGGGGCGGTGCTGCTGCCGGGCGCCAAGGCGCCGCACCTGGTCAAGCGGGCCGATCTCGGCTCGATGAAGCCGGGCACCGTGATCGTGGACGTGGCGGTGGACCAGGGCGGGTGCGTCGAGACCATCAAGCCTACCACCCACGAGAATCCCACTTACTTCGTCGACGGCATTCTGCACTATGCCGTCGCGAATATGCCGGGCGGGGTACCCCGCACGTCCACCCTGGCGCTGACCAATGCGACGCTGCCATATGGACTTAAGCTTGCCAAGCACGGCTGGCGTGGCGCGTGCAAGGCCGACGCCGCATTGGCGCTCGGCCTCAACGTGGTCGAGGGCAAGGTGGTCTACGCCGGCGTGGCCGAGGCCTTCCGGCTGCCGCTGACGGACGTCGCCTCGGTGCTGTGACCGAGGTACTGATCACCCGCCTGCCGCACGCGGACGGGCTGCCGCTGCCGAGCCTCGGCAGCCCGGGCGCGGCAGGCTACGACATCGCCAGCGCGGACGAGGGCCGGCTCGCCCCGCTGGAACGGAAGCTGTTCCGGACGGGGTTCGCCATCGCGGTGCCGGACGGCTTCGAATGCCAGATCCGGCCCCGCTCCGGGCTGGCGCTCAGGCACGGCATCACCCTGCCCAACACCCCGGCCACGATCGACAGCGACTACCGGGGTGAGCTCCTGATCATGCTGGTCAATCTGGGCGCCGAGCCGTTCGAGGTGACGCGCGGGATGCGGATCGCCCAGATGGTGATCGCGCGGGTCGAGCGGGTGACCTTCCGGCCGGTCGAGGCGCTACCGGGGACGGAGCGGGGGGCCGGGGGGTTCGGGAGCACGGGAAGGTAGTCGTGAGTCATGGGTCATGAGTCGTGAGTGCTCCGGCTAGCGACCCCCCCTCACGACCCACGACCCACGACTCACGACTGGTCACTGACGCTTCCCGCCGTTGCAGCGTCCATTTACCTTGTTCACCCATGCGCCTGACGGCGATTCGATGAAGCTTCCGTCCCTGAATCTGATGACCTGGCTTCCCGCGAATGAAATCGCGGTGGATCTCGGCACGGCCAATACCCTCGTCTACGTGAAGGGCGAGGGGATCGTGCTCAACGAGCCGTCGGTGGTCGCCATCGAGAAGGCGACGGGCCGGATCAAGGGGATCGGGCTGGAGGCCAAGCGCATGCTGGGCCGGACGCCGGACGGCATCCTCGCGGTACGGCCGCTCAAGGACGGCGTCATCGCCGACTTCGACGTCACCGAGAAGATGCTGCGGTACTTCCTCAAGACGATCATCGACAAGCACGTCTTCCGGGTGAAACCCAAGGTCATCGTGTGCGTGCCGTCGGGCATCACCGAAGTGGAGCGGCGCGCCGTCCGCGATTCGGCCGAGACCGCCGGCGCCAAGCAGGTGCTCATGGTGGCCGAGCCGATGGCCGCCGCCATCGGGGTCGGGCTTCCGGTCGAGACGCCCACCGGCAACATGGTCATCGACATCGGCGGGGGGACGACGGAGATCGCCGTCATCGCGCTCTCCGGGATCGTGTCCGACACCTCCATCCGCACCGGGGGCGACGAGCTCGACCAGGCCATCGTCCAGTTCATGCGCAAGAACTACAACCTCCTGGTCGGCGAGCCGACGGCCGAGGCGATCAAGATCAAGATCGGCTCCGCCGCGCCCACCGGGGACGAGCGCGAGATGGAGGTCAAGGGACGCGACCTCGTCTCCGGCATTCCCAAGACCGTCCGGGTGCACTCCACCGAGATCCGTGAGGCGGTGCAGGAGCCGATCCAGCAGATCGTCGACGCCGTCCGGCGCGCGCTCGAGATTACGCCGCCCGAGCTGGCCAGCGACATCGTGGACCGGGGCATCGTCATGACCGGGGGCGGCGCCCTGATCCGCGGGCTGGACATCCTGCTGGCCCAGGAGACCGGGCTGCCCATCCACGTGGACGAGGACCCGCTCACCTGCGTGGTGCGCGGGACCGGGCGCATTCTCGACGACTACGAGAAATACCGCAGCGTCCTGTCCGTCTGAGCATGGCCAGCGCGTCGGAACGCTCGTACACGCGCCGGGACACCGTGATGTTCCTCGCCTGCCTCGGCCTCGCGCTGATCGGACTGGTCTCCCCCGATAGCTGGGGGCTGAGCGTCGCGGCCGCCCTGCGGGAAACCGTCCTCGCGCCGCTGGTCTGGCTCCAGGCGCGCGCCGAGGAAGGGAGGAGCAGCCGCGTCCGGCTCCGCGCCATCACCGCCCAGCGGGATTCCGCCTCCTACCTTGCCCAGGGGATCCCGTCGCTGCTCGCAGAGAACGAGCACCTGCGCCAGTTGCTCGCCTTGAGTCACCGGATCTCCACCGCCTACGTCGCCGCCGAAGTGCTGCACCAGGCCCAGGCCACCGACGGCCGCACCCTGCTCCTGAGCGTGGGCGCGCGCGACCGCGTGTCCGCCTTCGACCCGGTGGTGGCGCCCGAGGGCCTGATCGGTATGGTGCTCAGCGTCTCGGAGCGCACCTGCGTCGTGATGACCTGGGCGCATCCGGAGTTCCGGGTGAGCGCGTTCACGGTGAGCGGCAACGCGGCCGGCGTGGTGGCGCCCTTCGCCGGCTCGCTGGGGGCGGAGGGGGTCCTCGAATTCCGCGGCGTGCCTTACCGTGACTCGGTCCCGGTGGGCACGCTGGTGCTCTCCTCCGGCCTGGGCGGGGTGTACCCCAAGGGCATCCCGGTCGGCACCGTGACCGGCGTGATCCGGGAGCAGGCCGGGTGGGAGCGGGTCTACCGGCTGCTGCCGGCGGCCAACCCGGGCTCCGCGGCGCACGTGCTGGTGCTGGTCGCGCCGGGGGGCGACCTGGAGCGGGCATTTCCCAGCGACTCCGCCCTCCGGGCGGAGCGGCTCGATTCCATCGAGCGGGTGCGCCTCGCCGACTCCGTGGCGGCGGCGGCCAGCGATGCCCGCGAGGAGCGGGCGCGCCGAGCGGACTCGGTGGCCGCGGCGGCCCGGGCCAAGCCGAGGCCCGCACCCGCCGCCCCGCCGGCGGATTCGACCCGATGATCCACGCGCGCGCCAGCCGGCTCCAGCTCGCGGGAGTGTTTCTCCTGCTGCTGGTGGCTCACTTCTACCTCCGCCCGCGTCTCTGGGGACCCAGGGTGAGCCCCGATTTTCTCTTCGTCGGGCTGATGCTCTACGCCATGCGGAGCGGCCCCGGCGCCGCCGCGGTGGCGGGGTTCCTGGTGGGCCTGACCGCCGACGCGCTGACGCCGGCGCGGTTCGGGGCGGGGGCGCTGGCGCACACGGTGGTGGCCTACCTCGCATCGTGGGGCCGGGCGGTGTTCTTCGCGGACAACCTGCTGGTCAACGCGGCGTTCGTGGCCGTCGGCCTCTGGATCCGGGACCTGCTGGTCCTGGCGGTGAGCGGGACCGGCGACCGGCCGCTGCTGGCCGAGCTCGCCGTGTACAGCCCGCTTCAGGCGCTCACGTCGGCCCTGTTCGCACTGCTCGTGCTGGTGGTGTTTCGTGAGTGGTTCTCGATCCGGTTGGACGCGTGAGATGAACGGGTTCGACTCCTACCGCGTCCGTGAGCGCGCCGACGTGGCGCGGTGGATCCTGATCGTCGCCTTCCTCGTGCTGGCGGGCGCGTTCTTCCGGACCCAGATCATCCAGCACGACAAGTACCAGCTCAAGGCCGAGACGAACCGGCTCCGCCCGATCCCGCTCACGCCGCCGCGTGGCGCCATCTACGACCGGCACGGTGAGATCATCGCCGAAAACGTGCCGGGCTACTCGGTCAAGCTGCTGGCGCCGAACCGGGATTCGCTCCGGGCCGTGCTGGCGACGGTGGGCCGCTACGTCCCGCTCGACACCTCGGACGTGACCGAGATCGTCCGGCGCTATGCCGCGGCCCGCTACCAGCCGGTCGTGGTCTTCGGGGACGCCACCTTCGAGACCGTCGCCCGGCTGGAGGAGCACCGGGCGGTGCTGCCGGGTCTCGTGATCCAGTCCGAGCCCAAGCGGCTCTACCCGTCCGGCAAGGCCGTGGCGCACCTCGTCGGCTACGTGTCCGAGGTGACCGAGTCCGATCTCGATGCCAACCGGTACCCCGGCGCGGGGCTTGGCTCCATCGTCGGCAAGGCGGGGCTGGAGCGGGAGTACGACGATACCCTGCGTGGCAACGAGGGCGTGCGCTACATCGAGGTGAACGCCCGCGGCCGCCTGGTGCGCGAGGAGGCGAGCGCCGCCTCCCTCCCGCCCACGCCGGGCCGGCCGATCACGACCACGATCGACCTCGACCTGCAGCGGTACATCGACAGCATGTGGCCTCCGGGCATCCGGGGCGCGATGGTCGCCATGACGCCGTCGGGCGAGGTGCGCGCGCTCTACTCGGCGCCCTCCTACGATCCCAATGCCTTCGTGGGCGGGATCTCCGCCGCGCTCTGGCGCGCGCTCAACCGGGACGAGGCGAAGCCGCTGCTCAACCGCGCCATCCAGACCCGCTACCCGCCGGCCTCGCCGTTCAAGCTCGCCATCGCCGCCATGGCGCTGAAGCGCGGCCTCATCGGGCTCGACACCCACATGCCGGCTCCCTGCCGCGGCGGCATGCGCCTCGGCAACCGGGTGTTCCGCTGCTGGAAGCACGAGGGGCATGGGTCGCTGGACCTGATCGGCGCCGTGGCCTCGAGCTGCGACGTGTACTTCTACCAGCTCGGGCTGCGGCTGGGCCTTGACGCCATCGTCCAGGACGGGGTGCTGATGGGCTTCCGCGACAAGAGCGGGATCGATCTGGAGAACGAGGTGGATCCCATCTACCCCGCGACCACCGCCTACTTCGACCGCCTCTACGGTCCGCGCTACTGGAGCCCGCCCGCCACGACGCTCAACTTCTCCATCGGCCAGGGCGAGAATACCCAGACCCTGATCAACATGATGCGGTTCTACGAGGGCCTTTCGGGAGACGGGAACGCCGCCGCGCCCTACCTCGTGCATCCGGCCGAGGCCAAGCCCCGGTCGCTCGGCCTCACCCCCGAGCAGCTCGACGGCCTCCGCCGCGCGCTCATCGCCGTGGTCGAGCACGGCACCGCCTCGGCCAACCGGCGCGCGGATCTCGTCGTCGCCGGGAAGACCGGCACCGCGCAGAACCCGCACGGGGAGGACCACGGCTGGTTCATCGGCTTCGCGCCGGCCGACAAGCCCGAGCTGGTGGTGGGTGGGATCATGGAGTTCGCCAAGCATGGCGCGACGGTGACGCCGTACGTCGTCCGCTCCCTCCGGCGATACATCCTGGGCCCCGATACGGCCGGCACGATCAAGGTCAAGGTCCTGCTCGACGAGACCGCCAGCCAGCAGGACACCGCGCCGCGCCCGATCGAGCTCGACCCCGACTCCGCCGCCGCGCGGTCGCGGGCCGACAGCGCCCGACAGGCGGGTGATCAGCCGTGAGGTCCGCGACGCTCGACCGCCGGCTCCTCTGGGTGAGCCTCGGTCTGATGCTCTTCGGGCTGCTCACGCTCTACTCGGCGGGCCAGACCGACGTGCCGACCCACGCCGCGGGGGTGTGGTACCGGCAGCTCCTGTGGTTCGTGGTCGGGGTTCTCCTGGGCTGGGTGGTCTTCCACGTCTCGCTGCGCCTGCTCGAGTGGCTCGCGCCGGCCCTGTACGCGTTCAGCCTCATGCTCCTCGGCATCGTGCTCGTGGTCGGGACGGGGGCGGGAACCGCGCAGAGCAGCCATAGCTGGCTCTCGGTCGGAGGGCACCAGATCGGCCAGCCATCCGAGCTCGCCAAGGTGGCCACGGTGCTGATGCTGGCGCGCTACCTCTCGGGCCGGAAGGAGCCGCCCCGCTCGCTCCGCGACCTGCTGGTGCCCGGCATCATCGTCGGCGTGCCCTTCCTGCTGGTGCTCAAGCAGCCTGACCTCGGGAGCGCCATCGTGTTCATCGGGATCGCGTTCGCCATGCTGTTCTGGGCGGGGGTGCGCCCGCGGCTCCTGTTCATGATCGCCTCGCCGGGGCTCAGTCTGCTGCTCGCGTTCAACAACTGGGCCTGGGGCGCGTGGATGGTGGCGTTCACGGCGCTGCTGGTCCTGTGGCGGCCGTACATCTACGACTCGATCGTGGTCTGGTCGCTCAATGTGGCCATGGGGGCGGTTGCCCTGCCGCTCTGGAAGCGGCTGGAGCCGTATCAGCAGAATCGCCTGCTCACCTTCCTCAATCCCGAGGCGGACCCGCGGGCGGCCGGATACCATGCCATCCAGTCCCGGGTGGCCATCGGCTCCGGCGGCTGGTTCGGTACCGGCTACACCGAGGGACCCCAGAAACGGCTCGCCTTCCTGCCGGAGCAGCACACCGATTTCGTCTTCCCCATCGTGGGTGAAGAGCTCGGCTTCATCGGGGTGATGGTGGCGCTGTCGCTCTTCCTCGCGCTCTTCCTCGCATTGCTCCGCATCGCCCGCCGGGCGACCGACAGCTTCAGCAGTCTGGTCACGTTCGGCATCCTCGGCCTGCTCTTCACCCACGTGTTCGAGAACGTCGGGATGACGGTCAACCTGATGCCGATCACCGGGATTCCGCTCCCGTTCTTCTCCTACGGCGGCTCCTTCTTCATCATCTGCTCGCTCTGCCTGGGGCTCGCCTTCAGGGTGGCGTGGGACTCCCGGCAGTCTGGCTATCCTGATATCTGACAACGAGTTGGCAGCCAGGGTCTAGCGTTTGGGGCTGGGATGCCCGAGATTTCCCGGTCGTCCACGCCCCTTGCATCCTTCACCCCGGCGATCCCACATCTATGGCCGTCATGGCATGGTTTAAGAAGGAACGCAAGCCGCGGACGTCGCAGCGCGAACGGCTGGAGATCCCGCCCGACGCGTGGGAGAAATGCGACGGCTGCGGGCACATCGACATCCGGGAGAAATTCGAGAAGGCCCTCAACGTCTGCCCGGAGTGCGGGCGGCACCGGCGGATCGGTGCGGAGGACTACGTCGAGCTGCTGACCGATCCGGGCACCTGGCGCGAGCTGTGGGCCGGTCTCCGTTCGGTCGATCCGCTGGAATTCGAGAGTTATCCCGAGCGCCTGGTGTCGGCCCGGAAGAAGGGCGGGGAGGCTGACGCGGTCATCACCGGCACCGCCCGGCTGGACGGGCTGCCGTTCAACCTCGGCGTGATGAACTTCGCCTTCATGGGCGGGTCGATGGGATCGGTGGTGGGAGAGAAGCTCGCGCGCCTGGCGCGGCGGTCCCACGAAAAGAAGAACCCGCTGGTCATCGTCTCCGCCTCGGGCGGCGCCCGGATGCAGGAGGGCGTGCTCTCCCTCATGCAGATGGCCAAGACCTCTGCGGTCATCGCGCAGCTCTATCGCGACTGCATCCCCTACATCTCCATTCTCACGGACCCGACGACCGGCGGCGTGTCCGCCTCGTTCGCCATGCAGGGCGACGTGATCCTGGCGGAGCCGGGCGCACTGATCGGGTTCGCCGGGCAGCGCGTGATCAAGCAGACGATCGGGCAGGACCTGCCGGAAGGGTTCCAGACCGCGGAGTTCCTGCTGGAGCACGGCCAGATCGACGACGTCGTGCCGCGGGCCTCCCTGCGCGACACGACCGCGCGCCTGCTCCGGCACATGCAGGGACAGCGACCGCAGGTGGAGCTGGCCGAGCTGAGCTGAGGCGGGCGCCCGCCGATATCGACGCCCCACCCTGGTTCGCCGGGTGGGGCGTCGGCGTTCGGCCCGGTCGTTGAGCTCGGGGCGCCGGCGACCCGACCATCGGGGCCCCCGGAGAGTGTGCCTGTGTCCCTCAGGTGTGCGCCACCAGCTCAGAGTCCTCCATGCCCCTGACCTACGACGAAGCGGTCGCCTTTCTCTTTCCCCGAACGACCACGATCAAATTCGGGCTCGCCACGACGCGCGCGCTGCTGCAGGAGCTCGGCAGTCCGCACGAGGTCATGGCCTCGATCCACGTCGGCGGCACCAACGGCAAGGGCAGCGTCTGCGCCCTGGTCGCGGCGGCGCTGGCCGAGGCGGGGTGGCGGGTCGGGCTCTACACCTCCCCCCATCTGGTCTCCTTTCGCGAGCGCATCCGGGTGGACGGCGTGCCCATCTCCGAGGCGGCGGTGGCGCTGTGGACCGAGCGGCTCCGGCCGCTGATCCTCGAGCGGAAGGCCACCTTCTTCGAAGCCAGCACCGCCATCGCCTTCGCGGATTTCGCGGCGCGCGGGGCGGAGATCGTGGTGGCGGAGGTCGGACTGGGCGGTCGATTGGACAGCACCAACGTGGTGCGCCCGCTGGCGAGCGCCGTCACCAAGATCGAGCGCGATCACATGAAGTACCTGGGCGACTCGCTGGAGCGGATCGCCTGCGAGAAGGCGGGAATCGCGAAACCCGGGACGCCCTTCGTGATCGGCGAGCGCGACCCCGCACTGGTGGAAGTGCTGCGCCGTGAGGCCCAGCGCGCCGTGGCGAAGGCAGCGCCGGGGTCGCGCGCCGACGTGCGGGTGCTGCCGCCGGAGTACGAGTGGGCCGGTCCGCTCGGCCTGGCGGGTCCGCACCAGCGGAGGAACGCCGGAGTGGCGCACGGAATCCTGATGGCGCTCCCTGCGCCCTACCGGCCCGGCACGGGGGCGATCGACCGCGGCTTCGGCTCGGCGCGGGTCCCCGGACGGCTCGACCGGCGGGGGAAGTGGCTGTTCGACGTGGCCCACAACCCGGACGGGGTCCGGTCGCTCACCCGGGCCATCGAGGCGATGCGGCCGCCGCGGCCGGTCCATGGCCTGATCTCCATCCTGGGCGACAAGGAGTGGCCCGAGATGCTGGTGGAGCTCGACCGCGTGCTCGACCGGGGCGTGCTCACGGTAGCGCCCACGGCGGCGAGCCGAGGGTGGGACGCGGCCTGGCTGCGGCGCTGGCTGGCCAAGCGCGCCCGGCCTCCCGCGCGCGCCGCGTGGACGCTTATCCCCGATTTTCGCGAGGCGCTGGCCGCCGTCCAGCAGGATGCCGGCACGGTGCTGGTGACGGGGTCCTTTCACACCGTGGGAGACGTGATGGAGGTGCTGGGGATGGGGGTGTAGGCGGCGCGAGGACTTCGGCGATCCGCTTCGACCCGCTATAATCCCCCCCATGCAAACCAAGGCCCTGCCGGGCTTTCGCGATTTCTATCCGGCCGAGCTGGCGCTCCGGACGCACATCTTCGATACCTGGCGGGCGGTCGCGGCCCGGTACGGCTTCGAGGAGTACGACGGGCCGCCGCTGGAGCCGCTCGAGCTCTACACCGCCAAGAGCGGCGACGAGATCGTGGCGCAGCTCTACAACTTCGAGGACAAGGGCGGGCGCGAGGTCGCGCTCCGGCCGGAAATGACCCCGACGCTGGCGCGGATGGTGGCGGCGCGCGCCAACGGGCTCAAGAAACCGATCCGCTGGTTCTCCATTCCCCAGTTGTTCCGCTACGAGCGGCAGCAACGGGGGCGGCTTCGAGAGCACTTCCAGCTCAACTGCGATCTGATCGGAGAGCCGGGTCCGCTCGGCGACGCCGAGATCATCGCGCTCGCCATCGACGTGATACGGGCCTTCGGGCTCGGGCCATCCGACGTACGGGTCCGGGTGTCCGACCGGCGGGTATTGCACGCGCTGCTCCTGGGCGCCGGGGTAACGGAGCCCCAGCTCCCCGCCGCCTACCAGGCCGTGGACAAGCTCGAGCGCGTCGATCGCAGCACGCTCGCGGCACAGCTCGAGGCGGCCGGGCTGACTTCCGCCGCGGCCGAGGGCGTCTTCGCGGTAGCGACGCTCCGCGGTCTGCCTGCGGTCCAGGCGGCGCTGGCCGCGGTCCCGGGCGGGGAGGCGGCCGGCGCGCCGCTCCGGGGCGTGGTGGACGCCCTCGGCGCCATGGGGCTCGCCGAGTTCGTCGAGATCGACCTCACGATCGTCCGGGGCCTGGCCTACTACACCGGCACCGTGTTCGAGCTGTTCGATGCGGGCCGGACCCTGCGCGCCATCTGCGGCGGCGGACGCTACGACGATCTTCTCGAGTCGCTCGGCGGCGTGGACCTGCCGGCGCTGGGCTTCGGCATGGGTGACGTGGTGCTGGCCGAGCTGCTGCGCGAGCGGGGGCTGGTGCCGGCGTCCGGCTCCAGCATCGACGTCTTCCTGGCGGCGATCACCGACGACGACCTGCCCCATGTGCTCGCGCTTGCGCATGAGCTGCGCGACGCCGGTCTCCGGGCGGAGTACTCGCTCGGGGCCCAGGCCGTCGGCAAGCAGCTCAAGCTGGCGGACGCGCGGAACGCACGGTTCGCGGTGGTGATCGGGCCGGACGACCGGGCGCGGGGAGAGGTCGTGATCAAGGACCTCGCGGGAAAGGGTCAAGCTGGCGTCCCTCGGGATCGGGCCCTCGAGCGGTTGTCGGAGATGGTCAGGAACTGATTCACCACGGAGGCACGGAGGGCACGGAGGAACACAGAGGGATTTGGAAACGGAGCGCATCGGGACGCGGTGCCACCACCAAATTCGTTGGTGTTGTCCGGGTCCAGGGGACCTTTCCGGACCGGGAACCCTCCGTGCCCTCCGTGCCTCCGTGGTGAATACTCAACTCCGGTCAGCCCGGAACAGTAGAGGAGCAGGAATGGCGGACACGAAGGCGTTGACGACCCGCGCCGCGGACTTCAGCGCCTGGTACAACGAGCTCATCGCGCGCGCCGAGCTGGCCGACTACAGCCCGGTGCGCGGGTGCATGGTCATCCGGCCCAACGGCTACGCCATCTGGGAGCAGATGCAGCGCGCCCTCGATCAGATGTTCAAGGACACCGGGCACCAGAATGCCTATTTCCCGCTGTTCATTCCGCAGAGCTTCCTCTCCCGCGAGGCCGAGCACGTCGAGGGGTTCGCTCCGGAAACGGCGGTGGTGACCCACGGCGGCGGCAAGGAGCTGGAGGAGCCGCTCGTCGTCCGGCCGACCTCCGAGACGATCATCTATTCGATGTACGCCAAGTGGATCCAGAGCTACCGCGACCTCCCGGTGCTCATCAACCAGTGGGCCAACGTGGTGCGCTGGGAGATGCGGACGCGGCTGTTTCTCCGTACCACGGAGTTCCTCTGGCAGGAGGGCCACACGGCCCACGCCACCGAGTCCGAAGCGGAGGAGGAAGCTTGCCGCATGCTCGGCGTCTACCGCACGTTCATGGAAGAGTGGATGGCCATGCCGGTGGTGACGGGGCGGAAGACGGACAGCGAGCGGTTCGCCGGCGCGGTGCGGACCTATAGCTGCGAATCGCTGATGCAGGACAACAAGGCGCTCCAGGCGGGGACCAGCCACAACCTGGGCCAGAACTTCGCGCGCGCGTTCGAGGTGACGTTTCAAACGGCGGAGGGCGACCTGGACCATGTGTGGAACACGTCCTGGGGCGTCTCGACCCGTCTGGTCGGCGCGCTCATCATGACGCACGGCGACGACGCCGGCCTGGTGACACCGCCGCGGCTGGCGCAGTACCAGGTCGTGATCGTCCCGATCTACCGCACCGACGACGAGCGCGCCACGGTGCTCGAGGCGGCGGAGCGGGTGAAGCGCGAGCTCGCCGGCGCGGGCGTCCGCGTTCACCTCGACGCGCGCGCCGGGATGAAGCCGGGCGCCAAGTACTACGAGTGGGAGGGTCGCGGCGTCCCGCTCCGGTTGGAGATCGGGCCTCGCGACGTGGCCGCGGGCGCCGTGGTGCTTGCCCGGCGGACCGGCGGAAAGAAGGAGACGCTGCAGGTGGAGGGTATCGCGGCTCGCATCCACCAGGAGATGGAACGCATGCAGACCGCGCTGCTCGAGACGGCGCGCGCCCGGGTCGAGGCTGCGACGATTCGCGGCGCCACGAAGCAGCAGTTCCTCGACCACGTCGAGGGCAGCGGCGGCTTCGTCTATGGCGGCTTCTGCGGCCGCCCCGAGTGCGAGGCAGAGATCAAGGAGCAGACCAAGGCGACGATCCGCGTCATCCCGGACCCGGAGTACCGTTCGCCAGAGCCCCCGGCCACCTGCATGTGGTGCGGTCGGCCGAGCGTCGCCGAGGCAGTGTGGGCCAGGGCCTACTGACCGACACCCGCTTCGCCGACGCCGGGCTCGCGCGCGAAGGCGCCTCGCTCCACCTGGGCGGCGTGCCACTGTCGGCGATCGCGTCCGAAGTCGGGACGCCGGTCTTCGTCTACAACGCGGAGGCCATCCGCGAGCGCTACCGGGCGCTCGACCGGGCGCTCGCGCCGCTGGCGCACCGGATCTGCTATGCGGTCAAGGCCAACAGCACGCTGGCCGTGCTGCGGATTCTGCGGGACCTCGGCGCGGGGGCCGACATCGTCTCCGGCGGCGAACTCTCCCGCGTGCTGGCCGCGGGCTTCGCGCCGGAGCGGATCGTGTTCAGCGGGGTGGGGAAGTCGGAGGCGGAGCTGCGGCAGGCGGTCCGGACGGGGTTGGGTCACCTGAATGTCGAGTCGGTGGAGGAGCTGCACCGGCTGGGTCGGATCGCCGAGGGGGCCGGGACGAACGTAGCGGTCGGGATCCGGGTGAATCCGGACGTCACGACCGAGACCCATCCGTACATCTCCACGGGCAAGAGCGGAATCAAGTTCGGCGTCCCCATCGACCAGGTCCCGGCCGCGGCGGCATTCATCGCGCGCCACCCACGGCTCGAGCTCACGACGCTGGCGATGCATCTCGGCAGCCAGCTCTCCGACGCCGAGCCGTTCCGCCAGGGCATCGCACACCTGCTCGAGCTCGCGACTCGCTTCCGCGCCGAGGGCCGGCATGCGATCCGGGTGCTGGATATCGGCGGCGGACTCGGCATCCGCTACGCGAACGAGCCGACGATGGACCCGGAGCGCTTCGCCGCCGCGGTCGTGCCCCTGCTGGCGCCGAGCGGCTGCACGGTCTATCTGGAGCCGGGCCGGTTTCTGGTGGGAAGCGCCGGTGTCCTCCTCACCGAGGTGCTCTACCGGAAGCACTCGGGCGGCAAGGAGTTCGTGGTGGTGGATGCCGGGATGAACGACCTGGTGCGGCCGAGCCATTACCAGGCGTATCACGAGATCGTCGAGCTCGAGGCGCGGGAGCGCCCACCGGTGCGCGCGGACGTGGTGGGGCCGGTCTGCGAGACCGGCGACTTCCTGGCGCTCGACCGCGTGCTCCCGGACGTCGTTGCCGGCGACCGGCTGGCGGTGCTCGGCGCGGGCGCCTACGGGTTCGTCATGGCATCCAACTACAACTCCCGGCCGCGGCCGCCGGAGGTGATCGTGGACGGAGACCGGTGGTGGGTGGCGCGGCCGCGGGAACGGGTGGAGGACCTCTACGCAACGGAACGCGAGTCACCCTGAGCGGAGCGAAGGGGCCATGGCCTGAGGCATGCCCCCTTCGCTCCGCTGGGTGACTCGAACCAGGAGCAGACAGCGAGTGCCCCAGCACCACGACGGCATTCTCATCATCGACTTCGGCTCGCAGTACACCCAGCTCATCGCGCGCCGGGTGCGCGAGGCGCATGTCTATTGCGAGATCCACCCTCCGACGCGCACCGTGAACTGGATCCGGGACTGGCAACCGAAGGGGATCATCCTCTCCGGCGGTCCCAACTCGGTCTACGGCGAGAGCGTGCCCACCGCCGATCCGGCGCTGCTGGAGCTCGGCACGCCCGTGCTCGGCCTCTGCTACGGGATGCAGCTGCTGGCCCATCTCTCGGGCGGCAACGTCACCCGCGCCTCCCGCCGCGAGTACGGGCGGGCCAACGTGACCGTCGAAGGCGGCCAGCTCTTCCGCGGCTTCGG
>DASSBA010000171.1:0-2629 GCA_035699205.1 Gemmatimonadales bacterium
GAGGAATACCGAGACCACCAGCGCGAACACGAACCACTGCACCAGGCTGGGCCCCATCCGGATCGGGCCGGCCGCCTTGAGGTTGAGCACGGCAATCGGTCCCTCGGCGTACTTCCGCTGCATCTCCGGCGACCCCATCTCTTTCGCGCCCGCGCAGTGCGGGATGACGTACTGCCGCGGTGCCGGGTTGCCGCTTCGGATGGCGGCGCGCACCGCGTCCTCGTTGGGCAGGGCGGTGTAGTCGCGGTTGTGATAGCCCAGGAGCATGTGGATGATGCTGCTCAGCACGAACACGAGGACGGCGGACAGGATGATCGGGAGCACCAGCGTACCGAGCGGCACCATGGGCGGCCTCCTGTGGGCAGGGAAGGGACCTACCTGCGTCTCATGTCCGGGAACCTCAACATGCAGTGACGTGGCGCCGGCGTCGAGTGGCCGGGCTCACCGGGAGAGGCCGGCGTTCACCGCGCTCACCCTGGCCAGCGCGGCCCAGTCGATGTCGGCCCAGCCCCAGGCCACCGCGGCGAGGAAGTGGTCCCGCATGAGGCTGGCGAGCGGGAGCGGTGCGGCCACGTCATCGCCGGCATCGAGCGCGAGGCGGACGTCTTTGAGCCCGTGCGCGAGCTTGAACCCGGCCGGCTCGTAGCGCTCGGCGGCGATGAGTCCGCCGTAGTTCTCGTAGATCGGCGAGCGCAGCAGCCGGCCGTTGGCGATCTCGAGGAACCGCGCCGGTTCGATGCCGTGCTTTCGCACCAGCGTGAATGCCTCGCCCATTGCCTCGATCGCCGAGGCGAGCAGGAAATTGCCGGCGATCTTGACGACGCTCGCCGCCGCCGGGTCGGTGCCGACGGTCTCCACCCCCTGACCCATCGCGTCGAGCAGCGGGCGGCATCGCCCGATTGCGTCCGCCGATCCCGCGGCCACGATCCAGAGCTTGGCTGCCTGCGCCATCTCCGGGCGCCCGAACACCGGTGCCGCGACGTAGGCCTGACCACGGGCGTCGTGCGCTGCGGTGAGCCGGCGCGCGAGGGCAGGGCTGGTGGTGCTCATGGCCAGGTGGATCGCCCCGCGACCGAGCGCCGCGAGGGCCCCCTCATCGCCGAACAGCACGCCCTCCACCGCGACATCGTCCGAGAGCATGGTGACCAGCACCTCCACCCCGTCCGCGGCTTCACGCGGGGACGCCGCCACCCTGGCGCCCATGCGCGACGGCTCATCCGCGCGAGTTCGCGTACGGTTGGAAACGACCAGCTCGTGCCCCGCCCGCAGGAGGTGCTGGGCCATCGGCAGCCCCATGCTGCCCAGGCCGATGAATCCGACTCGCATTGGTCTCTCCCCGGTTGATCACCCTCGCTGTCACAGCCCCGCGGCATTCTAGGGTGCCGATGGAGCCGTCCAATGAGAGGAATTTATGTCTTGACAGCATAACGTAGCACTGTTATATCTGTCGCCGTGTCCAGCGAACCTGAGGGTTTCGGCCTCGGCGAACTGAGCGCCCGCGCCGGTGTAACTCCGCGTACGGTCCGCTACTACATCCAGCAGGGGCTGCTCCGCTCGCCGGGCACGCCGGGCCCGGGGGCCAGATACGATCAGGGGCATCTCGATCGCCTGAAGCTCATCCGCCGCCTCCAGCGGGAGCATCTGCCGCTCTCGGAAATCCGTCGCCGGCTCGAGTCGCTGGCCGACGCGGAGGTGCATCGCCTGCTTCAGCAACCAGAGCCTCCGGTCCGGTCGAGTGCGGTGGATTATGTCCGCGGGGTCCTGCGGGAGCCGCCGGCGCTCTTCACCGCCGCCATGGCTGCCTCGCCGGAGCCGCCCCCCGGCGCCGACCGGTCGCAGTGGGACCGCCTCACCCTCGCCCCCGACCTCGAGCTCCATGTGCGGCGGCCGCTGTCGAGGGCGCAGAACAGAATCGTGGAGAAGCTGCTGGCCTACGCGAGACGACTCCTGGAGGAGGACACCCCGTGAGACTGCATGCCCAGTATGATCGTTCGCTCATCCGTGCCGGCGCCTCGAGCACCCGGTACGTGCGGATCTCCTTCACCGCGCCCGAGTCGCGCAGCAGCGGCGCCCGTCTGCCGGTGAACGTGGCGCTCGTGCTCGACCGCTCCGGCTCCATGGGCGGCCAGAAGATCGCGCTCGCCCGGAGCGCCGCGCAGCAGGCACTGGCGCTGCTCGGCTCGGACGACCGCTTTTCGGTCGTGGTGTACGATAACGTCGTGGACCTGATCGTCGAGTCGACGTCCGCCGCCGCGGCGGCCCGCCGCCGCGCCACGGACGCGCTCGCCTCCATCGAGGCCCGCGGCTCGACCGATCTCTGCGGCGGGTGGCTGCGTGGGTGCGAGCAGGTCGGGCTCGCCCTGAATGACGGGACGGTGGGCCGCTGCCTGCTGCTCACGGATGGGCTCGCCAACCACGGGATCACCGATCATGGGGAGTTGCTACGGCACGCGGCCGAGCTGCGGGCGCGCGGGGTCGCCACCTCCACCTTCGGCGTCGGCGCCGACTTCGACGAGCGGTTGCTGCGCGACATCGCCCGGCGCTCCGGCGGCCATTTCTACTTCCTGGAGCACCCGCAGCAGATCCCCGACTACCTCGCCAGCGAGATGGGCGAGACGCTCGAGATCGT
>DASSBA010000172.1:0-1578 GCA_035699205.1 Gemmatimonadales bacterium
CGCTTCCCGCGCTCCCGGCAGGCCCTCCCCCAGCGCCGCCGCGAAGGCCACCGCGAGCACGGTTCCGCCGATCGAGAACTCGTGCGGGATGATGTAGGCCCGGGCGTCGGTCATGGCAATCCCGAGCAGGATCGTGGCGAACACCGCACCCTTGAGCGCTTCGAGCCCGATTCCGAACCGCCACGCCATGAATGCCCAGATGAGTGCCGTGCCGAGCTCGACGAGCGGATACTGCGCCGAGATCGGCTCACGGCAGCCGCGGCAGCGCCCGCGGAGCATCAGCCACGACACCATCGGCACGTTCTCGTACCAGCGGAGGCCGCGCCCGCATTTCGGGCAGCGCGACGGCGGGCGCACCACCGACTGCTTCGGCTCCGCGCCCCAGCGCAGGATGCAGACGTTGAGAAAGCTGCCGAGCAACGCGCCCAGCAGTCCGGCAAAGGTGACGAGGACGGGATCAGTCGACACGCGTGACCTCGTTCAGGAGTATCCCGGCCGCGACCGCCACGTTGAGCGACTCGACCTCCCGCGCCAGCGAAATCGAGACCCGGCGGCCGGCCGCGGCCTCGAGCACCGCGCTCACCCCGGCGCCTTCATTGCCCAGCACCAGCGCGAGCGGTGGGCGCGCGGCGCGGTTGCGTCGGCGGGGAGCCGCTTGGCCGTCGGCGGCGGCCACCCAGAGCTCGACCCCACGCTCACCCGCCCACGCCAGGAAGCCCCCGGCGTCGGTCGAAACGGCCGGCAGGCGGAATCCCGCCCCCATGCTGCCGCGGAGCACCTTCGGGTTGGTGAGCTCGGCCGTGCCCTTGAGCGCCACCACGCCGGCCGCGCCCAGGCCGAGCGCCGTGCGAAGGATCGTCCCGACGTTGCCGGGATCCTGCACGCCGTCGAGCACGAGCACGACCGCCCCGGGCGCCACCGGCACATCGGCGAGCGTCCAGGTGCGTGGCTCCACCACCGCGACGACCCCCTGCGGGTGCTCGGTATCGGCCAGCTCGTCCAGCTCGGCCAGGCCGACCTCGGTGACCGCCACGCCCCGCTCCCTGAGCGCGCTCTTGAGCGCGCTCCCGCGAGGAGTACCTTCCAGCGCCGGCGAGACCGCGGCCCCGCGCACGCCGATGCCGGCCGCGAGCGCCTCCTCGACCAGGCGCACGCCTTCCGCCAGCGCCAGCCCGCGGCGCTCGCGGCCGCGCCGGCGGTGGAGATCACGGATCGTCGTCAAGAGAGAGCCGCCCATGGAGGTGCTCACCGGATGAAGATCGCCCTCACCATCGCCGGCTCCGATTCCGGCGGCGGGGCCGGCATCCAGGCCGACCTCAAGACGTTCCAGCAGTTCGGCGTGTACGGCACGTCGGTGATCGTGGCGCTCACCGCCCAGAATACCCGCGGCGTGCGCGCGGTCGAGTCGGTGCCCGAGGCGATGGTAGCGGCCCAGCTCACCGCCCTCGCGGAGGACCTCCCGCCCGACGCGCTCAAGACCGGGATGCTGGCCGAGGCGGCACTGGTCCGGCTCGTGGCCAAGGCGATTCGCGAGAACGGCTGGCAGCCGCTGGTGGTGGACCCGGTGATGGTGGCCAC
>DASSBA010000173.1:0-1255 GCA_035699205.1 Gemmatimonadales bacterium
CGGAGCGCCGACAGCAGCCTGTCGGCGAAGTCCGCCTCCCCGCGCGAGCTGAAGCGCTGGTAGAGCGCGGCGCTCAACACCGGCACGGGCACCGCCTCGTCCAGCGCGGCGGACACGGTCCAGCGCCCCTCACCCGAGTCCGACACCCGTCCCGCGAACCCCGCGAGGTCGGGCGCCTCGTGCAGCGCGCGGGCGGTCAGGTCCAGCAGCCACGACGCGATCACGCTGCCGTGGCGCCACACCTCGGTGATCTCGGCGAGGTCGAGCGAGTACTGGTAGTGCTCCGGCTGCCGGAGCGGCGTCGTCTCGGCGTCGGTCTCGCGCGCCCGCTTGCCGACGTCGGCATGGTGCAGGATGTTGAGCCCTTCGGCGTACGCCGCCATGATGCCGTACTCGATGCCGTTATGGACCATCTTCACGAAGTGCCCCGCGCCAGACGGCCCGCAGTGGAGGTAGCCCCGCTCCGCCGTGCCGCCGCGCGCGTCCCCGCCCGGCGTGGTGGACGCGGCGGCTCGGCCGGGCGCCAGGGCGCTGAAGATGGGGTCGAGCCGGCGCACCGCCGCGGGATCGCCGCCGATCATGAGGCAGTAGCCCCGCTCCCGTCCCCAGACACCGCCGCTGGTGCCCACGTCCAGGTAGTGGATCCGCTGGAGCCGGAGTGCTTCGGCGCGCCGGAGATCGTCGTGGTAATGCGAGTTGCCCCCGTCCACCACGATGTCGTCCGGGCGAAGCAGCGGCGTGAGTGCGGCCAGCTCGCGGTCCACCACCGCGGCGGGCACCATGAGCCAGACGGCGCGGGGTGGCGCGAGGGCGGCAACGAACGCCTCCAGCGAAGCCGCTCCGGCGGCGCCCTCACCCGCGAGCGCCTGCACCGCCTCCGGATGGACGTCGAAGACGACGCACTCGTGGCCGGCCCGGGTGAGCCGCCGGACCATGTTCGATCCCATCCGTCCCAGGCCGATCATCCCGAGCTGCACGCCGCCTCCTCTCGTTGGACGGGCGCGGACTCCGCCGCGGCGAGCTCGAGCCCGCGAATGGCGGCTCCGATGAGAGCTGCCCGCTCCAGAACGACATGTACCGGGATTCGGCTCAGCAGCTCGGTCAATCGTCCTTTCCGCACGAACTGCCGCATGAATCCCCCCTCCGCCAGCGCGGGCAGGACGTGGGCCGGGATTCCGCCGGCCAGATAGACCCCGCCCGTGGCCAGCACCTCCAGCGCGAAGTTGCCGGCTTCGCTGGCGAGAATGGCGATGAA